>JAUSGG010000251.1 GCA_030649165.1 Armatimonadota bacterium
CTGGGCCGTCGATTGGTTCGGCGTGCCCGGAGACAGCTCGCTGAACGGTTACGTGCCGGACGAGAAGATGAAGGAGCATCCTGAGTGGTTTGCTCTTCAGCCGGACGGAAGCCGTAACCTCATGCCGTGTATGAGCGATGAGCTGCGCCGCAACGATCCTAAGTACGCGGGTCAGCCGCGCCTGCTGGACGCCATGACTGACCGGATAGGCCATGACGTTCGTGTGGGAAGTCAGTGCTCCCCATTCTCTCCTGATGACGGCACTCCATATTGCCTGTGTGAGCTTTGCCGAAAAACGTCGTTCCGCTTCTCTGACGACTGGGCCGTCGCGTTTCGGCCCGGAATGGAAGGCGATCCGGCGGGTGACCCGATTCCCTCGTATCTGACATCCCAGGAGTGGTTTTTCTGGGTCAACGGTATACTAGAAATGAGTGCGAAGAAGTACCCCAGTCATTTCATCACGACTAACGGCTATGCAAATCGCTATTTCCCACCGGAAGTTGGGCCCGAGTTCAACCGACACAAGAACCTGGTGATAATGTTCGCCGATATCAACGCCTGCACGATTCACCGCTTCAACGACCCCAAGTGTTGGGAGATGCAGAAGCAGCATGAGATGCTGAAACGGTGGTGCAAGCTCAGTGACAAGGTGTGGATTTATGGCTACAACTACACCATGCTGGTCGGCAAAGGCACTCTTACTCCGCAGCAGAAGCGCATAGCGGCTGATATTCCGTTTGTTAAGGAAGCCGGTGGAATCGGCTTCTCGGACCAGGAGTGGAAAGATATGTCGCAGTTGGGCATTCCCACATACCTGACACGCTTCGCAATGGAGTGGAACACGAAGACGGACGTAAAAGCCCTGCTGAACGATTTCTACGGCAAGTGGTTTGGACCGGCCGCCGCCCCAATGCGCGACTACTACGAGACGCTCGCGAATGCTTTCGATAGTGCTGTAGCTCACGGTCATGAGGACGTGGTGCTGCCTCTGGTCTACACGCCGGCGGTCATGTCTCGTCTGGCGACCGATATGAAGGCTGCGGAGGCGGCAGCTTCCACGGATGCGGAAAAATCCCACGTGAAGCTTGAGCGGCTTATGTTCGGTCACCTCAGCCTCTATGCCCAATCGCTCCAAGCTAAGCAGGAGCTGCGCTTTGCGGAAGCCGCGAGCATGATGCGCCAGATGCTGGCGCTGAAGCTGAAGATGCGCGAGATCTGTCCCACATTCGGCTGGGAGCAGTCCCCGTACTCTATGAGCTGGGAAGCTGCGCGGATGGACCGTTACGCCGCAAGGATCGATGCTAGGCAGGGCGGAACGCTGGTGGCGGCGCTTCCCCTCATGGGTTTTGACCGCGAACTGAAGCATATCTCCAAGTCTTTGGGTTTCGCACCGCCCACGGACCAGGCGCGGTTCAGCACGGATAAGCGTGACGTTGGTCGATTCGCCCGCTGGATGGAACCGGACTATAACGACTCGAAGTGGCGGATCTGCAGGACCGATCTCGGCTGGCAGAGCCAGGGCCTCAATGACGAAGACGGGCTTCCGCTGATGACAAAAGACGGCCATCCTTACCGCGGCCTAGGTTGGTATCGATTTACTGTCGATGTGCCCGCCGTTAGCGCAGGAAAACCGGTGAAGTTGCTATGCCCGGCGATGAACGATCAGGGATGGGTATGGGTGAACGGGCAGTACGCCGGACGGAACGATTTCAAGCAAGCGTGGTTCCGGCCGTCGGAGTTGGAGGTGGACGTTACCAAGTATCTGAAGCCCGGCAAGAACGTCATCGCCATTCGCGTGCTCTCCAACGAGGAGTACTTCGGCGCCAACGGCATCTACGAGCGACCGTTTCTGTACAGCAAAAAGCCATGAAACAGTCCAGTTTCCCGAGAACGCTCTTGACCCCCTCTCCCTGGAAGGGAGAGGGCTGGGGTGAGGGTTGAACGTTCCAATTTCCAACCTCTAACTTCTAATCTCCAGATCGGGGAGGGTTGGGGTGGGGTTGGACTGATCTAATCTCTAACCTCTAACTTCTAAACGGGGGTTTCTTTCAACACTCAACGTTCAACCTTCAACTTCTAACAAAGAGCCATGAACATAGAACTGCCTGATGTCGCCTCCATAGCGGCGAAGATCATCGAACGAGCCCGCGATGAGCGCGACCAGTTCATCGACGGCCCCGTGGACCGTGTGATGGCGGACAGCCCCTGGGCCGATCGCGAGACGCTTTTCAGCGGGTTGATCGACTTCCACCGCGAGCGGCTGGACCGGATTCCGTCCGCGGCGAAATACCCTGAAGCGCAGCCCTGGGTGGAACACCGCCTGGCGTTAGAGCGCGAACTGGTCGCCGCCGGCCTGAGCGAATGGGACCGCGCCGTTCTGGGCGGCCTCAACGACTACCTGTCGTTTCGCGGCTTTCGACTGGCCGCCAAAAAGCGCCGCGGGCGCAGTACGGGAACTCCCGGTTCGGGACTGGTCGAGAAATGCCGCGTCGCCTTCCTTCCCGAAACGGACGAGGGTCCCGTCCTCATCAAGAACGTCGATGACCCGGCGACCTTCTGGCGGAAAGACCGGACCTCCGAGAGGTTTGTCAGCGGATTTGCCTCCTTTTCCCAGCCGGTAAGACTAGCCGGAGTGGGGAGCGGCCTGCACCTGGACGTGGAACCGGAGGAGATATTCCCGCTGCCGGTCCTGGAGATGTGCGCTCACTTCTGTCAGGACACGCCGTCAACGGTGGAGTTCCTGACCAGGTACTGCTCCTTCTACAGCGGAGTGAACTACCTCATTCTGGACCGGGAGCGACGTTCGGCGATGGTCGAAAAGTGCTCCCGTTGTCACGTCGAAGTCTTCTACCCGACCGTCCACGGACGCAGCCACGTCAGCGGGATGGTCTGCCGGGACCCCGACTCGGCGCCGGCGCGGCATCAGCGGGCAATGCGCGAGGAATACCTGGCCCTCGCCGGGAGCCGGTGGGACGCCAAAGAGAGCGTCGACGTGGCGTTCTGGGAGGCCTGCGATCTTGCCGAACGGATTCTGGCCGACTTTCTGGATGATCCCAAGCCGATCACGGTCGAGGCGTTGCAGACGCTGTTCACGACGCCCTTCCCGCGGGGACTGCGCAAAGACGGCGCGAAGTTTCACCCCAGCCAGCCCCACATCGAGTACACGCTGGTCACATGGATGGTATTGCTCGAAAAGCGGCGGTTGATCCGCTTCCAATGTGACGACCCGCCGGCCATGACCTGGCCGGAAGAACCGGAAGTATATCAGGTGTCGGACACAGCTTGACGGTTGTCGGTTGACAGTTGACGGTTCCGGCCCAGCTCATTCCCCATCTGCGGTTTGCTCCGGTTGCGCGCGGGGGGCCGTTTCGGGAAACGGGCTTCCCGAAACAACGGAACCTGCCCCCTCCCCATTCAGGGGAGGGTTGGGGTGGGGTTATGCGCGGCAAATAGGCTTTATCCGACGCCTGCCGGCTGCCTTACGAGGAGGTTCAGAAGGCCGGGATCAGGTTTGATGATGGAGGCTGAAGCCAAAGACGACGATTACTTGCTTATCAGCCCGCCGTGCACACCGACGACGACAGAGAGTTCGCCAGCCAGGTCCAACGTCTCGCGGCGTCCGGCGGGAGCTTGGCGCACAGGGGGTAGATCTCTTTGAGGGCATCAGCAACCCGCGGACCGTCACCGAAGGTCCGAGCTAGCTGTAGGAACTGTTTGCCGCGCTTTTTGCCGCCCAGGAGTGGATCGGCCACATCGCGGAAGAAGATTTCGAGGCTCGCCTTCGGGTTTGAGGCGCTCCCGAGGTTCTCCAGCGCGAGGTAGTTCAGCTCGGCCCCGGCGACAAACGGCGATACCTCCCCGAAGATCGAGAGGCCTTCCATGCCGTGGGCTGTACTCTTCTGCGCCAGGTCCGCAATCCAATCGACCGCGATCTCGCCCCTTTGCCCCATCCAATAGGTCGAATAGTGCGCGCGGATGATGTTGGACCGCGGCGCGTTGGAGACCTTGCCGGCGTCGGTCCACGCGACCGAGTTCTTGGGCTTCGAAAGCGAATCGCCGACCCACTGTACGAACACCTTCTCCGGGAACTTGGCCAGGCATTCGTCCGCCCACGCGGCTTTGTTCTCTCCGAACCCCTGGGGCTTCTTCGGGTCGGGCGACGGCTCGGGATTGGAGTACGTCTCGCAGACTATCAAAGCATCCGGGGAAACGGAGCGTATCGCCTTCGCCGCAATCGGGTACATAAGCGCCATATCGTCCCAGGAGAGGCTCGCTTCGTTCTCAGGATGCGTCCTTCGCTCCCTGCAGGTCTTGCACCGGCATATGCCTGTATCGCCCGTCTCCATTTGCACTCCGCCGATCTGCGGCAATTGGGTGAACAGCCAGCGCAGCGAATCGGCGGCGAACTGCTGGTTCTCCCCGCGGGACGGGCACGCATGGTGAGTGATCTTCTGCCCAAGCAGTCCGAAGTTGAACGCCATCTTGTTGCCCGCCTGGTCAAAGCCATAAAGCTCCGGATGGGCTTCAAGATGCTTCTCCAGACTGTAAGGGGAGTTGCCCTCGTAGTAGACTCCGCCGTAGGCGTTCAGTCCAACCCCGCAAAGCAGCCTGACACCGTTCTTGGCTGCAACATCACAGAGACGCTTCGCGCTCTCGACCCCGCCGTGGATGTCCCTAAGCAGGCCCCACACCACAACCGCATCGATGTGATGCTTCCCGCACCACTGCAGCAGCCGCGTGTAGTCCTCGATGAACGTCTCAGGCCGGCGGCCATAATAGTTGGACGCGCCCAGCGTCTGAGCGCCGGCCCTGTTCAGCGCCCATTCGGTGGAGTGGTCCCAGGTCCAGAACATTCGTGTCTTGATCGGTGGCGGGGTTTGGGTTCGTTACACTTTGCCATAGTAGCTCCCTCCGTCACGGCTTCAGCCGTATCCGTGCCCAAAACGCCCGCGGCGCAAAGGGCGCCGGCGGTGATTCGCAGCATTTCGCGTCTGGTGTATGAGGTCATGTTGTCGTTACTTGCCCTGCGCTCAAACTGATTCCGAGCGGGTGATCCCCTTGACGGCCGAGAGCTTGCGGTCGAACGAGAGCAGTTTGCCCTCGCATTCCTCCATAGCGGCGGCGCAGACGCAGGCGTCGCCGAAATGAGGGACCGGGCCGGCAAACAGCCGCAAGGCTCGTAGCCAAACGTCTTTGTCCGAGATGATGAAACAGTCGGCCTCCAGAATAGGCTGCACGTTCTCCACGATCTTCTCCGGAGGAGTCTTGTAGTGCGACTCCAATACCCACACGACCTCCGCGAGAATGACTGGATGGCACAAGACCGTGATCCGGCCTGTCTCCACGGCATCGAAAATCACTTTGGCCTTGGCCGACAAGACCTCGTCGTCCCGAAGGATGTATCTGAGGATGACGTTGGTGTCGATGGCAAGCGGCCTACTGCCTATCCTCATTCACGACCTCCTCCGCGACAGCGCGCATAGTTTCAGCGCGGATGGTTTCCCAATCCGCCGACTTCCCCTTCGCATACTCACTGAGCGCACCGTAAACCTCGCTGATGCTCTTCACCGGACGGACGGCTATCTCGTTGTCCCGAACCTCGATCTCCACCCGGGAGTTTAGCTTGATGCCCAGTTTCCGACGCGCGGCCGATGGTAAAGTAATCTGGCCTTTGCTTGATACTCTGGCGATTGCCATACTATTGCCCTCCTCCTTTACAATATACCACATGTTGGGCGGTGGGGCAACGTGGTTTATTCAGGCAATTGGGCCTCCGCCTTTCGTCTACCCCAATTCCAGCTCGCCTGCGAGGGGACCCAGACCGGTGGGAACGCCAACGACCGGAAATCCGTCTTTATATTTGGAGACGACACGAACACTCGTGCCTGTCCGGGAGGCAAATCGAATGAGAAACAAGTTGGCGCGGCTTAGCGCGGCGCTGGCTTTGGCGCTGTCCTTAATCGTGGCAGCGACCTCAGTATACTCCGCGCCCCGCTTCGGTTCGCGGAGCGGCGCTGGAGGGCGTCATAGTTCGAGCGCGGTCCGGCGGAGCGACAGGCTCGGCAACCGCCCGACATACAACCGACCACCAGGCCGTCATGACGGTACCAGACACCGAGACGGACGAAGCTATCGACACAACTATCCGCGGCACAGACATCACAGGAGCTTCCACTTCGGGTTCGGATATCCGTACCGCTACTACGGCTTTGGGCTCTATCCCTACGACTACTGGGGTTCGCAACGTCTGGAAAAGCCTGAGAGGCCGGCATGGGTTGCCCCTGCCCCGGTCAAGCTCACGGATAACACCACCGCCCAGTGGGTCGATCCAATCGCCTTGAGCGTAACACTGACCGGCGACACAACTGGGGTTGATCGGCTCGAAGTCGGCGTGATGGACGCCAATAAGTCGCTCCTCAAGCATCGGTACGCCATGAGCCCGTACGTCGTCAAAGTGGATATTCCCAGCCAAGCAGCGTTCCTCAGAATACGCACACTGGACGCAGATCGGATGGTCCTATCTGAGGCCATTACGCCGGTGCCGGCAAGGTGAGCGGGGAGTTGAGCACAAGCGGCGGAGGTTTCGGGCGAATGTCTCAACGAACGTGAGACAAGTCTTGCCGCTATTTCAGCGAGTGTACTTTAACTTCCCGAGGCTCTGTAGGCTTTCGATTGGGTCGAATCACCAACTCGACATCCTGATCCAATGCCAGAAGGAACTTGAGCAGCCGGCCGATTGAGAAGCCGCGGAGTTGGCCTCTCACCAGCTTGGAGATGTGCGGCTGTCTGATTCCCAAAACGCGCGCCGCCTCTTCCTGGCTCAGTCCCTTGCTCTCTATCACGTCAGCGATGCGCATGGCCAATTCGGCCTTAAGCAGGGCTTCCTCCGGATTCCGAACATTCAGGTCGGCAAACACGTTTCCACTGGATTCCACGCATTCTACGAGGTTGGTCATTTGTCTTTCCTCATCTGCTCGTGATGCGATCACGAATCCGCGAAGAGCGGCCCCGGGTTGAGTAACGTGATCAATCTCTGTCTGAGTACTGACGCGATGGAGAGGGTTTCTTCAGCGTCCTCCATATTCGCCGATTCGCCGGGGTAGCGGAACTGAACAGCCGCCCGGTCTAGAAACCTGAGATCAGGAAGGGGCCAGGTCCATTCCTCAATCGCTGATTGAAGCAGATCACTGAGGCGCACGAGGTCGTGCGTTTTCGGGGGCACGACGTTCTTTGAGATGAGAAGAGCTTTCATCAGTTTCTCGACGCACTGTTGCGCGTGGAAACATACAGCATCGTAATTCGGCCTGTCGGGCGCCGCCATTTCACGTCGGGCGGTGAGGAAGTCGCCTTCGGCCTTCTCGACCCACTCTCTAACCACCTCGTTCATAAAGGGCCACTCCGTGATCGAGCGCTTCTCTGATGAGCGGGTCGCCATCGCGATAACGTCTGTCTGTGTCGTCGGGACGTCTGGCCAACAGGTCCACAGGGAAGTGAGGGTCTACCTTGTTGAGGATCTCCAGGGACTTGCGCAGGTTCCTGCCCTCGAACGGCAGGATGACGAGCAGATCGACATCGGAATCCTCCGAAGCCGTGCCACAGGCGTAGGAGCCGAAGAGAACAATCTTCTCAGGGCTGAACTCGCGAGCGATGCGGGAACTCAGGTCTCGAATCGCCTCCTGGGATACCATAGGATCACCTTCGTTGTGCTTGGATGCTGCTTCAGTTTACCCGGTTATGGGGCTGGGGTCAACTGGTACGCTTGTCTCTGCGAAGTATACAGACAACATGATACTTCACGTGCTTCGGGACGAAAGACGTGTCCCGAAGCATACAAGACGTTGCCGCTGGATTCGGTTACGTTGATGTCATCATTCATTCTAGTTCCATTTCCTCGGCAACAGCCAGCGCCTCTTCCACCTCTTCGGTTGTGATATAGAAACTAGATCCCAAGGTGGTATGCATCAGTACTTATCCGAGCGGACAATCAACTCTCTCAAGGCGTCGCTGAGACCTCGCAGATCGGCTGTTTGCTGAAGATAGTCCCAGTCGATGCGCGCGCGATGCGCAACGATAAGCGACACGGCCTGGGTAGCGTCCTCGGAATTGGCTCGGCGATGGTCCCAGTGTTCGTATGCCGCCAGCCTGTCAAGGATGATGTCCTCCACGCCAATAACGTAGACCCGTCCGCCGCCTTCGAGCTGCACATCGGCAATACGCTCACTACTGCCCTCCAGAGGGCCTGTCGGAAACTCGACCATCACATCCAGTGAAGGATGCTCGTAATGCCGGACGCCCGGCTTCTTCCGGAATCCGAGAGCGGTCATCACGGCCGTTTCAAGCCGTGGGTCCTCGGCGATCATATCGATATCCTTCGTCGTATAGCCGCCAGCGGTATATGTCTCCACGGCAAGTCCTCCAACCACTACGGGAGGAGATGCTCCGACCTCCACGAACGCGTCGGTGATGACAGATGCCACGCGCATCAGGCGCGAGACGACGCTGGTTTTCGGTTGAGCGATCAGACGCTCTCGGTGAGGAGCGAGCCGAGCTGCCAGTTCGTCCGGACTAAGGTTTTGGCGCATACAGTGACTTCGCCTCTTCCGGGTTCCGGCGCATCTTGCGTCTGCGCGCGTTGTAGCCCGTCTCACGCTTGAGTTTCCGCGCCAGTTCGGGAATGCCGTTTGCCTTCAGCTCATCCTGAAGCTCTTTCAGTAGAAGATGTCTCATAGTCTAAGTACTCCATTTCATAAGTTCGATGACGTATCTTGTTGATCAAGCGGCAAGTGTCGTCGGAAGGGGCTTGGGCGATAGCTTCGCGAGCAGTCTTGCCAAGTCATGCCGTGTGAACTTCCACTCGAAAGGCTCGGCCATCTCCTCGTATCGCTCTTGAAACTGGAGGATTCGGTCGGCAGTCGATTCTAGAGAGCAGAAGTCGTTGGGAGTGAGAACCTTCCTTTGAACGATAGAGAAGTATACCTCAATCTGGTTAAGCCAGCTTGCGTGGACCGGCAAGTGTACGGGCACGATGTTAGGCCACGCCTCTTGCAGGCGTCTGATGGAGCGCTCGCCCCTGTGAGACGAACCGTTGTCAATGATCCAGAATACTCTTCTCGCACTGTGGTAAAGCTCCTGACTCATAACCTGTTCCACGAGACGGTCGAAAGGCTTGATGCCGGACTTAGCCTCGCAGCGTCCAAAGATCTTGGCACGCCTTACATCCAGAGCTGCCAGATAGGCAAGCGCTCCCTTACGCTCATATTCGTGCTCGACGCGCATAATCTCTCCAGGACCAGGCGGTATAACACCGTGCTTTCGACTTCTGGCTTGGATGCTGGTTTTCTCATCGGCGGAGATCACGTAATCATCGTCTCCCAACTCCTCGCCTTCCCAGATGCCTTGATAAAGGTCCAGAACACGCTCCGCTTTCTCCTGAAAATCAGGGTCGCGAGGGAATATCCAACTTCGATGGTTCCACGGACGAATGGCATCCTCACTCAGCCAGCGCCATACCGTTACGCCGCTGACCTGTGCAACAATTCCCCTGTTGACTGCTTCGGATGCTATCTCGCTGGAGCTAAAACGAGAAAGCGGAACGCCGTTTTCTCTTGGCAGACTGCACGCCAGCGCCTTCACTTCCACCTCGACCAGAGGGGGAAAAAACAGGCGGACGTCCCCGCCTTGGCCGATCTTCGAGGCCGTCAAGGCGCTCCTCGAAGAAGCGCTTTCGCCACTTCGAGACGATCTGTCGAGGCAAGTCGAGTCTGCGCGCAATCTCATCATTGCCAATGTCCTGTGCCGCCAGAAGAACAATCTTTGCCCTCACGACGGAATAATACGACGACGTATACTTCCTCGAACTCGATTCAAGACTGCCCTTCTCGCCCGGCGTTAGCTCGATCACATATGGGCTCTTCCTTGGCATATGCTCCTCCATTCAGAGGAGATTATACCATAACAATACGACATCATATCAATAGTTATACGTCACCGTATTTATGAAATGGAGTACTAAGCTCCGAGTCCATGCTAGTGTTAGCTGACTTGCGCGTCAAGATGGCGTCTCTATTGGCGCAGCCTCGGCGCTGCGGGAACTGACTTTGCATGGCAAGGATGGGTAGCGGAGATCACTTACCTCGGAGGAAACACCAACGGCTTGGCCGTATAGGGCCGTTCCCGCAGGATAAAAATGGCTTCCTGGGATACCATAGGACCACCTTCGCTGTGCTTGGATGCTGGTTTAGTTTACCCGGTTATGGGGCTGCGGTCAACTGGTACGCTTGTCTCTGCGAAGTATACAGACAACATGATACTTCACGTGCTTCGGGACGAAAGACGTGTCCCGAAGCATACAACCGGCTGCAGAACTGCGGGAACTGGCTCTGCGCGTCTGAGTCAGCACAGGCGGTCTGCGAAGCCGGGCTGCATCCGGGCACGCAAGGTTGATCAGTGCCGTTCCCGCACCAGCATGGCAGAGTTAGGAATCCCGGACGATGGGCGATGCACTGTGTATCTCGTCAATAACGGTGCTCAGGTCATAGCCGGGGCGGACACAGATGAGTCGGACCCCGTGCCTGTGACATGAACGCCGCTTTGCCGCATCTCGTCGTCTCGTACGTTGGTAGCCGTCGCGACCCCCAAAGAACTCGATCGGCTCGTCGTGCTGAATGCCCTGGTACTCAACAGCAACCTGAAAGGCAGGAATCCAGATGTCCAAGTGTTGACGGCCTAACCAAGAGGGACGGGCATGATGGAAGACATCGACCCCGGCGAACGCCCCCCTGATCCGATAGTAGAGGTCCGTTTCCGCGACCCATCCTTCGCCTACTCGCGGTAGATCCATCTCTTCGCGACACGTGTTCTCCGACTCTCGGATTAGGCGGGCAGCAAACTCCGTGGCCTTGGGGTTGTTGCTGAATGAGTAGCACCTAACCCCAGGAACCTCCCGGCATGCGGGTGTTCCAGAAAACCCTTGGTAAATGTAGCTGTGGCTGTCTGACGCCCATAGCTCCAGCAGATTTGCTCGCTCATTGCCTGCGTAACCCTGCAGGAGGATTTCAAGATACTCCGCGACCTGTGCTATGTGTTTGCGACCCCAACTCGTGACGGCCGGGCCTACGAGTGCCAGCAGGTCCTTTCCTGACGGCGGGTGTCCCATCCGCAGCTTGAGGCTTAGGAGCTTGTCCGCCAGCACTGACGCGCGGCTGGAGACCGCAACGCTCGGACTTGCGGCAACGGCCTTGTCGAAATTTCCCATCATCACGTGGCAGTCCGCGATAAGACTCTGGCAATACAGGGGAAGGGGCTCTTTTTCAGATGCGTAGGCAATACTGAGCCGCTTCAGTTCCTTCAGAACAGATGCAAGGTTCATCTGTTCCAGGACGCAATAGATGTAACAGAAAACATAGCTGATCTGACCTTCCACGCTCACGGGAACGCCCTGCCGCCATCGCCGAAGCCAAAAACCGTAGAAGTCCTTCTGCGACTGGTCCATTACGGACAGTGTCGGAAAGTAAGCCTGAAATGGCGGTATCATCCTGTACGAACTCCAGAGAAGCGTTGTGATCAGATGTCCCTGCATTGCTGTCAGAATCCCGGGTTCATCCGACAGGACTGTACGCGGAGCAGAAGCGTTTTGGATCGTCTCGCGGCCGTCCCACGCTTCACTCTGTCTGTTGTTCGCCTGCGTTGCCGGCGGCTATGGCCTTCGCAACAGCAACCAATCCGAGTATTATGCCAAGAGGCATCTCTACTTTCTGCGGTGTGACAGTTATGCGCCCTTCCTCCGTTAGTTCGACAACGTCAACCTTGGCATCATGCTGGATGTTGCACCTGATGTCGTAGAGTATGTCCTCAATGGGCGTCAGCTTGGAGTAAAGTAGGTGGATGCTACCGATGGTGATACTCCCGCCGGTCATCGCTTTTGTGAAAACCCGCATGTGTTCACGAATGGCCCCCACCATCTTCTTCCGATTCATGCCTCTTGTGCCACCAAGCGAGCCATCTAGGTAGGAGAACGCTCCGGTGAGCGCCAAAGCATAGTCGCCGCGGGCGATCGCGCCCAATATGCTTTGCTCAGTGATCTCGGTTCGAACCATATTCTTTGATTCCTTCCACCGTCGTCTGCCGCTTTCATATACCTGCCCCACCGTTATCTTCCCATCATCCTCTCCCTCGTTCGCCAAATACAGCAGCGGAATCGGTTATCCACACCCTCGATGAACTTGGGCCGGGCGTCCCCTGGCTCTCCACCTAACCGGTAACAACCCGTATCCCGCCCCGTTTTGCTCCTCGACGCTTGGGTTTGATGACTATCTCAACATCCCGACCGAGGGCGTTCAAAAACCGGAACAGCCGGTCCGATGAGAAGCCGTCCAAGCGGCCTCGCACGAGAGCGGACACTTTGGGCTGATCGACGCCGAGCATAGCGGCCAATCTGGCTTGGGTCAGCTTGCGTCGGGCCATGATGTCGCAAATCCTGGATGCAATCTCGGCTTTCGCAAGAGCTTCCTCAGCATCGGGAAGCCCCATATCGGCAAACACGTTACCAGTTAATTCGGTAACTTTGATGTCCTTACTCACGACCTACTCCTGTTCCCTACGCTGCTGGTGATGAGTCTTCCTCCGCTCGCATCTGGCGCCCTGACTTTCCCACCGAAATGCGGTATAATACCACTGTTGGTAACAACAATGGCGCCTTTGGCAAGATCGAACAAATATCTCAGTTCGGACTCTTTGGACAAGTTAGTCCGACAAAACGCTTCCGCGTCCTCCGCATTCGAGGGTGTGTCCGCCAAGGCCCGACCGTGCGGCGGTTCTCACTCCTCCAAGCGCAGCCGCACTGTCTCCTCGAAGAAGCCTGCCAAGTCATCATAGCGCACTGAATAGCCGTTGACTACGGCGCTCAGATAACGCTCCTTCTCGCTTCTACTGCCTATCCCCTCAAACCGGTACTCCGGCAGAGGATAACCTGCCTGAGCGACCATTATGTCCGCAAGCCATCTGGCAAGCCTGCCGTTTCCCTCCCTGAACGGATGGATTAGCAGCAGGTCGGCGTGCACAATCGCTACTGACCTACACACATCAGCAAGCTCAGTGTGTCTGCAGGGAGTATGGACATTCAAGACATCCCGCTCAAATTGGCTCATGTTGTCAGGTACAAGATAGGCCGGAGGCCACGGAAAGCCTTCTTTTTCCAGTTCGACAGTCCTGTAATCGCCGGCCCACTCGTATATCCCGCCGAGCCAATCCCGGTGCATACTCCTGATGAACTCCGCTGTGATCGACGTCTTCTCGTCGACCATTTTGGCGTAGTACAGCTTCTGCGCAGCTACCAGAGCCTCGTACTCCGCACTATGCATCCCCATCACGCGCTTGATGCCCAGCTTATTGCGCAGAACGCGCCCACGCGAGCCGGGCTCGTATTCGGCTTCAACTCCGACCGGACTTGTGTATCGTCTCATGTGATACCTGACGGCTGACTGCTGAAAGCTGACAGCCTACCTCCCCATCCTCATCTTCGCCGCATCCTCTCCCCCATTAGCCAAATACAGCAGCGGGACCGGCCTATCGACCCCCTCGATGAACTTGGGCCGGGCGGACCAGGTTGCCTGCGACAGCACGTTGTTGAGGTCCATCCAATACTCCAGCCGGGCGGGGTTGAGGCCCTGGACCATGTGCAAATGGTTGGCCGGTGGGTAGTGCTTATACTCATACATACTGGCGTATTTGGGAACTACGAACGTGTGCGGCCAGGTGGGAGTGGTGGCCTGGCAAAGGGCCGAGGCGAGCTTTTCTGGGACTTCGGCGGTGGTGGCTTCGTCCCAGCTCAGGCTGAACATGCCGGTCAGTTGGCTGAAGGTGAGGCGTCCGGCTATGCCTTCGAGGCCGCCGGGAGAGATGTAGGTCACGGAGTTGCCCATGCCGGGGAAGTAGTCCGGGTCGGCGAGCGGCATGCTGATTTTTGACATTATCTCGTCTATGGTCGCGCCGGGCTTGGCCGCCCAGTCGAGCGACGCGCTGCCGGAGTTGTCGCCGTCTACGAGGCCCTTCTGCGCCCAGGGCTCGTTTTCGGGCAGCTCGATTCCGACCTTCCGCGCCAGGCCGTCAAGCTCCCACTTCTCCCACACCTTGCGGAAGTCCATGAAGAGCGGAGGATTTCCGCCGGTGAGGGCGGAGAAGAAGAGCATCGTCAGCAGCGCCTGAACGTCCGCTTCAGTGGCGAACGGCACCGGCATCTTCCTGCCGTTATGATCGAACGTGGAGTTGAAGAACGACTCCGCCGCGTCAGCCACGGGAAGCGGGATACCCCTGCGATCCGAACCCCACTCGAGCTGGCTCATGAACCCGCCGCCGACCGCGTTCAGGTCCTTCAGCAAATCCCGAATCACCAGATACATCGCCAGGCTCTGGTCGAACCTGCGGGAGTCGGCCCTGTCTCGGATTTCCAGCCTGTCGCCCAGGCGCTTCTCCACAAAAGTGCAAAAAGCCTTCAGCTCCACCTCATTGTACGACTTCCTCTGCAGCATATCCGAGAGCAACTTCATATCCAGCCTTGTGATCTCAAGGCCGAACCGGTTGCGGGTGGGAATGATGTGCGCCAGAGCCGTCTCCATACCCATCGAGTCGTGGCCGAATATCACGACCCTGCGGCCCTTGAGCGACTGAGTGGTGATCGCGGCAAACGCCCAGTCCACCAGCGCCTCAGCCGTGTCCTCGGTCATCGCCGGCCGCAAGCCCGTATCCGGCCACGTGCCGACGTTGAGGTGCGAGAGCCTGCCGGACTGGGCCAATGCGCCGTTCACCGCGTGGGCGAAAACCACGCCGGGTTTCGGCCCGCTGTTGCCGCAGGTGAAGTTGATCGGCGTGTCCTTCGGGAACTGCTGGAGGAGCGAGATCACGCTGAGCTGCGGAAACGCCCAGGTGTCGGGAGTGCAGACGATGACGCCGACGCCCGCGTCCTGGAACTGCCTGGCGACGATATCCGCCTGCTTCTCGCCGTCAACGAGTATCGGCGCGTAGACGACCCTGACGGGCGAGCCGTCTGGGAGCTTCACCCGATCGGCCAGGATATCCGCCGACATCCGAACGATGTTCCGGCATCGCTGCCGGCTGTCCTGGTCGATCCTCGGATCTCCCGCCGCAAATACGCCGATTGCGGGTGTATTTCGCTCGAATTGCTTGACTTCGCTTGCCAACGCCGTTGCTTTTGCCATGATCTGGACTCCTTATTGTTCGATTCGTGCGGAGTCAGGAGACCCGCGCACAGCAGGGATGTGGAATACCAACAATCAGTATAGTTGAGATGCCAAACGAGCACAATGCCCTGATTAGGAGTCGGAGCAGGCGGGGTTCAGGGAAATCCACAGATGAACACAGATATACACAGATAAACGCGGATGGGAGCGAATCGACCTTGTAACCCCTGTAACCTCAAGACCCTACAACCCTGGAACCCTAGAAACCCTACCCCTTGATTCCCGTCAGCGTGATCCCCTGTATAAACGTCCGCTGAGTGAAGAAGAACAGCACGATGATCGGGATCGTCACAACGGTCGAGACTGCCATCAGCATCCCGTATTCGCTGCCGTACTGGCCGAGGAACATCGCCAGGCCAAGAGACAGCGTGTAGTTGGCCTCGTCTACCAGGTAGATAAGCGGACCGAGGAAGTCGTTCCACGCGCCCATGAACGTCCACAGCCCCACCATCGCGAGCGCGGGCTTGGCCAAGGGGAGTATGACCCGGCGGTAGATATCGAACTCGCTGCAGCCGTCCAGCTTGGCGGCTTCGGACAGATCGCGAGGAATGGTCATGAAGAACTGCCTGAGCAGAAAGATGAAGAACACATTGCCGAAGAACGTGGGGACCGTCAGCGGCAGGAACGTGTCCACCCAACCCAGTTTGACGAAAACGGCGAACAGCGGCGCCATGACGACCTGGTACGGCAGCATCATCACGCTCAGAAGGACCAGGAACAGCGTGTTGCGGCCCCGCCACTCGATCCGCGAAAGCCCGTATGCGACCAGACTGCAGGAGATAAGCGTTCCGAGCACGCTGACAACGCTGATAATGAGCGTGTTCCTCAACTGCCGGAAGAACGGGATGAAGACCAGCCCGCGGGTGTAGTTCGACCAGGTTATTCCGGGTTTCACGACGGGCTCCAGGTCATCGGCGTTCACGGTAGCCGGACGGACCGTGAATCCTCGACCCGCCGGGTACACCACCGCTCGATTTCCGGGCAGACGCTTGATAATCGTCACCGCCGGAACTGCCCGAGCGCCCGCGGGTCTCTTGACGGAGTAAACGCGCCGGATCTCGCCGTCGATATTCGTCGTAACCTGCCGCATCGGGATAATGTCCGGCGGCCAATGCTGGATACGGTCGGCGGGTTTGAACGACGTTGACAGGAGCCAGAAGAACGGCAGGGTGAACGCCGTCCCCAGGATCACGAGCGCGGCGTAAGTTGCGCCCCGAAGCGCCCTCTTCCGAAGTCTTGCCCGCGAGCCGGCGGGCATTCCGGCGTTAACGCTCGCCGCCATAGTACACGTACCTCGCCGACGTCTTGAAAAGCAGCAGAGTGAACAGCAGTATCACGATGAATAGTATCCAGGCCATTGCGCACGCGTAACCCATCTTCCAGTATTGGAATGCGTTCTGGAACAGGTAGAGCGAGAAGAATTTGGTGGAATCGACCGGACCGCCCATCCCGTTGGTCATAACGTAAGCCTGCGTGAAGTATTGCGCAGCGCCGATGAATCCCATCACCAGAGTGAAGAACAGGTGCGGGCTCATAAACGGTATGGTGATATGCCGCGCCCGCTGCAGGAGGTTCGCGCCGTCGATCTCCGCCGCCTCGTAAAGGTCCCGCGGCACGTCCTGAAGCCCGGCCAGGTAGACCAGCATCCATCCGCCGATTCCCCACGCGCTCATAACGATCAGCGCGGGCTTGGCCCAAGCCGGATCGGCCATCCAACCGGGTTCAGGAAACCCGACCGAGCGCAGGAGCGTATTGATCAGGCCGTACTGCGGGTTCAAAAGCCACAGCCAGAGCACCGAGCCGGCGACCATCGGAACAATCGACGGCACGAAGAACATCGTTCTGAAGACCGCCAAGCCCTTGACCTTCTGGTTCAACAGCAGGGCCAGCAGGAAAGCGACGATCATTCCCAGCGGCGTCGCGAATACGGCATAGTAGGCCGTATTGGAAAGCGACTTGTAGAAGACGGGATCGTGGAAAAGGGTGCGGTAGTTCGCCGTTCCAACCCACACCGGCGGCTTGAGCATCGGATAGTTGCAGAAGCTGTAGTAGAGCGAAGCCAGCGCCGGGTACAACGTGAACGCCAACAGGCCGAGTATCGCCGGCGAGCAGAACAACAGGCCGTTCCTCAGATTGCGCTTTTCCGTTGTCGTTCGTTTACGGCTCATGACATGTCAGGCGAACCTCACCCCAGCCATCTCCTGGAAGGAGAGGGAGTCCCCCCTCCTCTTAGGAGGGGGTTAGGGGGCGGTTGGATTCCCATCCGTGTTTATCCGCGTTTATCTGTGTGCATCTGTGTTCAAGTGGATTTCCCTGAACCCCACTTCTCAATTCTCTCAACCACGCCGACTCCCGGTATCTCTTTATCCGCGTCTATCTGCGTACATCCGCGTTCATCGGCGTTCTTCCCTTAACCCCAGCTATCTTCCTGCCAGCTTCAAATCCAGCTCCGCCTGCGTTTCCTTCGTCGCCTGATCGAGGGCCGCGCGCGGAGACAGTTTGCCGTAGATCGCGTAGTCAACCGCCCGGTCGAGCGCACTCATCAGGAACGCCTGCGCCGGCATAACGGGCCGCTGATGTCGGCATTCCTTGAGTATCTGAAGAAACTGGCCGTACCCCGGCTTGTTTCTGACTTCGTCGAAATAGGGCGAGTGGACGTATCCCGGGAACAGGCCCTGGATTCGGCCCGCCGCCTGAGTTCCATTGGGGTCGCGGCAGGCCCATTTGATGAACTCCCACGCCGCGTCCGGATGGCGGCTGCCTTTCGGAATAGCTAGGCACCAACCGCCTACCCACGAGCTGTGCTGCTCCCCATCGAGCGGAGCGGGAATGAACCCGAGGCCGTAATCCAGATTCGGCGCGTATTGCTTCATCTCCTCAAGACTCGCGATGTGCACGCACGCCATAGCCACCTGGCCGGTGTACAGCGGGTTCTGCTCGCGGCTGCCGAAACCGGACACGAACGAGCCGACCTTCGTCACGTCATACTTCTTCGCATAGCCCGAAATCCACTCCAGCGCCTTAACAACCCTCGGATCGTTGGCGGTCACCTTGCTTATCTTGCCGTTGTAGAAGTCGCCGCCGAACGCCCAACCCCAGGTGAAGACGGAATTGGCCCCGCCATACTGGGCCCACGGGATGACGCCCATGCGAACGATCTTGCCGCGTTCGATTTTCGTAATCCGATCGTTGTACCTGTCGAGTTCGGCGATGGTCGAGGGAGGCTTTTCGGGGTCGAGGCCGGCCTCGCGGAAGACCTTCTTGTTCCAGAGAAACGCAAAGTTGGGATCGGCGCAATACGTCAACGCCCAAACGCGGCCGCCGTACAGATTCTGGTCCCAGCAGGGCGCGAAGTAATCGCCGCGCTTGATATCCGCCCTATTGAGTCTTGCGTCGAGCGACTCCAGGGCCCCCTGCTCCGCCCATGCGGCAGTCTGCTGACCGTCCACGAATACGCAGTCCGGCGGTTTGCCGGCGGCAACGGCCGTGTAGAACTTCTGGTTATTCGCCAGATCGTTGGGTGTGAAGACGGAACGCACGTGTATGCGCGAGTGTGACTTGTTGAATGCCTTAACCACCCGGTCGAACCGCTCCTTCTGTACGCCGCCCCAGGGATGCCAGACGGACATCTCGACCACCCGCCCGCTTCCGTTTTGGCCGACGCCACGGTCGCGCCCGCAGCCGGGTATGACCACGAGGACAATAAGAAGCAAGCCGACAATCCGGCGCAAGAGTCAACCTCCGCGAGTAGATGAGGTGATTGTAGCAGTATGGGGGTGGAGCGTCAAATCGGGGGCGGAATTGATGGGGCGGCATGCTAGTAGCGAACCAGGCACACTGCTAGGCTGCCTTTTCCTGTTGAGCTATCTCCTCGTGGAGCGAATCGGCGCAGAGGTCGATGCCGCCGGGCCACGAAACCGTCACTGGATCAATGCAGACCTTGGCGAAGTTCTGTGGATCATTCCAGTCTGCAAACACTCCCTTGCCGACCATATCCGAGAGGTCCACTACGCCTTCCAGACCGTCTTCGGAACGGACTCTGATTCGGTAGTCCGCCAAGGCTTCAACGTATGAGATTCGCTGCAATCTTCTCCACCTCAGTGGCTCGATAGATCCGACGGGCTCATGCGCCCGTGCATGATCCCAAGCTTCCGCAAGCTCCGGCTGGTGTATGGTCGCCCACTCCACAACCAAGCCCATCACCCTCGGAGACAGCCTGCCTGCTATCGCTGATAGAGTATCTATGGAGATCAAGGCTTCGCTATCACCATAAATAGCGTAGAAATGCGGCGGTTGATGCTCTCGGTAATATACATAGATCGATATTCCAAAGAACTCGCATATCTTCGGCATGCCGCTGTCTCCAGTTCCTGCCTATGTATTATACCATTTTCAGGCGTCCATGCACTGGGTTGGGTAAGAGTTCAGGCTTGGTGAGTACGACTCTCTTCGCTGCTCACTTTCGGGAGACGACGAGCGTAATCCCCTCTCCCTTGAGGGAGAGGGTTAGAGCCTGCCCTGAGCGCAGCGAATGGGGTGAGGGTGAGAGTTCTCTCCATTTCTGAACTGTTACTGGGTTGGTTTGGTTGCGCCCTTGTCATGCTGAGTTGAACAAACGCGCGTGGTATAATACCTTTGGATTTGGATGGGAGAGTGATATCTGTGCCTGCTCAGAAACAAAGGTTCATTACGGATTCGACGGGAAGACAGGTCGGAGTTATTCTGAATGTCAGGGAATATCGCCGGATGCTGCGTGACCTTGAAGAGCTGGAGTCAATACGGACTTACGACAGAGCAAAGGCATCCGGCGATGAGGCGCTGCCACTTGAACAAGCTCTCGAAGAGATAGAGCGTTCACGGCGGTGAGTTACCGCGTCCTCATTCTACGCCGGGCTCAGAAGGAGCTTTCCGAGCTTCCAGCTATCGCTTACGATCGTGTAAGAGAGGCTCTGCTTTCCCTCTCATCTGACCCCAGGCCGCGGCAAAGTCGTAAGCTCGCATCCCGTAATGGCTGGCGTCTTCGGATCGGCGATTACCGGGTGATCTACGAGATAAACGACGCCGACAGAACTATCACCATACTCCACGTTGGGCATAGGCGTGACGTATACAGCTAGAATCAAACTCCGGTCTGCCTCACCCAACTTCTGGCCCCGGCGATGCGCGTTCGCTCCTTGAACCGCGGCGGCGGGGTTGCGGAATCGGTGCGATAGTCGGCGGTGAGAGGGCTGACTTTTCTGACCAGGATGGATATGCCCCGCTTGCCCATTTTCTGCAGCTTGCCTTCGATTATCAGCGCGGGGTTGTTGTAGATGACCTTGCCATACTGCTCGTAGACCTTCGGGAAGACTACGAAATCCGCCAAACCCTCTTCGTCTTCAAGGGTAATGAACACCACGATGGTCCCGGATTTGGTCGGCGGGCGCATACAGACCACCACCACCCCTGCTAGCTTTACTATAGTATTGTTCGGGAGAGCTTCGAGCCTGCCGCTGCTGATGATCCTGGCTTTGGTAAGCTTCTCGCGGTAGAAGATCATCGGATGGCAAATCGGCGAGAGACCCAGGATGTCGTAGTCCATCCTCACCCGTTCGTGCAGCGGCGGCTCGGGCATGTCCGGAAGGCCGTCGAGCTGTCCGTCCAGGTCGCAGATGGACATACCGTCAAAGATCGTGCCGGAATCTTGCACAGGTCTGCTCTTTTTCTTGGCGTCGATCACCTCGCCCAAAAGCCAGAAGAGTTTGGTCCGCTGGTGACCAAACCGGTCGAATGCGCCGCAGTTGATGAGGTTTTCCACGATCGGCCTGTCCACGTGTGTGCGCATACAGAAGTCGCTGAAAGAAGTAAACGGGGCCTTGCTTCTCGCCTCTATAATCGAGTCCATCGCCGCCTCGGTCATGCCTTTGACCTGGGAGAGGGAGATGCGGATTGCATAGGGATGAGGGGAGTTCCGAGTTCTGAGTGCTGAGTTCTGAGTGTCGGAGTTGAGGGTTGAGGGTTGAGAGTTGAGAGTCTCGACTCCTCCGATTCCGACCTCCTCTCCATCCGCGTTTATCTGTGCACATCTGCGTTCATCTGCGTTCTTCCTTGAACCCCACCCCTCGACTCCCTCAACTCCTCCGACTCCTCCCTTCCCATCTGCGTCCTGCCCTGAACCCCACCCCTCGACTCCATACTTCTTCTCACTCCTGTTCACATCCACGCCTAGAATGGGAATCCCCAAACGCCGGGCCTCGTCGATGATCACGTTGGCGGGGTAGAAGCCCATCGGCTCGTTGCAGAGTATGCCCGCCAGGAATTCGGCAGGATAATGGGTCTTCAGATAGGCGGTCTGGTAGGCGATTTTGGAAAACGACGCCGCGTGGGCTTTGCAGAACCCATAAGCGGCGAAGGCGCGCAGGCGGGAGAAAACCTCCTCCGCGACCTTCTCGGTAACGCCGCGACGCATCGCGCTCTCTACAAATCCGCGCCGTATCTTCTCCATCTCCTCCTGCGATCGGTCGGTTGTCATCGCCCGGCGCAGCGAGTCGGCCTGCCCCATTGTAAAGCCGGCAAGAACGTGCGATACTTCCAGGACCTGCTCTTGATAGAGAATCACGCCGTAGGTGTCCTTGAGGACCGGCTCCAGGCAGGGATGAAGATAAGTGACCGGCTCCTCCTTGTGCCGGCGGGCGATGAACGGATTGATCATGTCCGCCTGCATCGGACCGGGGCGGAATAGCGAGATTTGCGCGATCAGGTCCTCGAACTTCTCCGGCTGCAGCCTGCCCAGCAATCCCCGCATCCCCGGCGATTCGATCTGAAACAGGCCGACAGTCTTTGTTGACCTGATCAGCTCGTAAACCTCAGGGTCGTCCGGAGGGATGTTGTCTATGTCCAAATCGATCCCCCGGTTGCGCTTTATAATGGCGAGCGCGTCTTCTATTGCCGAGAGGTTTCGCAGACCGAGAATGTCCATCTTCACGAGGCCGAGGGTCTCTATATCGTCCTTGTCGAACTGCGAGACTATCACGCCCTTGGTGGCCCACTCCAGGGGAACCAGGTCGGTAAGCGGCCCTTTGCCGATAAGAACGCCGGCCAGATGAACGCTCAGGTGTCTAGGAAAATCGTCGATTCTCTCACAAACCTCTATAAGCGCCTCCACTTTCCGCAGGGAGAGGTCGCGTAGCTCCGGCAGCTTCTCCACCGCCTCACGGATGTGCTTTGTGCCGACGTGAGGAAGCGCGCTTGCGATCCGGTCTATCTCCTCAGGCGGAAAGTCCATCGCCTTACCGATGTCGCGTATGGACGATTTCGCCTGCAGCGTGCTCACGGTGCACACCATAGCGACCTTGTCCTCGCCGTAATGCTTGTAGATGTAATCGATGACCTCATCGCGGCGCGCGGCGTCGAAGTCGATATCCACATCCGGCATCCCTTTGCGCTCGGGGTTCAGAAACCGCTCAAAGAGAAGATCGTGCTCCAGCGGATCGACAATGGTCACGTCCAGGCAATAAGCCACCAGCGAATCGGCCGCGGAGCCGCGGCCCGAGCAGCGGATTCCCTGCGATCGAGCGTGCCGGACTATATCCCAAACCACGAGGAAGTATTCGGCGAAACCGAGGTCGTGGATGACCTTCAGCTCGTATTGCAGACGCTCCATTGCCCGCGGCGTGATCGGTTTATACAGCCGCTCCAGTCCTTCAAAACAGAGCTTGCAGAGATAGCTGTACGCGGTTTCGCCTTCAGGGACCGGAAAATCGGGAAACCTGTAGGAGCCCAGGCCCAGGTCGAGATTGCACCGCTCCGCGATCCATTTGGTGGCCGCAATTGCCTTCGGATAGGACTTGAACAGAGCGGCCATAGCCTTGGGGGATTTCAGATAGTACTCCGCGTTCTGCTTGCGTTCTTCGCTGTGCTCATCCAGCCGTGTGAGCGTTCTGACGCAGGTGAGGATGTCATGAACCTTGAAATCCTGTTTCTCCGCGTAATGGACGTTGTTCGTGGCAACCGTTCGCAGGCCGAGCTCGCCGGCGAGCCTGGCGAGCTGCTGGTTGAGCAGGCCCGATCCGGGAAGCAGGTGGTTCTGCAGTTCGACGAAGAAGCTCTCGCGCCCGAATATCTCGGCGTATCGCTCCACCGCGGCGCGGGCGGCGTCGGGTTTGCCCTGAACAAGCAAAGCCGGAACCTCGCCTCGCCAACACCCTGAAAGGCAGAATAAGTTGGAGCTGTGCCGGTTCAAGACATCCAGGCTTGCCTCCGCAAGTCCCTTCTCGTGAGACAGATGCGCGCGTGTGATGATCTTGCAGAGATTCGAATAGCCCCGCAAGTCTTTCGCCAGCAGGACGAGGTGATGACCGCCCTCCACCGTCATCTCCGCGCCGATTATCGGCTTGATGCCTGTTTTCCTGGCGTATTCGTAGAATCTGACGGCGCCGTAGAGGCCGTTGTGGTCGGTGATTGCCAAAGCCTCGCAGCCGACAGCCTTTGCCCGATCGACCAGAGCCTGGACCGAACTTGCGCCATCAAGAAAGGAAAAGTTGGAATGGACGTGGAGATGGACCATGCTTCAGTAATGAGGGATGAGGTATGAGTAATGAGTTCTGATATCCACCTAACCCAGGATGAATATACCACGCGAACAGATGTTCGTCAACAACAAAAATCCAAACCACTGGTACAAAAAGAAAACCCGCAACCGATGGACCAGCGGGTTTCCAGTCTTGCTCGACGCATCAAGAGCCATTCAGAACGACTACGTCCGCCCACGATCTCGTAAGCACGCGACGGACGAGATCGCCTGACGGGAGCTTTACCAGGCCGGACACCCCCGTGATCGCCACATAGTCGCCGACATGAAGCTCTTGAGGCGGCGGCGAAGTCGGCGTCTCGATCCGAACTCCGATACGGCCGGTGTCGGTGGATATTCGGGAGCCGTCGTCTACCCACAGCAGGCCGGCGCCGACCTCCGTGAGCCTGCCCCAGCAGCGCGTAAGAAGGCCGATATTGTTCAGCCCGAAGCCACCCGTGACTCCCTGCTGTCCGCGATTGCCCCACACATGGCGGCGCCAGTCCGCGCCGCCAAGCGCAATGTTCTGCAGCGCCACCGGAATGGCTTCGCCGGGGCCCTCGATAGATATCGTCGAGGCGCGAATGCGCCGCTCGCAGTCCGCGCTGGTTTCCATCGTCCCGGCTACTTTGACGCGGGACCTTTCGGAAATCCCATGCGACTGTTTCTCCACCCGGATCCCACACTCTCGCGAATCGGATTGGATGTAGAAAAAGTCCGGAAACGACGCGCTCACAATCCCATCTATGCCGGACACGTCGATCTCGTCTGGAAGGTCTTTCGCGGCCGCTATCGTCGCCACTCGAACGGGAGGAAGGTCGGCGTCCGTGATAATGATTTCCGCGTCCTGACTGTCCGAGGGGGCCTGTCCGCCGACCAGCCACAAGTTAATGTGAATCCTGAGGAACGCGCTCACCGGAGGGTTGCTGCCTCCGGAGTAGAGCCATTGCTCGATAGGATCGTCCTGACCGGGCGGCTCGTCGTAGTGGCCGTGAAGGCTCTTAAAGGTGATCTGCTCGGGCTGCCAATCGAAATAGTGGGTAGAATAGTATCCGAACAGACTTATGGTGAAGGGATGGGAATTGCCTGGCAGATAGTAAGGTTGAACGTTGTAGCCCGCGTTCGGCGGCGACGATTGCCCCCACCGAGAGAACTCGATGTCGATCTCCTCGTTGTCCGTGGCGTACGCGAACAGCCCGAGCACAATGTTCTTGTCCAGCAAGTCCACCCTGCCGTCTACGTGGAACCGGTGCATACCGTGGCCTGTGGGCGCGACAGAGTACACTTCGGCGCAATACCACTCGCCTCCGACATTTCGAACCTTGAGGTGAAGCCCGCTTGCATCAACCCACACGCTGTCGGTACTGCCCGACCAGAGATTCGGTCCGGGCCCCGCGTAACCCGCTTTGACGATCCATTCCCGCCCAGCGAACGTGATATTCCGCGCATGCCCCGCAAGCGCGCCGAATTGCAGCAAGAGCAGAACGGGTAATACCAATGACTTGGCCATGATACTCCACACCTTTGGCGTCGCCGAACGCCTCTAAAACCGATGCAGTCGCTCGCACGAAGACAAGACCCGCTGGTTTTGCCGGCGGGTCCGAAAGAAAGTCATTTCATCCATCCGAAACTCAGGAGCGCCTCTTCCCCCATAGTCCGGCCATTCCCATCAAGCTCGCGCCCAGCGCAAGCAGGCTGCCGGGCTCGGGAATCGCGGCGGTACTGTAGAGGCAGCAGCACGAGCGCGATCACGGGTAAGGTAAGCGCCGTGCATTTTAACGGCGCAAAGATAGATTCGTTTATGATCATGGCGACTATCACGAACGATGCGCCTGCGTTGTCCACTTGGTCGGCGGGTTCCAACGCGCTTGGCGAGAGTCGGCATCGTCACATGAATGCCGGAGATCACAGTCTAAGGCTGCTTAGACCTCCGGATAGTGCGCCAGTGGGAGAAAAAGAGCTACTGCGAACTCCTCGCTGGCCATGTGCGCTTGCTTGCTAATACTATCGTTCATTAAAGCGTATCCGGCGGATTTGTCAAGGTGTTCGCAACAAATCAGGTAATATTACCAGTGACAGACGGCCGTTATGATCTAGTCCGCATTATTCACGAACAGCGCCCCGAAGATCGTCATTCTGAGCAAGTGATCCCGATGGATCGGGATTATTTCGGAAAGGAACCACCCCGTTGTTTCGGGATTTGAGGGTTGGGCGGCATACGCATGCTATAGCGGACAACTTCGGGTCCCAACCCGGAA
>JAUSGG010000146.1 GCA_030649165.1 Armatimonadota bacterium
CGCGCAGAGGTGGATCGGATGGTCTTCAGTTGCGACTGACGATCCGGAGCCGATCGGCTCGTTGCTGCTCACGGGCGGGACGCCGGGATACAGGTTCGCCACCCGCCAGCAGTCTATCACCGGCCCCCAGTGCCCGTTGATACTGTTAAGATCCCTGTCGAAGTGCACTGTGGCTATGTCCGCGGCGCTGCCGGCGTTCATCGCCTGGATGCCGGCGTCGGTACCATCCCACGAGCTGTTCGAGACAGGTATGCTCGTGCGGTCGGCCAGATATTGGCCAAAAGCCCGCACACTGGGTACATCGGCGAAGCCGTTCTGGAATCCCTCATTCACCACTTCGATCTGGACTATCTTCTGCGGCCGGGCGTTGCAGTGCGCCAGGATGGCGTCCATATGATTGTATCGGTCGGGGTCGTTCGGCATGCAGTATTGCGCGTCGGCGAAGATGGTGACCTCCGTGCGTATACCATAGTTGTCGTACGCATAGTCGATATCGTAGTCGAACTGAGACCAGTAGTCCGGCCAGGCGGGGATGAACTGTGGGACGCTGTTCCACATGTCGATCGGAGCGATCTCCAAACCGGTCCAAGCGACCATAGAAAGGATTCTCTGGTAGTTGAACCCTTTCCCCGCCATGGCGGCTATGTCACTCTGGAATCGAGAACGGTCATACTTGCACCGCTGGAGGGACCTCATGTAGGTGAAGCCCATGCCAAGGAACGGGCCGTTGTTGTCCCGCAGTGTGTTGCCCTGCACCAGAACGTTGTTCGAGCCGCTGTAGGAATTGTCAACTCTGAACCAGCGTCCCGAGGCGCTCCATCCGCTCCAGCCGCTGGAGCTTCCCAGTTTGACGTAGATGTAGTAGTTGGTCATGTTGCCGAGAGCCCCGGTCCAGGCCCAGTCTCTGGCCGACATCACCTCTCCGGAGTCCCAGACTATGCCTAAATCCGGATTGTCCGCCGTGCAGACGCGCACCTGGTAGCGGTCATGGGTGTCGCCCGTCCATTTGATGAACGCCAGGCTGCTCTTCATCGTCTCGCCGTTCGACGGCGTACTCACAGTCGGAGCGGCCGGCACGGCGTTGGTCATGTCCCAGGCCTTCAAGTAGCTGTAGATGGCGCCGATCTCGGCGCCTTCGCCGAGACCTCTGCACTTGGCGATACGGACACTGTGGCCGACGGGAGCGTAGACCCCATCGATCATGTTGTTGAGTATCTCGCCGCCGTCCCTGAAGACCCTGAGGCGGGTCTGGGCGCCCTCCGGGCCCCACTCCACGCGCATCTTGTAGTTGGTTCCGGCACTCCAGGAGAGCACCGCGGTGTCCTGGTCAATCTCAAGTGGAGTGATGCGATAAATGACCTCAAAAGAGCCGTTCTTCGCGCCGTCGAGGACGCCGCTCTTCCTGATGAAGTGTTTGTAGGGGTTGTCCCTGTAACCGCCGTAGTTGTTGTCCGCGTCGTTGTACGTATAGTCGTACATGTGGAAGTGTTCCGTCTTGTTGGGGAAAGTGTCCGTGATCCCCTTGACGTAGAATTCCGCGGCGCCCTTGCTGACGCTGTACGGCAGGTGCCAGTAGATATAGTCTTCAGTTCCTGTTACCTGCCAACCTCCGCTGGCGAACGTTCCACCGCTCTGGGTTCCGCTTGTGGAACCCTGAAGTGGGTCGTCCAGCAGCAACTGGGCTCCCGCGGAAGTGGCTAGAAGCGCTAACATCAATGCAGCGGCCAGGGTCAGCGCCGCCATTTTGGTCCGGCTCTGTAGTGACAACATCTTTGTTCCTTCCTCCTCAATCTGAGATCGTGAATACTGCACGGATCTTGTTCTCTACCCGCGGGTCTTACTTTGCCTGCCGATGGTTCACCTCCTGGATAACACGCCAAGGCTCCCCGCCGGACCATTACTACAGAGTTCTCGCCTCCATCAGGCCCCGACAGGAACGCGCCGGCTTGTTCCCCAGCGCTTCATTGCATAAGCTCGTAGCCCAGGGACTTGCGCCCATGCGAACGCCCAGACTTATCCCGATCCATCGGGAAGGGGCTATGCTACGACCGCGAGCTTACGCAAGCAGCGTTTTCAGTTGTAGAGTTTACTAAAGGCGTTACCGCGGCGCTTGGATTGTGGGAGTCGGAAGATGAAAAAGCCTCAGCCTTACCCACCAACACGCCCCGATTTTCGGGGCTGCGCGGGCTCTGGGGAGGCGCGGTCAACGGCGGCTGGACTTTTTGCCCATAAGCGCGGCCTTTTCCAGGGTCCGTTAAAGACCTGAATTCGCTGTCACGCTGTTTCTCGTTCGGTGCGACTGGCGCGCAAGCCAAGAGGCCGACCGATCGATTATGATACCAGAAACGCCGTACGAGACGAAGTACTGTCATCGGCGTCTGGGATCGGAAACTGCTGAGGGAACAAACCACGCCCGTTGGGCTTACCGGAGGGGCGGCAAACTGAAGGGCGAGCCAGCAATCTGTATCCTCTTATAGCACTCGGCCACGCTGATGTCAAGCTCTTTTTGCGCGGCATCGTGAATTTTCGTTTTCTGAATGACGCGCGCCCCGGCTTCGCCGAAAGGCCGCGCTGATAATCCCGGTGGTTGCTCCGCAAGTCGACAGAAAACGCGGGAGGGGACAAAGCCCCTCCCGCTCCGGTCTTGATGGCGGTCCGCCTAGTTAGCCGTGACCACTATGTCGTCCAGGTTGCCCTGGTCACTCGTGGTGTTGAACTGCCACCTGAACCTTAACCCAAAGTTCGGGTTGTTGTTGCAGGCAGGTACACCGGTCAGGTTGATAGTGCGAGCGCCCCATGCCTGGTAACTGGCAAGCAGAGAGCTTCTCAGCAGATACTCCGCCTCAGTCCAAGTCGACCCGTTGGTGGTGTAGAAGACCGTGATTTGCTCGTCGATCAGGTTGTGATCAACTGTGCAGGTCCCCGTTCCCGCCCCCGTATAGGCTGTACCTAAGCTGTTGACATCGAGGTCGTAGGTGACCTTGATGTTGGAATAGCCTACGGTGGAGATGGTCTTCGTGATGATTCCACCTTCTCGCTGGCACCTGTCGCTATTGTTAGCAGTCGCGGCGCCAGTGCTTCGCATCCCACCTCCGGGACTTCCGGCCGCGCTGTTCCAGGCCATCGTGCCGTAGCCCGCGGTTCCGGCCCGCCACGTGCTCGTCGTCCAGCCGTCAGCATTGGAGTTGAACGTGCTGTTGTTCAACGTCACCGCGGTAGGAACGCCGCTCGCGGTAGCTCCAGAAGCGTAGTTCGGAACCTCATCGAAGGCGTACGCCGCGTAGTAGTAGGTCACGCCGGCGCTCAGGCCACTGTGAATCGTGCTTGTGCCCGTTCCACTGTAGCACTGAGTCCCGTCGGTCGGTCCGGTCGGATAGCCGGTGGTCTTGAACATGATCTTGACGCCGGCGAAGTCCGGATCGGTCGGATTCGTCCAAGACAGACTGTTCTGCAGCCCGCCGGGTGTTGCCGCGAAGCCGGCCACGTCTCCGGGAGGAGTCGTGTCGCCGGACGTGTAGTTAACAGTCAGGTATGGCCGATTGGCCACGGTGGCATCCTCGGAGCAGCTTTCGAACCAGTATGTAGCTCCGTTTGCTGGATCGTTGCCTCCCCACATGAGCATACCGTTGTTCGTCCAGCCGCCGTTGACCCAGCCGTTGACGAAACTTGCCACGTCGACCGTCCTGAACCCGTCCGTTCCGCCGGTCAGGTCATAGGTCTTCGTGGTTGAGTCATCTTTGTCGGCTGCGCCGGTAGCGCCCGCCGTTCCCCAGTTAGTAGCGCCGTACTCCCGCTGGTTCCAGGTCGGCCAGGGGTTGACTGTAGGTAGCAGGTCGCCGCCGCCCTCAACCCAGGTGGCGCCGGGCTGCAGTCGCGAGAGCTTGAGGCCCGTTATATCCGGCCTGCCGGCGCCCAGCCAGTAGTACTCGCCAAATGTAGCCCAGTTGATCGTCGCGCCCGCTGGGATGAATGACAAGTCGAACCAGACCAGCATGTGCCGCGGCCCCTTGGCGCCGTACCCAACATCAGCGTACAATCGCAGCGCTTGGGGGTCAAACGGATTGCCGAAGTTGATGTTTTCGTCCACGCCAGGTTCCTCGGGGTTGCTGGTGCGGATGTAGACATCTTTGACCGTTCCGTAGGTCCCACGTTGGACGGTCACGGTTATGGGACCGCCAGTCGGAATTGCGCTCGCCTGCGCAGCCGCGGCGTAGTTCGGAACCTCATCGTGCGCGAATGCGCAGTAGTAGTAGGTCACACCGTTTGTCAGACCGGTGTGGACCGTGCTCGCGCCACTGCTGTCGTTGATGGTAGTTCCGTCAGTCGGGTTTGCGGGATAGCCGGTCGTCTTGAACAGCACCTTGGTCCCTAGGAAGTCACCGCCGGGGTTCGTCCAACTCAGACTGACCTGAGTGTTCCCAGGCGTGGCTGTGAATCCGGTGACGGGGCCGGGAGCTGTCGTATCCGCCGGTGCGCCACTTCCCTGAACGCCCGCGGCGTAGTTGGGCACTTCGTCATGCGCGTACGCCTTGTAGTAGTAGGTCGTTCCATTTGTCAGACTCGTATGGTTCGTGCTCGTGCCCGCGCCATCGTAGACCTGAGTTCCGTCAGTCGCGCCTGTCGGATAACCAGTCGTCTTGAACATGATCTTGGTCCCGGTGAAGTCGCCGCCGGGGTTAGTCCAACTCAGACTGTTCTGCGTGTCGCCAGGAGTAACGACGAACCCGGTCACGTCTCCAGGAGGAGTCACATCAGCCGGAATACCGCTTCCTTGAACGCCCGCGGCGTAGTTGGGAACCTCGTCGTGCGCGTACGCCTTGTAGTAGTAGGTCGTTCCATTTGTCAGGCTCGTATGCGTCGTGCTCGTGCCCGCGCCGTCGTAGACCTGAGTCCCGTCTGTCGCGCTCGTCGGGGAACCGGTCGTCTTGAACATGATCCTGGTCCCGGTGAAGTCGCCGCCAGGGTTTGTCCAAGATAGACTGTTCTGCGTGTCGCCGGGAGTAACGACGAACCCGGTCACGTCTCCAGGAGGAGTCGTATCGGCCGGTGTGCCGCTGCCCTGAGAGCCGGATGAGTAGTTAGGAACCTCGTCGAACGAGAACGCCTTGTAGTAGTAGGGCGTTCCGTTGGTGAGGCTCGTATGCGTCGTGCTGGTTCCCAGACCGCTGTAGCACTCTGTTCCGTCTGCCGGCCCGCTCGGGTAGCCCGTCGTCTTGAACATGATCTTGACTCCGGCAAGGTCCGAGTCTCCGGGGTTCGTCCAGCTCAAGCCGTTCTGCGTGTCACCAGGGGTAACGGTGAACCCGGTGACGTCTCCGGGAGGAGTCGTGTCAGCCGGAATACCGCTTCCCTGAACGCCCGCGGCGTAGTTCGGAACTTCGTCAT
>JAUSGG010000252.1 GCA_030649165.1 Armatimonadota bacterium
GCTAGCTCACTCGCCTGAATCCTCGAGACAATACTAAACAACCAGGAGAGTAATATTTGCAGAACCAAGAAAAGACCCTAACCTGCCGGGATTGCCAAACCGAGTTCATCTTCACCGCCCAGCAGCAGACCGACTTCGAGAGACGAGGCTTCAGCCCGCCCAGTCGTTGCCCGGAGTGCCACAAACGGCGCGACGTCCGTCGCAGGCACACTCGAGGCGGAGACACTCCCAGGCACACCGCGCCCTGCGCGGCCTGTGGCAAGAAAGCCACTCTGCCATTCAAACCCAGCCCTGACAAGCCCGTCTACTGCGATGAATGCTACAAGGCCCGGCTCGACTCCAGGCCAATGCCCCAGTGCAACGAGTTTGCCGTGCGCAAGCCGGAAACGAACGAGCAGGTCGTGGCTGAGGCCGCCGTGGACACATTTGCCATTTTCAATTTAGACCCTCGCCTTCAGAGAGCCATTCATGACGCCGGCTTTGAGACACCGACCCCCGTGCAGGCGGCCACTATTCCCATCGGTCTCATAGGTCGGGATATTGTCGGCACCGCCCAGACCGGCACGGGCAAGACCGCCGCATTCGTGCTGCCCATCCTGCAGCATATTCTGGAGAACCCTTCCAAGCGGCCCTGCACCCGTGCCATCGTGCTCACCCCGACTCGCGAACTGGCGGAACAGGTAAATGAAGTCTTCAGGCAGTTGGGCAAATACACGAAGATCAGGTCAGCGAGCGTCTACGGCGGCGTGGGCTTTATCCCGCAGGTGCGGGCCCTGCGAGACGGCACGGAGATAATAGTCGCGTGTCCGGGAAGGCTTCTGGATCACATAGAACGCCGCAACACCGATTTCTCGAACGCGGACAAACTCGTTCTGGATGAGGCCGACCGAATGCTGGACATGGGGTTCCTCCCGCCGATCAAGCGCATCCTCGCCAAGCTTCCGCGTGACAGGCACACGATGCTTTTCTCGGCCACATTCGCGCCCGAGCTTAACCGGCTTGCCTCTGAGAACCTCATCAATCCGCAGCGGGTGGAAGTTGATCTTCACGCCCCGGCGAAGACGGTCGCGCACGCCCTCTACCCGTGCCCTCAGCACTTGAAGACCTCCCTGGTCGTGAAGCTCCTCGAAAACACCGACACGAACTCCGTCTTGATCTTCATCCGCACCAAGCATCGCGCGAGCCGTGTCGCTGAACAGATTCATAGAGCAGGCTTCAGCACGGCCTCGCTGCATGCGGACAGGTCCCAGAACCAACGCCAGGCCGCCCTGGATGACTTCCGCTCGGGCCGCTGCCAGGTATTGGTCGCCACGGATATCGCCGCCCGTGGGCTGGATGTCGAAAGCATCTCGCACGTCATCAACTATGACATCCCCGATACGGCGGACGCCTATATACACCGCATAGGCCGAACCGGCAGGGCCGAACGCACGGGTGACGCCTTCACGCTCATCACCAGCGACGATGTTGCTATGGTCTGGGATATCGAAAAGGTCCTCGGCGGTCCCATTCAACGCGTGAAGCTCGACGATTTCGACTACGGCACCCCGGCCCGACGCGGCGACACGGCCAACCGAAGCCCCGTGGCCCAGCTCAGTCGCGCCACACGTACGGGGTTCGTCAGCTCACACCGCAAACCTAAGATGAGGTTGAGCGGGGATATTCGGTGATTTGGGTGACAGCTTGAAGACTGCGGGGGCGATTGACGGGCTGGCATTCAGCGCTTACAATGTGATTGCTGATTGCACGGTAGAAGGTCGTGGGTCATGGTAAGCATGCAGAAGATCAGGGAACTGAGCCGGCGGATTGCTGAGGAGTTCAGGCCGCAGCAAATCGTGCTGTTCGGCTCGTACGCCGCAGGTTCGCCCACACCTGATTCCGACGTGGATATTCTTGTGGTAATGCCTTTCGAAGGCAAGTCGGTCAACAAATCAGTTGAGATGCGTCTGAAGCTACGCCCTTCTTTTCCGCTGGATTTGCTGGTGCGAACGCCGAAATCGGTACGCGAACGGCTCGACTTAGGCGATACGTTTTTGCGGGACATCCTAGAGACTGGCAAGGTTCTGTATGAAGCAGATCACGTTTGAGTGGGTGACTAAGGCCGAGGGCGATTTTGCCATGATGGAAAGGGAGTCGCGCGCACGGAAGAATCCGAACTACGACGGACTCTGTTTCCACGCGCAGCAGTCATTGTGGTTGAAGGTATCAAGCTATGGTGAGCATGCGGGCGATCAGGGAATTCAGCAAGCAGGTTGAGGAGGAGTATCATCCGGAGCGCATAGTGCTGTTCGGCTCTTACGCGGAGGGGCATCCGTCCGCCGATTCCGCCGCCTTCGCATTGGTCGCGCTCGGAAAGTAGTGTGCATAAATCTTGAAAGGTACGGTGCGGCCGTATGCTGTGTCCACAATCTCGCCTTGCTTGTCGAGGAAGGTGACGACGACCTTTACAAACTCTGCAGTGATGCCACCCGAGTTCTTCCGGCTACAGACCCCTCCGAGTGCCTCAAGTAGCTCGCTGAACTGTGGCGACTGCTTGGCTGCCTGGCCTCGACGGCTAGCCTCATCGCTTTGTGTGCGCGTTCATCTCACCAATCGTTTTCAGTTGCATTGAGAGAACTGCAAGCTGCTGCATCTGTGTCTCAGTTGCCAGCAACTGTTGCTCAGCGATTCGATTCACTTGTGGATTATGGTAGGCGTTCTTCTGGTAATCAGACAGGGCCTCTTGGCTCAGTTGTGTCAGCTCCTGGATTTGCTTCACGGATGTGGTGAGGGAAGCCCGTTCTTGCCGGGTCTGGATCTTCCGATCCACGCCCAGGCCCACGGTCACCAACTGCGCAATCAGAATCAAGAGCAAAAGGATGACCACGCGCGAGTTCTTATTGTTTTCCACCTGCAGGATACCCCCTCCCTTACGCTTCCGCTCGTAGTTCGGAGCCGATGGTCTGACGTGCCCGCTGGTCTCGCATTCAAAAAACGAAGGGAACCTACTGGCTCAATCGCTTAGGGGAAATGCTCCCTTGGGCTTCGTAACAGTCAGGCCGTGGTGTCCGCCGTCAACGCCGTACAGAATCTTCCGCACCGTTTCCGGGTCATAGCCCATTTCATTGGCTATCTCATAGTACAAATAGGTTTGCTCTTCCTCTTCGCGCTCGTTCACCTTCGCGTTAATGTGTTTCTGTAATTCACCGGCGAGCCTGTTGTGGTCAGCCGCCTCTTGCTTCTTGCTGGCCTTTCCTCCGGAATATAGCTTTCTTGGAACAGATATTGGGTACATAGCCATACAAGTCACCTCCCCATCACCCTGCGCGTGGCGCTTTGCCTGGCTTCGGCTTCACAGAACAAGCCGAAGCATCACGTGATTCGTTCTATTCCTGGGCCAGCCGTAAGCCGAGCGCGGCCAGGCGACTCACCTTCCGCACACAAGATTCATCAGCGGCGACATATCTCTCATTGCTTGCCGAATGTTGCCGCGCACCTCGTGCATGTCCTGCGAAAGACTGTTGTTTCCAACCCTGCGCATCACCTGGAGTTGCGGCCTCATCGGTCGCCCATCGTGCCACTTCACGTTGCCGTGCAGGATTTCGTCTAAGTCCCCCAACCACTGTGCGAGGTCAACGTCCGCTACGGGCTGGGGCGAGTACAAGGTCTCCACGCCTGGATTGCGACAGATATAGCCGGGGCGGCCCTGCCAGTTCCATAAGTCCTCAGCGATAACCTCAAGGACATCCTTGAGGCGGCCCACCTCCAATCGCGGACGAATCTTGCGCCACACGGGAAGGAACTCGATGTTGACGCCAAAGGCGAGAGCACCGGGCCCCTGGCAGTCGCCTATGTAGGCCGCCCATTGCACCTTGTTCCAGTGGTTGTGAGCGAACCACGGTACAGGCAGTGGGCTCTCTTGGTCGGGATAGCCCACTTCGGTAGCGAACGCTGCTCTGTATGCTTCAACCAACATCAACGGTCCCCTCCCTCAAAGATATGGTAGAACCAGGGACTTCGGATTTCCCTGTTCATCCACCATTTTTTCCCCGAAACGCTTCAGCACCTCGTCCACATCTACACCCATCTTCTCACATTTCCCTCGCGGCCACCCGCCCCATTGTTGGAAGCAGCTTATCTGATCGGCCGATATATCAGACAGATCCTGTTGAGACAGAAGGTACTGTATTCCTAGGCCTGCGGAGTAAAGCCGCATGGCCTCCTGCATCTGTCCCAATACCTCCGCCATTTCCCCCGCCGCGACGTTACCCCTCAGTTGCAGTAGCCCTATGTCGAAATTACCGGAGCGATAAGTTGCTATCTCCTTCTTCGCGCGAGCCAGCTTCTTGTTCCAATCTGAGCGGGGACCTTCCATCTCAATCAGCTTTTCGATCCGGGCCACTTGTTTAGCGCTTCTTTCAGCAGCCTGACAATTCTCGTTTCGGGTTATCTGTGAAAGAAGACACACTCCTTCGTATATATCCTTTGCCAACTTGTAGTTGCCTTTCTGTCTCGGGATAGTGCCATGTGAAAGCCAAGAATTGATGCGCGTTGCGGTGGATTCGGGAACGTGCTTCTGGGCTTTCTGGACTCGCTTAGCCGTCGGCCGAACGGCAGCACAAGGCATGACGACGAGTAATGTCAGCGGGCAAAGCAGGAACACAGCGAGGAATTTCACCATAAGTGCAAACCTCCCCAGCGCAACATGCGAGCGTATCACGTAGAGGGCCCCAATTCCTTTAGGACGTCCAGCCAATTCGCTCACAGGTGACACACAACTATATGCTTCTTAACTGGCGTGTGTCAAGGTGTACGGCGTAACTTCGGGTAAGGGGTGGAAGACTTGAGACGCCGGACACGTGTAGGACAGAAGAAGTGCGCTATGCAACCGCCAGGCGTTCGCTCAACCACTTGAGATACCACGGTGCCAGCCAAGGCAGGCCAGTGGGCGTTTTGGTGTTTGTCTGCCTTGTCTCAGAACTCCGGCGGCAGATCCTCCGATAGCAGACACCTTTTTTCTCCCAAATCCCCGTTTTTCTGTTGACACGCCTCCCCTCGTATCCCTATAATGTCTTAGACGTTACGCCTTTAAACCAGTCCCGCGAGGCTGGCAAGGTTGTGTCGATACAGAATAAGCACACGTGTATCTCACGCCTCCTTGCCACATCGGGCAGGAGGCGTTTGTGGTGTACAGGAGCTGAAGACTATGGTCACTGACGGCGCTATAGTGATGGACGCGGATGAAATCCGACGGGCGATTACCCGCATTGCCCACGAGATCATCGAAAGAAACAAGGGTCCCGAAAACCTCGCCATAATCGGCATTCAGAAACGCGGCGTGCCTATCGCGCAGCGCCTCGGGCAGTTGATCGAACAGATCGAGGGCGTCAGTGTGCCGGTCGGGAGCCTGAACATCGCCCTTTACCGCGACGATTTCGCCACCCGGCAGGCGCCTGTGGGCAAGACCGAAATCCCGTTCAACGTAAAGGACAAGCGCGTCGTGCTGGTTGACGAGGTGCTGTTTACCGGCCGTACGATCCGCTCGGCGCTTGACGCGATCATGGACATGGGCCGCCCGGCGTATATACAGCTCGCCGTTTTGATAGACCGCGGTCACCGCGAGCTTCCTGTCAGGGCCGACTACGTAGGCAGAAACCTCCCTACCGCGCGCAAGGAAAGCGTGGAGGTTCATCTGCGCGAGATAGATGGCGAGGACGCGGTCGTTATCAGCAAGAGCGGGGACTGATGCAGTATTTCGCCGGACTTCGGCAGCGGCGCTGCGCTTTGCTACCGAAGGATCGGGGGTGGTCTCCCGAATCCGGCCTTAGAGTATGGCGGGAGGTCTCCCCCTCATCCCAACCTTCTCCCCCCAGGGGGAGAAGGGGTTTCCCTCTCCCTTGAGGGAGAGGGTGAGGGTGAGACTGATGGAACACGCATCAACTTCTGATCGTTCGGCAGCGACGCTCCCGATTCTCGGGACAAGTCGCTCTGCTACCGAATGATCTTGGACATGACAGTAGACTGATTTAGGGGAAGAAATCATGCCGCTGCACAGAAAGGACCTGTTAGGCCTCCAGGAAGTCGAGCCGGACGAGATACGGCTCATACTGGATACGGCTCTGTCAATGAAGGAGGTGCTGGCCCGGCCGATACGCAAAGTGCCGACCCTGAGGGGCAAATCCATCGTCACGCTTTTCTATGAGCCGAGCACCCGGACGCGGACCTCGTTCGAGCTTGCCGCCAAGATAATGAGCGCGGACATCAGCAGTATCAGCCCCGGCGGCAGCAGCATCGTCAAGGGCGAGTCGGTCAAGGACACCGTCGCGACGCTGCAGGCAATGGGAGCGGATATGTTCGTTGTCCGCCACCAGGCGTCCGGCGCCCCGCATTTCATCGCGAGCCAGGTCCCGGCGGCAGTCATCAACGCCGGAGACGGCATGCACGAGCACCCGTCCCAGGGGCTGCTGGACATGCTCACTATCCTGGAGCGCAAGGGGCGTCTTGACGGGCTGAAGGTAGCGATTGTCGGCGACATAACGCACAGCCGCGTCGCCCGCTCGGATATGTGGGGCCTCACCAAGATGGGCGCGACCGTCCGCTTCGTCGGTCCGAGCACGCTCCTGCCCGCCGAAGTGGAGAAGCTGCCCGTCGAGGTCTACACCGATCTGGAGGAAGGGATCGCCGATTGCGATGTCATCAACGTGCTCAGGATTCAGCTCGAGCGCCAGGAGCGCGGCCTGTTCCCCAGCATACGAGAGTATTCCTCGCTTTTCGGGATCTCTAGAGAACGCCTGCGCGCGGCCAAGCCGGATGTTGTGGTGATGCACCCGGGTCCGATGAACCGGGGTATCGAGATCACCGCCGAGGTGGCGGACAGCGAGAACGCCGTTGTCACGACACAGGTCACCAACGGCGTGGCCGTCCGAATGGCGCTTTGCTATCTGTTCTTAGGAGGGGCTGCAAATGTGGCTGCTGCTTAAAGGTGGAAGAATTGTTGACCCGGCGTCGGGTTTGGATGAGACGGGCGATTTGCTCATCGTCGATGGGAAGATCGCCGGCGCAGGCAAGGACACAGATGGGGCCGGCGAAACGCTGGACGTCTCCGGCATGGTGGTCGTCCCAGGCCTGATAGACATGCACGTGCATTTGCGCGAGCCGGGATTCGAGCACAAGGAGACTATCGCGACCGGTTCCCGCGCCGCCGCCGCCGGAGGCTTCACGGCAATAGCTCCGATGCCCAACACCAAGCCCGCCATCGATAACCGCGCGATGGTCGAATTCATCCTATCGACCGCCGTCAAGGATTCGGACATCAGAATCCTGCCGGTCGGCGCGATGACCAAGGGCATGGACGGCAAGGAGATGGCCGAGATCGGCGAAATGGTTGCGGCGGGCGCGACGGCGGTGTCGGACGACGCTTTTCCAATCGCCAACTCCGACCTTATGCGCCGCATCATGGAGTACTGCCGGATGTTCGACCTGCCGATTCTGACGCATTGCGAGGACAAGGTATTGGCCGCCGACGGCGTGATGAACGAAGGCGTCGTCTCGACCCTGCTCGGCCTGCGCGGGATGCCTTGCGCGGCGGAGGAGATAATGGTCGCGCGCAACATCACATTGGCGGCGATGGCTCGCTCGCGGCTTCACGTCCAGCACGTTAGCTGCGCGGGCTCGGTGGAGGTTGTCCGCCAGGCGAAGAGGCGGGGGATCAACGTGACCTGCGAGACCTGCCCACAGTATTTCTCGCTCACGGACGAAGCGGTATATGGCTACAACACGAATGCGAAGATGAACCCGCCGCTCAGGACCGCCGCCGACGTTGAGGCGATCAAGCAGGGTTTGGCCGAAGGCGTCATAGACGCAATCGCCACGGACCACGCGCCGCACGCGCCGGAGGACAAGGAAGTCGAGTATAACGCGGCGGCGTTCGGCACGGTCGGTTTGGAAACCGCCCTGCCGCTCGTCATAACGAATCTGGTAGACACGGGAGTTCTCTCCTTGTCCGACGCGATCGCGAAGATGACGATCAACCCGGCTTCGATATTGAAGGTCGAGGGAGGAAGCCTCAAGGAAGGCGCCTGGGCCGACGTGACCGTGATCGACCCCTTGGCGGACTTCACAGTCAAGGCCTCCGAACTCAAGTCCAAATCGAAGAACACGGCATTTGATGGGATGGCTTTGAAGGGCGCGGTCGTGGCGACTATTTACAACGGCAGCATAGTTCACGGCGGGGAAACTCTGCGAGAGAGCAAAGCCAGAGCAACTGCAGGAGTGAAATAGATAATGATAGTACTTGCCATTGGCGGGGCCGTAGCCATTATCTGCATCGCGCTTATGGTGGCAGGTCTTGTCATCAACAAGCGGCGAGGGTGATTTGAAACGCGAAAGGTCCTTGGAACCGCTGAATTGCTGAAACCGGTGAACACGCTGAATCCGGATTTCAGCGGAATCAAGCCCTTCAGCGTCTCAGCGGTTCAATGCGGCGAAACGGGAGGATAAATGGACAACCTTTACGCACAACTTTTCGACTGCGGTTGCATCAAGTTCGGCGAGTTCAAGCTGAAATCGGGCATCATGTCGCCGGTATACGTGGACTTCCGGACGCTGGTTACTTACCCGGAAGCGCTGAGGTCCGTGGCGAAGGCGATGCTGGTCGTGATGAAGGGTTTGTCCTACGACCGCGTTGCGGGGATTCCATACGCGGGGCTGCCGCTCGGTGTGGCGGTCTCGCTTGAGGGCAATGTCCCGATGCTCTATCCGCGCAAAGAAGTGAAGTCCTACGGCACGGCAAAGCTCATCGAAGGCGGCTATAACCCCGGCGAGACGGTGGTTGTCATAGACGACATAATCACGGACGGAGCGAGCAAGATCGAAGCCATCGAGCCGCTGAAGGACGCCGGGCTGATCGTGAAAGACGTGGTGATCGTCCTCGACCGCGAGCAGGGCGGCGCAGCCAAGCTCGCGGAGGCGGGGTACACACTGCATTCAGTCGGGACGCTATCCCAGGTATTGGAAAGCCTGGTCCGGCAGGGAAAGGTCTCGGAAGAGAAGCGGGACGAGGTCGCGCGGTTTATAGCGGAACACCAGTTCAAATAGCTGGACAAGCTGCGGGAACTGACCACATCGGAAGCGGAGCGCCGCAGCTATGAGACCGTTCCGCGGGATAGGAATCTGTGTTTATCTGTGTCCATCTGTGGTTTTGATATCCGCGTTCATCGGCGATTGGAAGAGGAAGAAACGTGAAAGCAATCCTGGTTCTACAAGACGGAACGACGTTCGAAGGCGAGGCCATCGGCGCGCCGGGAACGACGTTTGGCGAGACCGTCTTCAGCACGTCTATGACCGGCTATCAGGAGATGCTTACCGACCCGTCGTTCGCGGGCCAGTTGCTCACGCTCACGTACCCGCTGATCGGCAACTATGGCGTCACACCGGCTGACTACGAGTCGAGCAAAGTGCAGGTGAACGGGTTTATAGTCAGGGAGCTTTGCGAAGTCCCCAGCAACTGGCGGAGCGGGAAGAGTCTGCAGGAGTTTCTTGCGGAGAACGATGTCGTCGGCCTGCAGGGAATCGACACCCGCGCGCTCACCAGGCGACTGCGCGTCAGCGGAGTTATGATGGGCGCAATCTCCACGGAGTACAACCGCGACGAGCTGTTGGATCGGCTGGCCCAGGCGCCCAACTATTCGCAGATCGACTTCGTCCGCAGGGTCACGGCTCCGGGCAAGTACGTGTGGGAAGGGGACATGGGAAGCAAGGAGGCGGAGAAAGGCAAGGCCGCCGGCGAGCTTTACGCGAACAACCTCGCCACCCGTGAAAAGCGCCCGCAAATCGATATCGCGCTCGTGGACTGCGGCGTCAAGCGCAACATTATGCGCAACCTCGCCGCTCTCAACTGCAGAATAACCGTGTTTCCGTGCGATGCCTCAGCCGATGAGATTCTGGATGTCGATCCCGACGGCGTGGTCATATCTCCGGGGCCGGGCGATCCCGCGTTGCTCGGCTATATGATCGATAACGTAAAGCAGCTTGTCGGCAAAAAGCCTATACTCGGCATTTGCCTCGGCAACCAATTGCTCGGTTGGGCGTTCGGCGGACGGACGTACAAGCTGAAGTTCGGGCATAGGGGTGGCAATCATCCCGTGAAAGACTTCAGAACCGGCAGGGTGTACATCACGTCGCAGAACCACGGCTACGCCGTAGACGCGGAATCGCTGGACCCGAAATCCGGCATGGAAGTCGCACACACGAACATGAACGACGGCACGGTCGAAGGAATGCGCCACCGCGAATTGCCAATATTTTCAATCCAGTACCATCCTGAGGCGTCGCCGGGGCCGAGGGATAGTGGGTACTTGTTCAATGAGTTCTTTGAAAGTGTTAGCAAGTGATGACGACTGCAGCCGAGTTCCGGATTCGGAAATCCGGCCTCTTGTGGGGTGGCGATTCGGAAATCGCCACCCAGCGAATCCATCTGTGTTTATCTGTGCGCATCTGTGGTTGATATTTCCGGGCTGACGGCTGAGAGCTGATAGCTGACAACGAGGTAATATGCCTAAGCGAACAGACTTGAAGAAGGTAATGGTAATCGGCTCCGGACCGATAATCATCGGCCAGGCGGCTGAGTTCGACTATGCGGGGGCGCAGGCTTGCCGGGCTTTGCGCGAGGAGGGCATCGAGGTCGTCCTCATCAACTCGAACCCCGCGACCATCATGACCGACACCGAGATGGCCGACCGCGTCTACATCGAGCCATTGAACGTCGAGTTCGCCACGAAGATTATCGAGCAGGAGAGACCCGACGGCCTGCTGCCGACCCTCGGCGGACAGACCGGCCTCAACCTCGCCGCCGAATTGGCTACGCACGGCATTCTGGAGCGCAACGGCGTCGAAATGCTGGGGACTCCTCTCAAGGCGATCCAACGCGCGGAAGACCGCGAGAAGTTCCGAAACCTCATGCGCAGGATCAACGAGCCGGTCCCCGACAGTTGGATCATCGAAAGTGTCGGCGCCCTCAAGCAGCTCGCCGCGAGCAACCCGACTTATCCGCTTATCATCAGACCCGCGTACACTCTGGGAGGCACAGGCGGCGGTGTTGCGCACAACGGGGAGGAACTGGTCGAGATCGGCAGCCGCGGCCTCAAGCTTTCGATGCGCAAACAGGTCATGGTCGAGCGGTCCCTCCTCGGCTGGAAAGAGATCGAGTACGAAGTAATGCGCGACGGCGCCGATAACTGCATCACCGTCTGCAATATGGAAAATCTGGACCCGATGGGCATCCATACCGGCGACTCCATAGTCATCGCGCCGAGCCAGACGCTCTCGGACAAGGAATACCAGATGCTGCGCTCGGCGTCGCTCAAGATCATCCGCGCCCTCGACGTGCAGGGCGGATGCAACGTCCAATTGGCGCTTAGCCCGAACAGCTTCGACTACTACGTCATCGAGGTCAATCCGAGGGTGAGCCGGTCGTCCGCGCTTGCGTCCAAAGCCACGGGATACCCGATTGCCCGGGTCGCGGCCAAGATCGCAACCGGGCTCACGCTCGACGAGATACCCAACGCCGTCACCAAGAAGACCCTGGCATGCTTCGAACCGGCGCTGGACTACGTCGTCGTCAAGATTCCAAGATGGCCGTTCGACAAGTTCACGGCCGCCGACCGCACGCTGGGAACGCAGATGAAAGCCACCGGCGAGGTGATGTCGATAGACCGGACCTTCGAGGCCGCGCTTATGAAAGCCGTGCGCTCGATGGAGATCGGCGCCTATTCGCTCCGTCTGAAGAACGCGGACCTGTGGACCGATATGGAGATCGAAGACGGCCTCCGCACGGCTACCGACGAGCGGTTGTTTGTTATCGCCGAAGCGTTCCGCCGGGGGATGATGGTGGAGGAAATCGCCGGCCCGTCCGCGGTTGACCCCTGGTTCCTGCAGAAGATCAAGGGGATCGTGGATATCGAAACCGATCTGTCGGATTCGGCGGAAGCGGCCAGGGACTTGGCGGCGGGAGAAGCTCCCGAAGGCGGGCGCCTGCCTGCTCTGCTCCGAAAAGCCAAGGAGATGCGCCTTCCCGACAAGTTCATCGGCGAACTGACCGGCCTTACGGAGAGCGCCGTGCGCCGCCTTTGCCGGCGGCTGGGCCTGCGGCCGGTCTACAAGATGGTCGATACGTGCGCCGCCGAGTTCGAGGCCGAGACGCCGTACTTTTACTCTTGCATCGAAGATGAGGACGAAGCCGCCGCGCGGCTTACCGCCGAGCCCGTCGCGCCCGCGTCAGACTCTCCGCCCGCGGAAGAAGTTTCGACAAATGGTCAAAAGAAGAAGGTTGTCGTCATCGGCTCCGGACCGATCCGCATCGGCCAGGGAATCGAATTCGACTACTGCAGCGTCCACTGCGTCTGGGCGCTGCGCGAAGCCGGTTACGAAGCCATCATCATCAACAACAACCCGGAGACGGTCAGCACCGACTTCGACACCGCCGACAGGCTCTATTTCGAACCGCTCATCCCGGAGGACGTGCTGAACATCATCGAGGAGGAGAAGGCGGACGGCGTCATCGTCCAGTTCGGCGGGCAGACGGCCATCAACCTGGCCGATCCGCTGCACAAGGCCGGGATACCGATACTCGGCTCCTCGTTCGAGTCGATCGAGCTCGCCGAAGACAGAGATAAGTTCGAGAAGCTGCTGAGCGGCCTCGACATTCCAAAACCGGCGGGCCGCGCGGTCACGTCGTCGGAGGAAGCAGTGCAGGTCGCCGAAGAGATCGGCTACCCCGTCCTGGTCAGGCCGTCTTTCGTGCTGGGAGGCCGGGCGATGGAGATCGTTCACTCCAAGCTGGAGTTGTCCGCTTATATGAACTACGCCATGGACGTTTCCCCCAAAGCCCCAATACTCGTGGACAAGTATATCGTCGGCAAGGAGGTCGAGGTAGATGTTATCTCCGACGGCGTCGATTGCCTCATTCCCGGCATCATGGAGCACATCGAGCGGGCGGGAGTCCATTCCGGCGACAGTATGGCGGTCTGTCCGCCGCAGTCGCTCAGCCAAGACGTAATCGACCAGATCATTCGCCACGCGATCGGCCTCGCCCGAGCGCTGGAAGTCAACGGGCTTATGAACATCCAGTTCGTGGTCGAAAACGATGTCGTTCAGGTCCTGGAGGTCAATCCCAGGGCGAGCCGGACCGTGCCGTATCTCTCCAAGATCACCGGCGTGCCGATGGTCAAAGTCGCCACGAACGTCATCCTCGGCGAGAGCCTGAAAGACCAGGGCTACGAGAGCGGGCTTTACCGCCAACAGCCCAACCTGGCCGTGAAAGCCCCCGTCTTTTCATTCTCCAAGCTCATCCAGGTGGACATCAACCTGGGTCCGGAGATGAAATCCACCGGCGAGATAATGGGCGTGGACACTCAGTATGGCCGCGCGCTCTACAAAGCGATGGTCGCCGCGGGCATCGACGTTCCGCTCAAGGGGAGCATGATAGTCACAATAGCCGATATCGACAAGCAGGAGGCTCTGCCCATAATCGCGGAGTTCGCCTCCATTGGTTTCCGCATCTACGCCACGCCCGGAACGGCGGGGTTCCTGCGCGAGCACGGGGTGAAGAACACCCGGGTGCATAAGATCAGCGAAGGCTCGCCGAACCTGCTCGACCTCATCCGCGGGAACAAGGTGGATTTGCTGCTGAACACGATTTCAAAGGACAAGCACGTGGAAATAGAGGGCGGAGTCATCCGCCGGGCCTCGGTCCAGCACGGCATACCCTGCCTGACATCGCTCGACACGGCAAAGGCCCTGCTGTTGGCCCTGGAAGCCCGCCGCGCCGGCGAGCCCCTGGAGTGCCTGACGATCGATCAGTACCTTGAGCCGGTCGTTCTGGCAAGACCGCTGGAGTCGGCCGAGCCGAAAGAGTCGAAGGAGTCGGAAACAACAAAAGCGTAGCGGGAAGGGACAGTGCGGCAGGGGGACGTGGGTATGACCGGTTCTGAGCAATCGCGCGAAAAGGACTATGTGGAGATAATAATGGCGGCGCTTGAGGTGAGTAGAGCGTACAGGCCAAGGTTTGGACATGGCGCTGGAGTCACTTTGGCCGAGTTCCAGTCCCTTTACAGGTCGGACCCATTTTACTCGTGGTTCGGAATGGACTCACCACTACTCTACGCGGCTCACCGCGCCGCGGGGGGAATGACTTCAGTATACCGTCAGATCGGAATGGGGTGTCAACGCCTAATTCAGCGCATCTTGATGGACAGTCTTGGCCTTACGGAAGAGCAATCGACGTGGTCTTACCGCGTAGCGAAACGTGGTGGGAAGGAACGGATTCTGTCTCTGGACTGCCGAATACCGACCGAGCACGTGCGCGGCGAGTGTGCGAGGACCATAACGCCCTGGCTGCAGCAGGCTTGCGAGCAAGCAGGCGTCACACGGAGGGTGCGTGATGCCTCACAGGGGCCGTTATCGAGGTTAGACAAGGTTACAAGAGCAAGGATTCCAAACGCCAAAACGCCGACATTGCCAACGCTGGAGCCGCGTACGCCGAGGGCTACCTCCCAGTGCTTCTCTTGCTCTCGACGCAGATAGACGATGATGTGGCGGACCGCTACAAGAAGGCTCGTTGGCTGATCCTGCGCGGCACGATCGATGGCTCCTCGACGGATTCAACGTATCGCTTCTTCGCCGAGGTCATGGCGTACGATCTTGCAGGCTTTTTCACGGCTAATTCCATGAGATTCAAGCAAAGGCTCGAATCAATACTGGAGGCGTTGCTAAAGGAGATTTCGTGACAGGTCAAAGAGCCGATCTGACGTTCAAACACAACCTCCAGCAAGGACGCCACGGGTGGCTGAGACTCACTCCGGCCTACTCCGTCAAGGTTGTGCAGCAGATATTGGCAAGCGTACGGCCGCCTGCGCGGGTTCTGGATCCATTCTCGGGAACCGGAACCACCGGGCTTGTGTGCGCTGAGCAAGGTATCTGTTGCGATCTGGTGGAGCTTAATCCGTTTCTCGTCTGGCTGGCGGAAGCGAAGACCAGGAATTACACTTCCGCGGAGATAAGCGCGGCAGCGGACATGGCAGAGAATGCCGCGGCGCTGGCATCCAAGGACGACCAGAGTGATGCAAGGTGGGCGCCGCCGATCAATCACATAGAACGTTGGTGGCCTCCACAGAGGCTCGCTACTCTGGCAAGCCTGCTCTATTATCTGCAAGATCAGGCGAAGGACGGGATGCAGGCTGCCTGTGACCTATGGCGGCTCGCGTTCTGCCGTGTGACTATCCAGTGGTCCCACGCCTCGTTCAACCATCCTTCTATGTCGTTCCGCAGCCCGCAGCCTACGCTGTTCGAAAGCCAGGAACGAGCCGCCATCATCGCCGATTTTCGTGCAAGCGCGCATCGCATCCTGAGTTCCGCGGCAGGGCATCTGGCAGGCGGTATGCAGGTTCATCTCGGTGATTCGCGCAGGGTTGACGCGGTAGTATCCGGTCCGTACGACTGTGTTATAACGTCCCCTCCGTACCCTAACAGAGTCAGTTATATTCGGGAGCTCCGTCCTTATATGTACTGGCTTGGCTACCTTGATAAGGCGCGCGAAGCGGCGGAACTCGATTGGGAGGCTATCGGGGGGACTTGGGGTGTCGCAACGAGCCGGCTCGCGCGGTGGAAACCAACCGAGGTCCAAGTCTGCGACGCAGGGTTCACACGCATGATCGAAGACATCGGATCCACGAGTCCGCTCCTTGCCAACTACGTACACAAGTACTTTCTGGATATAGCAGTCCACCTGGGGAATCTGCGCAAGAGGCTTGCTCCCGGAGCCAGCGTTTTCTACATCATCGGCAATTCCAAATTTTACGACACCATCGTGCCCACGGACAAACTCTACGTGAGCCTGCTGCGGCAGTGGGGCTTTGAGGATATCGCCTGTGAAGTGCTCCGAAAACGCAACTGCAAGAAGGAACTGTATGAGTTCGTGGTGTCAGGCAGATGGGCGCCAAATGATCAATCGAGTGAAAAGCTGGGGCGGGATCGCGTCCAGGATGACATCAGCCGTTCGGCGGCGCACCCTGCCGACGACACAAACACACGTGAAGAAGCAGGCGTACTGTGAGATACTAGAGAATACCGAGCTGATGCTGGGGACGATGCGGCTCACGGCCCGCGATGCCGGGATCGCCTCCACCTCGCTCGACACGGCAAAGGCCCTGCTGTTGGCCCTGGAAGCCCGCCGCGCCGGCGAGCCCCTGGAGTGCCTGACGATCGATCAGTACCTTGAGCCGGTCGTTCTGGCAAGACCGCTGGAGTCCGCGGAGTCGAAGGAGTCGGAAGCGACGAAAGCGTAGCGGGAAGGGACAGTGTCCATCCCAGAGGAGAGATCAGTATGAGAACCTTCACGGCTTATGTGGAGTGGGATCCCGAGACCAAGCTCTATGTAGGTATTATTCCGGGAGTTCCGGGCGCCCATACTCAGGCCCCCAACCTGGACGAGCTTCAGAAGAATCTCAAGGAAGTTCTGGAGCTGTGCTTGGCGGAGTATCAGGGACCCATTGACGAGCTCCCGAAGTTTGTGGGATTGCAGCAAATAGAGGTCGCGGCTTGACACATCTGCCCATTGTGACGAGCAGGACTATGGAGAAGCTCTTGTTCCGGCTCGGCTTCCAGGCCGTGCGGCGCAACGGCAGCCACGTGTTCTACCGCCACTCTGACGGCAGGACTACGACCGTCCCGCATCACGCAGGCGTGGACCTGGCGCGTCCTCTGACCCGGGAGATACTGAGGGAGATCGAAATGACGCCAGCGCAATTCGCGGAGGAGCTTAGGGATATCTGATCCTGGGCAGCAAGTCACCATGGGCGTGAACTCCACAATCGAATGGACAGGCTCTACCTGGAACCCGGTAACGGGCTGTAGCAAGACTAGCCCCGGCTGCCGGCACTGTTACGCCGAACGCATGGCCTACCGTTTGCAGGCGATGGGGCAGAGCAATTACAGGAACGGGTTTGAGGTTACGACCCACGAGCATGCGCTGGCCCTTCCTCTTCAGTGGAAGAAGCCGCAAATGGTGTTCGTGAACTCAATGAGCGACCTCTTTCACGAGAACGTCAGCACGGATTTCATTATGCGCGTCTTCGAGGTAATGAGGCAGGCTCACTGGCATCGGTTCCAGGTGCTTACCAAGCGGGCTGAACGCCTTCTGCAATTGGACTCCGTCCTACGATGGTCTCCGAATATCTGGATGGGAGTAAGCGTTGAATCGGACGAGTGGCTGTTTCGCACCGACTGTTTACGCAAGACTCATGCAACTGTTAAGTTCCTTTCCCTGGAACCGCTTCTCGGCCCACTGCCAAATCTGGATCTGGCTGGAATCGATTGGGTCATCGTGGGCGGCGAGTCCGGCCCCGGCGCAAGACCGGTGTCCGAAGAGTGGGTTACAGATATCAAGAACAGATGCACCGCTTCAGGAGTGCCTTTCTTCTTCAAACAATGGGGCGGAGTTAACAAGAAGAAGGCCGGACGCTTATTGGAGGGGCGCGTTTGGGACCAAATGCCGCAAGCTGTCGCCTGATTCCGAACCATCAACCGTCAACCAAATATGAAACAATCCTACTGCGACATACTGGAGAATACTGAGCTGACGCCCGGCACGATGCGCCTCACCGCCCGCGATGCCGAAATCGCGGCTTCGTCGCGCCCCGGTCAGTTCGTCAATGTCCTCTGCGGACACTGCCTCGATCCGCTCCTTCGCCGTCCGTTCAGTATCTACACGGTAAACAAGGAGCGCGGCGAGTTTTCGCTGCTGTACCAGGTCAAGGGACGCGGGACCGTGCTCCTCTCCGAAAAGGAGGCAGGCGAAAAGCTGGACGTCGTCGGCCCGGTCGGCCGCCCGTTCCACATCGATCCGGAAGAGAACATCGAGCATATCCTGGTCGGCGGCGGTTGCGGTATAGTCCCGCTCCTCTTCCTTGCCGACGTTCTGCGGGAGGAGACGAAGGGCAAGACCGTCGTACTGATCGGCGCGCAGACCGCGGGGGCCATCCTGTGCGAGCAGGAGTTCCTGCAGCGCGATCTGCCCGTCGAACTCTCGACCGACGACGGCACCGCCGGCAGGCATGGCTTTGTCACCGACGCCCTCTCCGAGCATCTGCGCAACCTCCCAGCCGATGTCCAGCCCAGGATTTACGCCTGCGGCCCACATGAAATGCTCAAAGGCATCGCCCGCATCGCCGCCAACCCTCAACCCTCAACCCTCAACCCTCAACCGATTCCCTGCCAGGTCTCCCACGAATCAGCCATGGCCTGCGGGTTCGGCGTGTGCATGGGCTGCGCGGTCAAGACGCGCGAGCTTCACTGCGCAACCGAGGGTTGCGAAGACTGGACTTACAGCCGGGTCTGCGTTGACGGACCCGTATTCTACACCACGGAGCTTGTCTGGGAATGAGCAACCCCAACCTATCAGTCGAGATAGCCGGCATAAAGATGAAGAACCCGGTCATGACTGCCTCCGGAACGGCGGGGTTCGGCGCGGAGCTTGCGGAGTTCTTCGACCTCGGCAAGCTCGGAGCATTTGTCACAAAAGGCATCTCGCTGCATCCGTGGCGCGGCAATGAGCCTCCGCGCACGACCGAGACGCCCGCCGGTATGCTCAACGCAATCGGACTTCAGAACCCCGGCGTCGACGCCTTCATCTCGGAGAAGCTCCCGTTTCTCCGCAAGTTCGACGTCCCGGTCATGGTCAATGTCGTGGGGCATTCGGTCGAGGAGTACGTCGAGGTTGCAAGAAAGCTGACCGACGCTGAGGGCGTTCACGGCCTGGAGATCAACGTCTCCTGTCCGAACGTCAAACAAGGCTGCATGGTCTTCGGCTCAAGCGCGAAAGGCATCGCCGAAGTAGTCGGGGCGGTCCGCAAAGCAACAAGTTTGCCCCTGATCCCGAAACTCACGCCGAACGTGACGGACATCACCGAGACCGCCCGCGCCGCGGTGGACGCCGGCGCCGACGCGCTTTCGCTCATAAACACCCTGCTTGGAACGGCCATAGATGTCAAGACCAGAACGTTCAAGCTGTCGAACATCACGGGCGGCCTTTCCGGTCCGGCGATCAAACCGATTGCGCTCCGTATGGTCTATCAGGTGTCCCAGGCGGTAAAGGTTCCGGTCATCGGCATCGGCGGTATAATGACGGCAACGGACGCCATCGAGTTCATCCTGGCCGGCGCGACCGCGGTCCAGATCGGCACGGCGTCGTTCTTCAACCCGATGTCGTGTGTGCTAATCATTGACGGCATTGCGGAATACGCCAGGTCGGGGAAGGTCTCGGATATCAACGAACTGATCGGCAAAGTACAGTTGCCATAATCATCCTATCTGTGTTTATCTGTGGTTAAGAACTCTCGGAGGCAGAACCTTGGCAAAAGACAAAATCATCCTCGCTCTTGACGTAGATTCGGAAACCAAGGCCGTCGGCCTGGTTCGCAGCCTGAAAGACGAAGTCGGCGCGTTTAAGGTAGGGCTGGAGTTGTTCAACTCGACCGGGCCGGATATTTTCGGCAGGCTCAGGCAGGCGGGGGCCGAGAGGGTATTCTACGACTGCAAGTTCCACGACATCCCGAATACCGTCGCCGGCGCGAGTCGCGCGGCGGCCAGGATGGGCATCTGGATGTTCAATGTCCACACTTCCGGCGGCTCCGATATGATGAAAGCCGCCGCCGAGGCCGCGCGCCAGACGGCAACTCAGCTTGGCGTCCGGCCACCCCTCGTCATCGGCGTTACCGTGCTCACCAGCATCGATGAGACCATCCTTCGTGAGGAACTCGTGGTCTGCTCGGACGTCAGGTCGCAGGTCGCCCATTTGGCCCTGCTTGCCAAGAACTCCAGCCTCGACGGCGTGGTTGCGTCGCCTCACGAGATCGGCGCGATTCGCGACGCCTGCGGCTCCGGTTTCCTGATCGTGACCCCAGGCGTCAGGCCGGCCGGGGCGGCCATAGGCGACCAAAAGCGCGTCATGACTCCCGGCGAAGCGATCCGCCACGGCGCGGACTATATAGTCGTGGGTCGGGCCATAACCGCCTCGGACGATCCCGTCGCGGCCGCACGCGCCATTGGGGAAGAGATCGAGACAGTGAGCGGTGAACAGTGAGCGGTGAACAGCGAACAGTCGGGCTCCGGACACTCAGCGTTCAGCGCTCAGTCCTCCTGTCAATGTCAACAGTAAAGAACTCGAATCGTTACGCCGACAATCAATAAATGGGACCGCCGCGCTTGACCGGCTTAATAGTCGTTGTTATACTCAGCAGTAATGGCGCTCCGCAAGCGTAAGGGACACCAGTGGGGGGTGACTACCTTGGACGCAATTACGCGCTTGTCCGGTGATTCGCTGATCGAGTCTCAATGTACCGGCGCTCTTTCTTCACTGCGCCGACTATCGCAGTTGATCAGCTCCGACCAGTCCCCTGATACCGCCCTCGACTATGCCGCCGAAGCCGCAACTGTATTGCTCAACGCCGATAAGGCGGCCATCTACCTCGTGCGCAAAGCCGGCGACGATCTCACTTTGAGCGCCGCCTTCAAGCTGACCAAGCGGGCCCTTGCGGCAAAGAAGCCTCGCCTGGGCGAGCCGATCGCGCGCCGCTGCATCGCCGACTCCATCCCGCTCGCGATAAAAGACGTCTCCGCCGACGAAGACGCACGGCCGCTTGCCAGGGAAGGCGCCGCTTCGGCATTGTGCGCGCCCATAACCGATGGTGAAAAGACTGTCGGAGCCATTCTCGTTCTCACAAGGAAACCGCGTGATTTCAGCGCCGCCGACGTCGAAATGCTGCAAATGGTCGCGGATCAGGTTGCGCCGTCGGCGCTGCGGGCGTTGGGCGCCGCGTCCCGACGCGTGGCGACACCACACGTCGATGCCCACTTGATAGAATTCGCAAACCGCAAGATACGCGACCTGACGATGCTCAACCAGGTGAGCGCCGCCATCACCGGCGCTCTCGATCTGGACCAGCTTCTGGACATCGTGCTCAAACAAGCCATGCTTGCCGTGGGAGCCGGAGTCGGATCTCTCCTCTTGATCGATGAGAGCACGAAGACGATGAGTATCCGCGCCGCAAAGGGGTTGTCGCCGGAGATCGCGGGCAAGACGCGCGTACGCGTCGGCGAAGGCATCTCCGGATGGGTGGCCACGCATGGAATGCCCATCCTCGTCCACAACGCCAGGAAGGATGACCGCTTTCGCGGCATCGCCTTCCGCGACGATATAACCTCCGCCATGTCCGTTCCGCTGAAGACTAAGAGTAAAGTCATCGGCGTGCTGAACCTGAGCACGGTGGAGCGCGACCATCTCTTCAACGAGCAGGATTTGGAGCTCCTGGGCACTCTGGCCAACCAAATGGCAATGGCCATAGAAAGCGCGAGGTTGCTTGCGGCCGTGCAGACGCGGAACAACGAGCTTTCGATTCTCCTGGAACTGGCGGGCGCGGTCGGAGCCACCCTGGAACTGGACGAAGTCCTCGACGTGCTCTTACAGCAGATATGCGGTCTGACCGATGTCCGGATATGCTGCATCCTGATCTACAGCGAACAGACCGGCAAGTACCGGCTGGGCGGTTTCCGCGGACCGGATGATATAACCAAGGCGCAATACCTCGATCTTTCGATTCCGGCGGCAAAGCGGGCCGCGGAAACCGGACGGCCTGCCTATACTTCCGATCTCGCCGGCTACGTTGATCTTGCGCCGGAGTTCGCCGAACTGGTCCGCCGGCACAAACTGCGCGGGATGCTCAGCCTGCCGCTCAAAGTCAAGGACTCGACCGTGGGGGCTGTGGTGGCCTTCTCGGAGCGCGCGGATGCTTTCACCGGTTCGGATATGTCGCTTCTGACCGGCGTGGGAGACCTCGCGGGCGTCGCGGTGCAGAATGCGCGGGTCTACCGCCGGCAGTATCGTATGGCCCAGTTGCTACAAAACGATCTGATGCCCAAGGCCCATCTCGGCGCGCCCGGCATCGAAGTCGGCCAGGTTTACTCGCCGGCCCGCGAGGTCGGCGGAGACTACTTCGACTTCGTAGGTGTCGGGCGGGACAAGATCGGTCTGGTGGTGGCCGACGTGACAGGCTGCAGCATCCCCGCCGCGGCCTACATATCGATGGGGAAACACGTCCTCCGCGCCTACGCTCGCGATAACGCCTCTCCCGCCAACGTGCTCACGCGGGTTAACAGGGTGGTCTACGAGGACACGCCCAGCGACATGTTCATCAGCATGTTCTACGGAATCTTCGACCTCAAAGCTCAGGTCCTCCGCTACGGCATGGCGGGCCACGAACCGCCGATCCTCTACCGTCCGTCAACGGGCAAGTTCCGGCTTCTGGAAGCGCCGGGCATCCTTATCGGTATACTCGGCGAGTCGGATTTCTCGGAACGGAAAGTGTCGCTCAGGCCGGGCGATATCATCACCTTCTATACTGATGGGCTTTCCGGCGCCGTGGTCAATCACAAAGAGTTCGGACGCGAGCCGATTAGAGAAGAAATGCGCAAACACGCGCTAAAGCCCTCTCAAGAGATCGCCGATAATATCCATGCAAGGCTTTTGGCCTTTGCTGAAGGAAGCGTATCGGATGACGTGGCCATCGTCACGATCAAGATTCTCTGAGCAGGGGTAATCGGTTTTGGAACACGAAATAGTGCTTGTTCAGGTGCCCAGCTCGGCGGCATACATATCTGTCGTCAGACACGCGGTCGCCGGCATCGCCCTCCGTATGTCGTTCACCAGGCAGGAGGTCAGCGACATCCAGCTCGCTGTCGGGGAAGCCTGCAACAACGCCGTCAAACACGGCGTGGAGTGCGGTCATCCCGTCAAAGTGCGCTGCCGCATCTGCGATTCTAACCTTCGTGTTGAAATCACGAATCGCTACTGCGGCGAACGACCATGCCGCCCCATCGGCAGCAAGCCCGAGCCACACCAGTATAACGAAGGTGGAATGGGCGTCTACCTGATGAAGAGACTCGTGGACTCGGTTCAGTTCCGCTGGGGAAAGTCCAGCGCCACCGTGTGCCTCACCAAGAACGTCAGGCATTAGGATAGCTATCAGCTTTCAGCCAACGGCCTTGCCGGCTTCCCTGCGCCGTCCATTGGTATCCCATCCCGCGTCCACGCCGTCCGCTTCGTCCATCCCGTTCATTACCCTCCCTTTTCGCCCTTTCGTAATTTCGTGTTTTCGTGATAAAGAGCCCGTCAACCGCCAATCGTCAACCAACAACCGAATCTTCCTGTTATTGCCGAGCGATTATGTCCCCTCTATTGCAGAGCGAAAATGTCCCCTTAATGTCTGTCAAGCTATCCTAGTTGCGCCGATCCTGGATCCGTTTCCGGCTCGCCGAGCTGTTCCT
>JAUSGG010000254.1 GCA_030649165.1 Armatimonadota bacterium
GTCCGGGATGCGCTGGACCCAAGATGGAGCGGCGTCTATGCTGCAGCTACGCCGACTATGGTTCGACGTGCAAGACGCCGACTTCGGCCAGTACGCGGGTATGGCAGCATGACGACACTACCCCAAACTTGGCGCACACCCCGCCAACAAGGTCAACTTTATCCCGGACCGAATGTCCGTTGCCGGGCTGCCCGTGCCGGAGCGGGCGCTTAACTTCGTGTCACAACGGATAAATCCTATTATGGACATGTCTCTGGCAAGGTTCCCTGCCGAGATAAGGGACCTGACGGTGATGACCGGATGGATCAGGGTGCGAGGCACGGCGGACCTAAGCCACGGGCTGAGCGCTATCGGAAAGGGAGCTGAGTAAGATGTTATCGCTGCTCTGGACGATAATCGTGATTCTGTTTATCTTCTGGATTGTCGGCCTGGGCCTAAACTGGTCCAGTTGGATATGGACGCTATTCGTAGTGGCGCTCGTGCTGCTCATTTACAACGTATTCGCGGGACGCCGCGTCGTATGATGGGAAAGTGGTTAGTGGCTGGTGAATAGTTGGTGTCTGCACCAGCCACTCGCCACTTCAATAGATACCATCATCCGCATCTTCTTCGCCCGCGTCGCCGCCTTTCTCGACGTACTCTTCGAACTCATCCCCAAGCTCTTCGCCCATCTCGCTGCCCATCTCTTTGACGAACCTGCGCATGCTGGCCGGGTCTTCGAGGTCGCCGAGTTTGTCCGGGTCGGCAAGACTCTCCAGCATTTCCTCCTCAGACCGCGCCGTTGAGAACCGCGACATGAGCCTCGACAAGTTTGTCGCGCCGCACTTGGGGCAGGCGGGCGGGGTCGCCTCGGCTATCACTCCTACAAGCGCCGTGAACTTCTTCCCGCAGGATTTGCACAAAAACTCAAATAACGGCAAATCTTCATCCTCAGTTCCCCCTCCTCTTAGGAGGGGGTTAGGGTTAGGGGGAGGTTAACCACGAACCACGAACCACGAACCACGAACCACGAACCATCAACCCCCAACCATCAACAATCCCGAAACCCGCGCGGCCACGTCGTCCAACACCGCGCTCAACGGCCGCGCTTCCAGCCCGATAAGCTCAACGTGAGGCTGCGCTATGGGCACGAGTATCTTCACTGCCTTGCAGGACGCGATGGCCGTTGCGATGCCGGGTGTGATCTCGCCCAGGAGTGAGTTCGGGATGATGATCCCGACCGGCCCGACTATTACGTCTGCTGTCGGCGCGCTTACGATGATGGCGTTCTCGCCCGTTGCGCCGATCTGCGCTCCGGCCTTCACCATGCCTCCGGTCGCAATCGCGTTCGTTCCCAGAGCGACCAGGCTGTCCTCAGCGCGCAGAACCTGCTTCAACCGCGCCACGACCTGCGCCCCTATTCCGCCGCCCATTCCGTCGATCACCGCTATCTTCACAGCTCAACCCTCAACCTTCAACCCCGCCAAATCCCCCCTCCTCCCAGGAGGGGGTTAGGGGGAGGTTCTTTCAACTTTCAACCATCAACCCTCAACCAAACAATTCCATCCCCAGATCTTCCAGCAGCGTGCTGAGCAGATACACCGGCAGGCCCACCACGTTGAAATAGCATCCGTCTACGCGCTGGATCAAGACGGCTCCTTTTCCCTGAATCGCGTACGCGCCGGCCTTGTCCATAGGTTCTCCGGTCCCGATATACCGCTCTATTAACTCGTCCGTAAGCGCGCGGACAGTGACCCCTGTTCGCTCAACGCCCTCGGCTTCGGACGGCTTGCCTTTCTGGACTGAAATAACACAAACGCCGGTGTACACTTGATGGGTCCGCCCGGCCAGCAGCCGCAGCATCCTGCGCGCGTCCTGAACGTCCGTCGGCTTGCCCAATATCCGCCCGTCAACCACGACAATCGTGTCCGCGCCTATCACGATCGCGTCTTTCTGACCCTCCGCCACGGCGCGCGCTTTCTGCGCCGCCGCGCGAACAACATACTCCGCCGGCGGCAGTTCCGTCGAGACGTTGTCCTCGTCGAAATCGCTCGGGACGATCTCGAACGTCGGATAGATCAGCTCGAGCAGTTCGCGGCGCCTTGGAGACGCCGACGCCAGGATAACTTTGCGTCCTCTAACCACGATGCGCTACTCTAACCACAGATGTATCGGAATACCCCTCAGAACTCAGCGCTCAGCGCTGGTCAGTACGCCAACCTCATGATAGCCTCGGCGAGCTTTTCCGAATCATGCCGCACAACGGTTGTCTGACTGATAAAATCGCCCAGGACCGGCCGGAAGCCAAGCTCTCTTACCTTCTCCACGTCCGGATGAACCAAATCCGCGCCTTCCGAGCGGTACTTGACGAGCAGGCCGGCGCTCGGCGCCTGCCGGTTCACGAGCACGTAATGGAAAAGGCGTCCCTCGGCGTGTCGCATAACGGCTTTCACGTGATCTGAGGCGGCGTAATGGTCCGTCTCGCCGTGCTGCGTCATAACGTTGCAGACGTACATTTTGATCGCGCGGGAATTATGGAGCGCTTCGGCTATCCCAGGCACGAGCAGGTTGGGAATCACGCTCGTGTAAACGCTTCCGGGTCCGATGACGATGAGGTCCGCAAGCCCAATCGCCTGGATCGCCTCCTCGAGCGGCTGCACGTTGGAGGGGTGCAGGTGTATGTTTCTGATGGCAAGCGGCGATTCCGCAATGCTGGTCTCGCCCTCGACCAGCGTTCCATCCTCCATCTCCGCCTGAAGCGTCACCGCCGTAACCGTGGATGGCAGGACCCGCCCTCGAATGGCGAGAACCTTGCTCGTCTCCTTGACGGCCTTTTCGAAATCACCTGTGATACTCGACATAGCCGCTATCAGCAAATTGCCGAAAGAGTGACCTTCCAGCCCTTTGCCCCCCGCGCCGAATCTATACTGAAACAGTTCGGTCATGAGCGGCTCGGCGTCAGCCAGGGCGACCAGACAGTTGCGGATATCACCCGGTGGAGCCATTCCGAGATCTCTGCGCAGAATCCCGGAGCTGCCGCCGTCGTCGGTCACGGTGACAATAGCGACGATGTTGCTCGTGTAGGTCTTCAGACCTCGAAGAAGTGTGGAAAGCCCCGTGCCCCCGCCGATGACCACTATGTTGTGTCCCTGCGACAGGTAGCGCTTCTGGTAGATGATGTCCGCCAGCTTGCCCTTGTTCTGCGGACTGATAACGCTGGTGATCGAGCCTATGACCTGCTTTATTGCGATGAAGATGAGGACCAGCCCGAAGGCGATGGAGGCGAGGCTGATGGGAATGAGAGTGGCCGGCTGGTTGAGTCTGATCCCGAAGCGACCGTAAGCGAAGACGGCCGCCCTGTCCATGTAGTCCAGGACGTTCACGTTCGCCAGGAATACGACGCCCACGAGAATCGCGAACACGCCGATCGGGATCAGAAGAAGCCACCGCTTCACCTTCATCCCCGGGTAAAGCCATTTCAGCGCGCTGAAAAGCGGTCTCATCTGTCTAGCCGCCTCCGCCGTGGCTTACGTCGCGATGCTCCACTATGACGTTGGATCCGCGGGACATAAGGAACCTGCCCAACTCGTTGGCCACAACCACCGACCTGTGACGCCCACCGGTGCAGCCAATGGCGATAGTGAGATACGCCTTGCCCTCTTTCTGGTATTGCGGAATCGAGAACTCCACCAGGTCGAACAGTCGCTCGATGAGGGGCTCAGTCAACGGATCGGACAAAACGTAGCGGCGAACGGCCTCAGCGTTCCCATCCATCACTTTAAGCGAGTCCACATAATGCGGATTCGCCAGAAACCGCACGTCGAAGACCAGGTCCGCGTCCAGAGGCACCCCGTATTTGAAGCCGAACGATACGACGGTGACGACCATGCTGTCCTTCAACCCATCAGGGCCGAAGTACTGCTCCACCTGCCGCCGCAGCCCCAGAGGCTCCAGGTTTGACGTGTCCACGATCTTGTCCGCCTTCTCGCGAATCTCGGCAAGCTGCTTTCTTTCTTCTTTGATGCAGTCGCTGATCGACTTGCCCTGTTCGAAAAGTGGATGCCGCCTGCGAGTCTCCTTAAACCTCCGTACCAGCACCGTGTCGGATGCGTCGAGGAACAGGATCTTGGCCTTATCGAACACGCTGTCGGTCTTCCCCAGCTTGGCGTAGTCCTGCAGGAACTCGCCGAAGAACTGGCTCGCCCTCACATCGACCACGATGGCTACGTCCTGCTCCTTGACCTTCGGCTTCTGCCAAAGCCGGACGGTCTCCACGAGCAGGTTCGGCGGCAGATTGTCTATGCAGTAGAACTCCAGGTCTTCGAAAGCCCGTATTGCCAGGTTCTTGCCGGCGCCGGACATGCCGGTCACGACCACCAACTGCTTCTTCACCTAATCATCCTTCCGAATTATATGGTTCACTATGATGCTCACGACTGCCATACCCAGATACAGGAGCAGAAACGTGCGCAGCGACCACTCGATGTCCCACCCGGGCGTCATCCTGAACGCCAGCCAGAAAAGCACGAGGTTGACCACGAATCCGAATATCCCGAACGTCAGACAGTTCAGCGGGAGCGCGAGCAGCTTCGCCAGGGGGCGTATGAAGGCGTTCACAAGGCCCAGGACGATAATTGCCAGAAACGGCGCCCAGGGATTTGTCACCTTGACGGGGCTTTCAAACAGCAGATTGATGACCCCTATTACCGCCCAAAGACCGCCTGCCATCAGCAGCCACCGCAGCAGCAGCCTTCTCACAGCTTGACGCCCTCCATCTTCAGCAGTCTTTCCTTCCACCGAAGCCCGGACGAAAACCCGCCCAAGCCCCCTCCGCTTGCCATAACCCTGTGGCACGGAATCGCTATGGGAACAGGATTGCGGCCCAGGGCCTGCCCCGCGGCGCGAGACGCGCCCGGACGGCCGGCATGGGACGCAATCCAACTATAGGTCACCACGACCCCATAGGGCACCGTCATAGCGGTTCGCAGCACAGCCTGCTGGAAATCCGTCAGCCCCGCAAGGTCCGGCTCAAACGTAAATTCCGTCTTCAGCCCGGCAAGATAGTCGCGAAGCTGCCGGGCAAGCGTTTCATATTCTCCGTTGGATTCGACGAGTTGACCGCCTATTCCTGCGCCCAGCCTCGCCACAGCCTCCTCGCGAGTGGCTTGCGGAAGCTCCAGCGCGGAAACCTTACCGTCCCTGCCGGCAATCGCGGCCCAACCGGCAACCGTTTCAAAAACAGTATAGTTGTATGTCCTATTGTCTTTATCGACCATAGTATAGCCTCATTCCTCGATCGATCAGTCGGATCAGTCGGATCGGTCCGATCCGTCCAAGTCTTTCCTTCCCATCCGCGTTTATCCGTGTTAATCTGCGTTCAAGTTCTTCCCTGAACCCCAGTCTCCTCATGCAAGAACGCGTAAACCGTTTCCGCGGCCTTACGGTTCATCGCCGGCGCCATTGCCAAGTCCTCAGCGCTCGCCTGACGCATGCGCTCCAGCGAACCGAAATGCTTGATGAGCGCTCGCCTGCGCTTCGGTCCGATCCCAGGCACATCGTCCAGCAGGCTCTTCCGCGACCGTTTGCCTCTCAGCTTGCGGTGATACGTTATCGCGAACCGGTGCGCCTCGTCGCGTATCCGCTGCATCAGCCGCAGAGCCGGAGAGCTTCTCGGAAGTCGTACAGGTTCAGACGCGCCCGGCGTGTAAATCTCCTCATATTGCTTCGCCAACCCTACCGCGGAGACATTCTCGCCCGCCAGCGCCAGCGCGTCCAGAGCCGAGTTCAACTGGCCTTTTCCGCCGTCTATTACGAAAAGGTCGGGAAGCTCGGCCAGACTCTGCGTGCGCCGCAGGCTGCCGGTCACCCGCCGGCTGACGATCTCGTGGATCATCGCGTAATCGTCAGGTTTGTCCCCGAGTATCCGAATCCGGAAATGGCGGTAGTCCGACTTCTTCGGCAGCCCATTCTCGAACACCACCATCGAGCCGACCGCCTCGCGGCCCATGATGTTGGATATGTCGTACGCCTCGATGCGGCGCGGCAGCTTCGGCAGCCCCAGCGCGTCTTTCAATTCAAGCAGCGCGCCCTCGTTCAGAGTCCTGTCGGATGCCAGCTTCTCTTCCATCTGTTTGAGCGCGAGCGCCGCGTTGGTCTCGGCCATTTCGACCAGCCTGCGCTTCTCGCCCCGCCGCGGAGAGATGAGCTTGACCTTCCGCCCGCCCTTCCGCCCCAGCCAGCTCCCGATGATATCCATCTCCGCGATTTCGCACTGCAAGAGGACCTCCCTGGGCACGTACGTCGCGTCCTGATAATAGCGCTTCACGAACTCCTGCACGTTGTCGCAAAGGGCGTCGGACGAGGCGCCCAAGAGCGCGAAGCTCTCCTGCCCGATCAGCTTGCCGCCGCGGATGAAGAACATCTGGGCGCAGGCGGCGTCGTGGTCGGTGACTATCGCCACCACGTCCTGGTCCGTCTGCGCGGAAGAGATGACCTTCTGACGTTCAATCAACTTCTGGACCGCGCCGATCTCGTCACGCAGCCGCGCCGCCTTTTCGAAGAACAAGTTGTCCGCGGCGTCGGCCATTTCGTCCTGGAGCTCCCGGAGCAGCCTCTCCTGTCGTCCTTCCAGGAAGAGAGTCACGTCCTTGACGATTGCGCGATACTCGTCTTCGCTGATCTCGCCGGCGCAGACACCCGCGCACTGGCCGATATGGTAATAAAGGCAGGGCCGGCCTCTGGATTGGCCGGTCTTGAAACCGCACGGGATGCGGAATACCCGCCGGATGAGCTTCAGCGTATCGCGCACGGCCTGCGCGTCCGTGTACGGGCCGAAATACCGGTTGCCGTCCGTAAACCTCACCTTCCGGGTGAAGAACGGGCGGGGGAACGCCTCCGTTGTGGTCAGGCAGATATACGGGTAGCTCTTATCGTCGCGAAGTCGGACGTTGTAGTATGGCCTGTGTTTCTTGATCAGGTTGCACTCGAGTATGAGCGCTTCCAATTCGCTGTCGGTCACGATCCACTCGATGTCGCGTATCTTCGACACCATCTGGCGGATCTTCTTTCCGTGCGCCGCGCCTTTCTGAAAGTACGACCGGACCCGGCTCCGCAGCGACAACGCCTTGCCGACGTAGATGATCCCGTCGGCGTCATCCTTCATCAGATAAGCGCCCGGCCTTGCGGGCAGAGCGTCGAGTTTTTCCCTCATGGTCACGGGAAACTGGCTTTCTAGGACCGCCGGATCGAGCGCCGGCGGCTCGGACTGATCGACTACTTCTGTTTTCCTGCGTTCGTGGTCCATTGCTCTATACGCACAAACCGGCAATTCTCGCGTCCACCGTCGAGGCGTGTCATTCTGAACCCATTCCCAGGCTCAGGGTAAACTCCGTGAAGAATCTTCTATGCGGCCGTACCACGTCTCAGCCAAGTCTTCCCAGTGTGGATTAGCGGATTCGATCAGCGCAATCTTCTTGGCTCTCGTCCATCCTTTGATCTCTTTTTCACGCGCAATAGCTGACTTCGCGTCAGCGAAAACCTCGAAGTAGACGAGTTGATCCATTCGGTATCGACTGGTGAAACCTGGAATGAGACTGAGTCTATGCTCATAGACTCTACGGCGGAGATCGTTCGTGAACCCCGTGTAAAGGGTCTTATTCCTATTCGTCATCATGTACACGTAGAACTGCCTCATGTCATTGTCCTATGGGATCCAACTGTCTGCATCGTCGTACCGAGTTGGGTCCATAATCCTAGCCAACGTCGTCATCCTAGCCGAGCGCCGTCATCCTAGCCAACGTCGTCATCCTGAGCTTGCGAAGGATCTCCTCTCGAACTATTACTGCGCTGGGTCCGCAGGGCCGAACGTGTGACCCTTGCGCCACAAGATTCTTCACTCCGTTCAGAATGACGCCTCCGCACTTTCCGCGCGTACGCCGAACGTCGTCATCCTAGCCAACGTCGTCATCCTAGCCAACGTCGTCATCCTAGCCAACGTCGTCATCCTAGCCGAGCGTCGTCATCCTGAGCTTGCGAAGGATCTCCCCTCGAACTATTACTGCGCCGGGTCGGCATGGGCCGAACGTGTGACTCTTGCGCCACGAGATTCTTCACTCCGTTCAGAATGACGCCTCCCTCCACGTTTCGCGCGTACGCCGAGCGCTGTCATCCTAGGCGAGCGCCGTCATCCTGAGCTTGCGAAGGATCTTCTCCCGAACTATTACTACGCCGGGTCCGCAGCGCCGAACATCTGGCTCTTGCGCCACAAGATTCTTCACTCCGTTCAGAATGACGCCTCCCTCCACGTTTCGCGCGTACGCCGAGCGC
>JAUSGG010000263.1 GCA_030649165.1 Armatimonadota bacterium
CGGGGACACGGACTTGTTGTTTTCGTGCTGGAAAAGTATAACTCCGCGTTCCCGAGTAGCCGCTCCGGCGGCGTATCGAGGGACAGTGTAGCCTATGGCAGACTGCAGTGTTTTCAGACGTTTCGTGAATAATCCGGGCTAACCACCTGCCACTAATCGTAAAAAGCCAAAATCGTCGTCTTCTCCCGTAACCCCGGCAGCACAACCCACTCCTTCTCGGGATCGAAGTCCTTCCACGGTTTTCCGTTTACCGTGACCCTGTTCATGCACTTCCCTTCGGGATGCCTGAACCTGGCATATATCTTGCTCGGCAGGTTTCTGGTCGGCGGGTCGATGACCATCTTCATGTATCCCTTCGCGGCGTGGCTTTCGACCGACATACTCATCGGTCCGAAGTGCGTCGCTGCGTTTTCGATTTTCGCCCCTTTACCGTCCGCCAGCCAGTATCTCGGTATAGCTTTGCCTAAGTACAGCGCATCTTCTTCATCAAATATGAACATCCACCGCAGCCAGCTTGTGTTGTTAGCCTCATCCGAGGTCTTGAAATGGCCGCCTCGCCAGTTGCCGAGGTCCGGGAGCGGATGCTCGGTCAACATCGCTCTTTCGGGGAAATAGCCGGCCGCAAAGGCGTTGAAATAGGCTCGGAGGTAATGCTTCGGTTGATCGCCCATTATATACGGCGTCGGACTGCAAAGCAGGCTGGGCTGCTGAGAAAACCCGCCCAGGCTGAACCAGTCCCTTTCGAAGAAGGGGACCTGGTAGCCGTAGCTGTTGGAGAGGTAGCGGTTGTCCTCATAGTCACGCATAATCCATTCGGCCCATTTGCTGTCGGGCTGGATGACGCCGCAGCGAATGAAATATATGCCGCCCTCCAGGGTCTCGCTGATCCATCCCCACGATCTGCCCCGCCTGTGAACTTCGGACGGAGTGTACGGCACGAACGTCCCGTCTCTCAGCTCGACGACGGGCGACCTGACTGTCGCTTCCGTAAACGCGGCGGTGATGTCCTTCTTGTACTCCGCGGCTTCGCCAAGAAGCCTCGCTCCGTCGGGATGGCCCACGTCCGCCAGGGCGCGGCCAACGTTCTCCAGACCCCAGTACGTGAAGTCGTTGTTGGACATCCAGCAGCGGAAGTCGCTAATATCTTCGAGTGATCCCTGCGGCAGCAGACCGTATTCGATCGCTCGTATTCCGACACATTCATCGGTCTTGCTGCGTTTGCGCTGGTCGATAATCCAGTCGCAGCCCTTGATGATACTCGGCGCCACTCGTTCCAGCCAGACCTTATCCCTGGTGAACCGGTAATGCTCCGCCAATCCCCAAAGGACCCAACCCTGGTTCTGGTTATACCCGCCGTCGTCATAGCCGTGGGCGCCGGTGTAGACTCCATCCTGGCTCGTGTAATCGCCGGGCAGCTTGACCGTTCCCTGATACCGGACGAAACTCTCCAGCGCCTTCTCCGCCACGTCATGATATCCGCGCCGGTCGAGTTCAACTATCATCATGATCGATTCGTTCGCGAAAACGCCGTAGCTTCCGGTCCCGACGTTCGCCATCGCAGTGTCGCGTCTTCCGACCTCATTCTGCGTATTGATGAGCTGGTGGCTCGCATTTGCCGAGTAAAAGCTGTTGAGCATCGGCTCCGGAGTGGTGATCCTGCATCCCTCTACGGTGCGTTTTCGCCAATACGCCGCGATCATCTTGTGCTGCTCATCGAAACGGAGCGACTTAAGCTGTTCGATCTCTTCCGGCGACCGCGGCGTCAGGAATGGGATTGTGACGTGGAACTGCCGCGTCGCGCGAGCGGGCATCTCCATCTCGCAGAGAACAGTCTTCCCCCGCGGAATGAGTTTCGCAACGTCGCCGCGGTCCACGAAAAACCTCGCCCGCTCCTTGTCCGTGCGGCTGTAGACAATGCCCTCTTTGACGCTCAGAGGCTCGTACAGGCTTTCGTCGGCGGCTATTGGGGGCCACATCGCTTGGTCGCCGCGCTCCGTCAGTTGAACGCGGAACGGGAGCCGAAGAGTTCGAGCATTCTCTCCGCAATTGGCGACGGTGAACCTGATCATACACGCCTGCGGCTCTTCGCCTTCCACCCGCCCTTCGCGCGGCAGCTTTCCGGCAAATGTTGTCGCGAACGCCTTCTGTGTGACCCGCAGGCCGTCGAACTCCCACCATGTCTCCGAAATCGGCATGTATCCGCCTTCGATTGTCGCCCCTCGCTTGCCGTCCCGCGGAATTCCGAACTTGACGGTGATGGCGTTCTTGGACCAGTCGGCGCGCGGAGTGTCGGAGCTCTTAACGCGGACCAGCCACGTCTTGTCGTGCATCACCGACCCGTCGGGCTGCAGGCGGAAATACTGCCTCCCACCTTCGACGCAGAGAGGCATGTAGATGCGGTTCTTCTGAGGAATCGCGGCCCAGGCGTTAGAAAGCGTCTGCTCGGGCATTTCGGCCACTCGGCGGTAGATGTCCTTCGGGGCGTTCGCGTAAGCCTCTTCCATCTCAGTGTATGTTATGGGATCATCGGCCTTCTTAACCAGGACTCCATAATCACGTATGAATATCCGTTTTCCCTGCGCGAGGTCTCTTGCCGCGAAGGAGAAGCTGTTTTCCTTGCATCTGAACGTGACGACGGTTTCGTCGTATGAGTTCACAAACGCCGGTTTCGCGTAAAGGAACGAGACTATTCCCCCGCGTTCGGTCCGCTCCGTTCGCTCGATCCGCCCGTTGAATATCTCGGCCTTGCCGTCCCAATCCGCGGCGGATGCGCCGGCGCCGCTCCATTCGATGGTGGCCGTCATCTTATCCCACATCGAGTCCGTAAAAGCATGAAACGCAGTGATCTTCGGCGCCTTCTCAGCGCACAACAGACGCAGCTTGAACGTCGAGCGGTATTTCGCGTCGAACTCGGGTATCTCCACACACTCCCGCGCGTTGATCGGGCGGAAGGTGAAGGTCCACATCCGGTTCCGTCCGCGGTCCAACAGGAGAGCGAAGGCGTCCTTCACGGACCAGCGTTTGGCCTGTACACCCTTGATTCTCAGACGCCTCACCTCTTCCGTTACGGGAATGAGCGGCTGCATAAGATCAGCCAGACTTCTCTTCAGGACATCAGCATTTACGCCCATTGCCGTTAGTTCGTCCCTGAACTCATACACCAGCTTGTCGGTTCCCTTGATGACGGTTACTATGGCCGCCTTGTCATAGTAGGCACCGTCCGCGAGAACGATCTTTTCCGGAAGCTCATCAGGGAGTGTCGGAAGCGCAAGTACCAAACATCGGGCAAAATCGAACCGGGACATGACACGGTTGCTTTCAACATCCCAGCCTCTTGGAGGCTTCGCCAAACCGCTCTTGAACAGCGTTCGCAGGGCGTCGTACGCCCAATGGTCGGCGGGGAGGGTGTCAAACGGCCCCTTCTTGTCACCGGACGCCGGGGCCGGAGCGGTTCCGAAAGGCCACGTAAAAGGCAGATATTCTGCCTGGCCCACTTCGACATCCACATCCGCGTTTACCCACTTGCCTTTGAACCAGTCGCCTACGTTGATCCAGCCCGACTCGCCCGATCCCGACACCTCGTCGCGCGGAATCCGCCGGTACGGCCAGGATGATTGCCAGTACTGCAGCTTGATCGAAGACGGGTCGGGTAGGGGAGCGTCTTCGGCGAACTCCACGACGACTTTGAAGATGTCGCGCATCTCCTCCCAGAGTACTCCAACGTCACGCCCGTTCTCCCATGTGCGGAATTCGCCGAATGGGGCGACATCGACTGGCTCTCCCACGCGAGGCACGGTTCCACGTAGTGACAACTTGACCGGAACGCTCGTCTCCCGGACCGGCGGGCTCCTGCGTATGGTCGTATTCGGCGATTCCGGCTCCGCCGCGAAGGTGGCTGACATACCGATTACTCCCAGGGTAACGCAGACAGCGATGGCCTCTATCAACGCTCGTAACCCTTTCTGCAACACATCCATGCTCCTTGAAATAGGACACCTATCCCGCGGGAACGGCCTTGTACGACCACGCCATCGAGCGTCACCAGAGTCAGTTCCCGCGGGAGGCCACCACTTTTATCTTCTTGGTTGGCGCCAAGCGCTATGATGACTCCTGCCTCGTACAGATGACGCCATTGACATCATATCAGTTACTGCTGCGTTTCCTCAATGGCCTGAAGAACCAGGTAACAGTTCAGAGTTGGGGAGGACGTCATTTCGAGCAACCGACCACGACGCATCGGGGTTATTTCGGAAAGGAACCACCCCGGTGTTTCGGGATTTGAGGGTTGGGCTTCACACTCGTGTGGTTATAGCACAACCTCGCATCCCAACCCGGAAATCCCGAAACGGGGCGCTTTCTTAGGAGCGGAGCGCCAGCGGAGTCGAGAAATCTGCTTTTCCTGCTCAGCGCCCCGGAAAAAGCAGATTCCTCACTCCGTTCGGAATGACGTTGCCCGGTACGTACTCACCATTCCTGAACTCTTTCAGAACCAGTCCATTGCGCTCTGCGCAACAAAAATGCAGTATTTTTCCTTTTCATGAAGGAATTGCCGAACGCCTTCTCTAACCCCAGCTAGGAAACGCCCTCATGAAGTTCCCGCGGCTGGTCCGCCCTGCCGGCTCCAGCGGGTTCGTCATTCTTATTTTGCAGGGATGTAAGATGAAGTTTCCTCGTTTCGCCGCTTGTCTCCTCGCGGTAATCTCCGTCAACGTCTCCGCGGCAGAGCTGCCCGTGCTTCACCTTCGCACCGCAAGCTCGCCTCCGCCCATCGTGGCGACTCTCCAGGATCCCGCAAAGTCGGCAGCCTGGTATCCCTCCAGCCCTACCTGGTTCGGCCTCGGAGGAAAGACTCCCGACCGCAACCACACCGAAATCCTCGCCACGTACGACAACTCCGCCCTCTATATCGCCTTCCTCAATATCGACCGCTCCAGCGTCAAGTACCCCAAGAACACGACGACCGATCTGACCACGGTCGACACCGACGCGATTTGGATTCAGACCCCCTCAGGCCGCCGATTCTACCTGATGGCCTGTATCGACAACAACTATCCGCCGGGCCCGCGCCAGGCGTCGGGTGAGTTTCCGTCATTCGACCCTAAGGCCGACAAGCTGTCCGGCTGGACGCATGCGGGCTGGTACGCCGGTGACAAAAGTATGCAGCAGACGATTCGCATTCCGTGGTCCACGCTGCAGACCTCGGCTCCGGTCTCAGGCGCGAAGTGGCGCGTTAACTTTGTGAGCTACAACCAGACATCCACGACGCTTACGTCATCAACAGTGTACATGCAGAAATGGGCGCCCGGGACCGAATCCCAGCCGGAGCAGTGGGGCTATCTGGCGTTCGACCAGGCTGCTCCCGCCCCGCCGCTCGCGGTATCGGCCGAGGCCGTTCTTACGCTCAGGCCCGGAACCGGCTACGGCGGCGAGACAACGCTTCGCGCGGGGGATTACGCCGATCAGCCCAACAAGCAGCTTCACGAGGCGATCACCCAATCCAATTGGAACGATTGGGACCCCATACAGTACACGATCAAGGAGTACCTGCAGTACGACCTGTCGATGATCCCGCAAGGCCGCAAGATCATTTCGGCGAAGCTCCTCAACAACTTCCGCGGCCACTACGAGTCGTATCCGACCGACCTCTACCTCCACGTGGTCCGGCTCGCGTCCTACTATGACCCCAAGACTGTGACTATGCTGACTTCTCCACTGCCGGTCGAGAACGGCTTCCGGCGGCTCGTCAAGGTTTCGGAGAAGAAGGCATGGATCGAGTTCGACGTCACCGACGCGGTCCGTAAAGCGTTCGACAGCGGAGCACAGAAGACTGCCTTTGCGCTGGCCGGCTCATCCGGCGATATCCATAACGGGAAGATATGGAACGTCTCTTTTGGTCGAGCCGACTGGTACGACAAGTACAGGCCGAAACTGGTGATCACCTTCGGCAATCCGGCCAGGACATTCTCGTCGCCGGTAAACGTCGGAAGCGGCAACTGCTGGAGCGTTGCCACCAGCGCAAGCAAGAACAAGTTGACAAATGGGACCTTCGCCTACGGTACGGTCGAAGGCAATACCAATACAACCTACTGGGATGCCGGTACCTATTTCGTCTACTCCGGTGGGGTAAACGTGCCCCTGATGCAACTGAAGGGTGATGTCAACCCGAATACCGGCCACAAGGCGCTGAGGTTCATGTGTCCCGCGACGTGGAAGTCGATGAAGCAGTACGCCACTGGAATTACGTCCGGCAAGAGCTACACCCTCAGCGGTTGGTGGAAAGGCTCCGCGCCGGGCATCAAGTCGGATGTCCGTTTCAGCTTCCGCGACGCCGCCGGCGTCTCACTGTCGAGCGGCCAGGCCGTCTACAGTGGCTCAGGCAGTTGGGCGACAGTGAAGCTCACCAAGACCGCGCCGTCGGGGACCGCCTATGCGAGAATCGACATCGTCAACGAGACGAGCGGCTCCGGAGCGTACATGCTCTACAGCGATTTCCAACTGGAGGCAGGGACCACGCCGACGGCGTATTCCGAGACTATGGGCGTCTACTACCCCAGCTATCCGCGTACGGACGGCGCGTCCGTGACGACGGCGACCTACGACTTGTCTACCACTGGACCTGTCGTGTCTGAGTATACGTCATTTGAAACCGATTGCGCCGGCGTCGCCAAAGAGTTCGCCGCGGGGACGCTGCTGAAACTCAACAATATGGTCGTCACGGAGACGTTTTCCGATTCCTTCCGCGTCCAGGATACTATCCCCGACCACGACTGCGGAATGCGGGTCATCAGCGCCGAAGCGCCCGAACCCGGCTCACTGGTGGACGTTACCGGGACACTTGGAACGGACCAGGATGGCGAAATCGTGCTCAAGGCAACGTCGATAACGCCTTCCGGTTCCGACCGGGAAGTGGAACCGTCTCCGTAGTTGACGGAAGAGTAGGGGCGACCGAGGCGTTTGTCCGAAGTCGCCGCGGAAAAACGGCCCGGGGCGTTCTGCGTCCCGGGCCGCCCATTGATGGTTGAACCTTCGTTTCGGTGTAACAGTTGAGGACTGGTCAGTACGATTCTCCTCGCTCCTCACCCTTGGGGGAACACGAGCGTAATCCCCTCTCCCTTGACGGGAGAGGGTTAGGGTGAGGGTGAAAGCTGCTTCTGATTCCCGAACTCTTGCGTCTTGGCCGAACCTCACGCGCCATTCCAAACGCCGTCTCCGGCGGCGATATACCAGGCCAGCAGTTCGCGGGTGATCTCACGGTTTATCCAGCAGCGCGTGCGATCGGTATCCAGAGTCGAAGCGCAGCGCAGGGCGCAGTCTCCGCCGCAGTGCCGGTAACAGAAACAGCCCTGGCATTTGGCGCGGCGCGCGTTCTGGCCATCCGCGAACTTCCGCAGGGCCGCGGGGTCGATTCTTACCTCCGTCGGTGTGGCCGAGCCTATCCTGAACGACTCGGTAAGCGGATGCCTGCGGTCGTGGGTCTCAAAGCAGGTCACCACGTCCCCCTCCGGTGTCACCACGAGAGCGTCTTCAGGCGCGCGACAGAATGACGAAGCCAACACCCACGGTCTGGCTCCGGAATAGAACAACGTCCGTCCCGCGGCTGCGGTCAACTGAAATGCTTCCAGAAAACCCCGGACAAAGCTATTCGCCTCACTCGCCGTGAGGTCGCCGTACTCGCCGCGTGATGATGTATAGCAGGGCTCGACCTGGAATACCTGGCAGTTGGTCTCGCTGCACAGGAACTCCATGCTTTCCGGAAGCCGGGCGAAGGACTCCGTGGTCGCCGTCATACGGATTCCGTATGGCAGCCCGGCCTCGTCCAGGGCATGGACCGCTCCCATGACCTTGTCGAACGAACCTCGTCCGTCTGTCATTGGACGCTGGGCGTCCTGAACCTCGCGGACTCCGTCCAGTGATAAGCTCAGACCGGTGAAGTTCTCCAGGATGAACTGCCGCCGGCGTTCGCTCCACATCCCGTTTGTCGCCATAGTGATCTCGCACGGAAGGTCTTTGCCCCGTGCGTAATCGACCGTCGATCGGAGAACCTTCCAGTTTACCGTCGGCTCGCCGCCTCCGTGAAAAGCAAGCTCAAACCTGTCCCTGCCCAGGGACTTGGCGTTTTCATAGCACGTGTCCACGACTTTTCGCGCCAGGTTCTCGTTCATATCCTGGCGGGTATGCTCGCCCGCGCGGGCGTAACAGTAGGAGCACCTGAGGTTGCACGCGGAAGTCATCAACAGGACCGCCGTGGTGGGACGATGCTCGTTCGAGGGAACCCACGGGCTGGGCGGCTCCGGGTCGGCGCTGTCGAATCCTATCTTCCTCAGGAACTTGTCGGCCGCGCTTGCGGGACGTCGGGGACGGGCCGATCGGTCGGCGAGCGCATACTCCGCCATAGCGGAATTGCCAACGAATGCAAGCCGTAAGAGGGGCCGGTACACGATGAACTGGTCCTCGAAGGGAATCGAATATATCTCCACAACTTACCGCCTTTTCGGGAAACAGTTCAGTCTTGCGGGAACGCTATCCAGGTGATGGAGCATACGCCACTTGCCCCCTCTCCCTCCGGGCGGGAGAGGGCTGGGGTGAGGGAGGATCGGATCTGTCATCGTGGTGGATTTCGTAAACTTCCCGTACAAGTGAACTACCGCCTTTCCGGGTTCTTATGCCTCCAGGTATCTTACCTGGAGGGCCGACGCTTCGCAAACTTCCCGCAGCATATCGGACACGAACCAGGACCCGTTGCCTGTCAGAACGTAGCCGTCTCCAGGGTTTGTCATTCCGAGGAACGAGGAATCTGCTTTTTCTGGGTTTGGCGCTCCCACCAACGAGCAACCGCACTGGCGCCTCACCATTGCGCGCTCCAACCAGGTGTCTATGAGGCGTTCCGCGCCTACCGAAGACATGTCAGCCTCCGTGACTACGCCGCCCATTATCGACGCGCTTACGCGCTTGAGTCGCCTCTGTTCCGGAGTCTCCCACACCCCGCCTTCCAGGACGGGGCCGTCACTTCCACCCACGTACAGTTCGTGGCTCGGATGCCGGTAATGATAGTCCCCGAACACGCCGTCCGCGGTCGCACCTATCGCCAGCAGGTCCTCGCCTCTCAGCGTGTGGGCATAGTACAGATTCGTATCCGCGGGTCGGGCGAAATGGGTGAAGTGCGTCTTGCGGTAACCGTGTCGAGTCAGGACCTGCTCCGCGGCCTGAAAGAGGACGTAATCCCGCGGCGCATCCCGCTCGGCTGCTCCGTGTCGCTCAAGAAACCGCCTGTTCCGGTCCGAAACCTGAAGTTGGTACAGCGAAACGCCGTGAACTCCTGTCGCAACAAGCCGATCGACGGTGGAAACAAGCCCCTCCAAAGTCTGTCCCGGAAGTCCATAGATGAGATCGACCGAAACGACGAATCCCGCCGAAAGGGCATCCGTCAGCCTGGCTGTGGCGGCGTCTGCGCTCTCCCGTCTTCGGATTGTCTGCCGGACGGACTCCTCCAGGGTTTGGACGCCGACGTGAAGACGCGTGAACCCCCATTCGCGAAGCTGCCTCAAATGCGCTCGCGTCAGAAGGCTGCTGGTGGATTCCAGCGCCCATTCCGTTTCAGCGGTCACTCCGAGGCGGTCTCGGCAGCGCTCGACTATGTCGCCAAACACATGAGCGCCGAGGTGATTGGGAGTGCCGCCTCCGAAGTGAACGGTAGTCACCGGCCTGATGCCGGTCATCCCGATGCCCGACCAGGCGTCCACGTCTCTCAATAGGACATTTGCATACTCTTCTTCACGAGCGGACCCTTTGGTTCCCGACGGGACGGAGCAGCAGTCGCAAAATGGGCATCTGCGGTCGCAGAAAGGCACGTGAACGTAAACGGAGATCGCGTCAACCGCCGGGTTTTTCGGAAATTCGCGATTCAGCAGCCGCCATGCCTCGTCGCCGTCGTGTTCGTATCCATCCGCCCACACCGGCTTGGGCAGCGGCCGGGCCTGTATGCGGTAAGAGCTTCGCGCCGCGCGCCATTGTTCCATGATTTCGTCTTTGTCCACGGACTTTGGCGCGTCAGACAGAATCTCCCTCAGCCTGGCCTCTTCCCCGTTCAAAGTGTCGGAATCAGTCCTCACCGGTTGCCGCGCGTCACTGGCCCGCTCGGTGGCTTCCAGAATCCAGGCCCCCGCGAGCAGCCTGGACACGCGGCACCGGAAACCTTCTCCCAGGTCTTTCTCGCCGGTGTTCATGGAATAGCAGACCTCGGGGCATTCGCGGGCGCAGTGGTAGGCGTTGAGGCAGTCCCGGCATTGCGGTGGGACCAGTCCGGCCCGCCGGCGCAGTTCGTCAATCCGCGTTTGGTCCAACACGAACCGGCCGGCGTCCCGGTCCATGCGCCCGATCACGAATTGTGAACCCACGCCGCTTCGTCCGTCCGTGGAAAAGAAGCACGCTGTAGCTGAGCCGTCGGGCGTCAGGTGCAGCGTGTCGCGCAGCGCGCTGCAGTAGGGACCGTGCAACTCGTCCAGTCGGGTTCCGGAGAACGTCAGATCGCAGCCCAACTCGCCGGCCCGCTGCTGCGCCTTCAGGAAATTCTCCGCGAACCACTCCGCCTGATCGGCGTCGAAGCCGGCGCCTTCCGATCCCCGCACCCGGTAGACAGGCTCGAACCGCATTTCCATGGCGCCAAGCCGTTCGTGCAAGTAGGTCACGATATCGACCTGCCGTTCGACGGTTTCCGGCACGATCGTCGCCCGGACCGCGAAGTGGCCGCCCGCGCTCAGAATCGCCCGCGCGTTGCTTTCGATATACGGGGAAGATGGCCCTCCGCCGCGAAGCGGCCTGTGCCTGTCCTGTATGTCCGGAGGCCCGTCGCAAGACAATCCGATCGATTGGAAGTTCTTCGCGAGCCATTGGGCACGCGCGTCCGGCAGCGCGCCATTTGTCGCGATATGGCCAAACCAGCCGCTCCCGACTCGCGCGGCCTCGCGGCGCGTGATTTCCACGAACCGCTCGACCAAATCCCAGTGAACGGTCGGCTCCCCGCCCCCGTGCAGCACAAGCTTGAACGGCTCGCCCGCCTGTCCGCGGGATTCAGCGACCAGCCGCGCCGCGGCGGTCACGGTTTCCGCGTCCACGATCGCAGTGTCGGCTCGCCCTGCGCCTGAGTCGGCGAAACAGTAAGAACACGCGAGGTTGCATCGATTGCTGAGGTAAACCGTCAAACACCGCGGCGCGAACGGGGCCTCGACCCGACGCTTCCAATCGTCCACCGCAGTCCGGGCTGCCCGCATAAGGTCGGCTGCGAGCTTGCCGGATGACGATCTGTCCCGGTCCTTCCCTAGAAGGGACATTCGTACGGCTTCCGCCTTGTTGTGCGGAACCACCGCAGCATGGCCCGGCGCGTAGAACACGTGGCGATCGCGCGCCTCAACGCCGAATACGGGAAGGTCAGGATGCAGCTTCTCTATTGAGAGCTTCACAGGAAATGCTCCTCAGCGCGCCCCGCGCCTGATGTTGCGATAGGTTACACTATTGCCCTTTGCTCTTGGGCAGCAGCACATAAGACTCCTGCCTGCCGGCTGGGACCTCGCGCCGCTCGACCAACCGGGCCGCGGAACGCTGGAAGATCAGCCGCCTGGACTGTTCGCCGCCGGCCCACTGATTGGGCGATGACGACGGCGCGGCGAAGTAGAACACTCCGCCGGGAAACCGCGCCCCAAGTTCGTCAAGCCGGCATTTGTCTTCCCCCACCCAGGTGATCAGCGCGGCTGACCGACCCTCCGCGATGACAGCCGGAGGATCGGCGGTTATCACGACGCCATTTGCCGGAACGCGACGCACGATTTCCCTAAGAAAAGCGCAGTCCCTCCTTGGAACCGCTGTTTCGGCGTCGTGGAGCGCGGAGTGAGGTCCTGCTGAGAACAGCGCGCCCAGAAAGACGATGGCCCACGTGACGACCACGGCCCCTCTCGGAATGCGCTCCTTCACCGTTCTGTGGACGGCATAAAGCCCAACTCCCGCCAACAGCGCAAGAGGCGCTGCCCACGCGAGGACGAATCGCTCTCCGCCGGGATAAGCGTACGATCCCGCGATGTAGAACATCGGCACGGCGAACGCCGCCAACGTCCAGCCCCACAGAGCGACGCCGCGGCGTGAGCCGGACTTCGATGCTCCGAGGGCGGCGAGCAACAGGCAAAAGAGCGCCGCCGGTTCGTGACGAAAGTAGCCGGAGACGGAAGCAATGTTTGCCGGAACGTTGCCGGCGCCGAAGCCCGCCCCTGCCATCCACGGCTCATAGCCGCGGGACACGACACCGAGATGCGCCGCCTGGGGGAGCAGACTCGCCGCGGCGGCTGCGAGCGGCCACATTGCTCGACGCAAAACGGCGCGTCCGCCGATACTCAGTATGAAAAGCGCGCAGACAGGAACCACGATGATGGCTTCGTTTCGGACCATCGCCGCCATGACCACTGACGCAGCCAACAGAAAGCCGGACCTTGCGCTTGGCTTTCGAGCGAAGACAATCGCGGCCAGCGCCGCTAATGAGAACGTAAACACGCCGAGCGCCTCCGGAGCGCTCGTGCGCGACCATATCTGGTTCGCAGGCAGGCACAGAAACACCATCGCCGCCGCCAGCCAGACTCGCGTTTTCGGGAACAGCGAGCAGGCTATAAGGGCGATGATACCCGTGGTCAGCAGCGAAAGCGCAAGGTTCAAGGCGTGCCCGGACCAGCGGGCGTATCCGCTGAGTCGCAGGGCTCCCGCGAGAAGCGTGGGCCAGCCGGCCGACCAGTGAGGGTACGAGCCGACATCGCACTTCAGGCGATCCCCCTGGAACGTTCCGCACGCCGCCACTTGCGCGCGCCCCTCATCGGCTATTGCGCGCGCGATTTGCAGATATGTGTGCTCGTCATAGTAGACTCGTTCGGTTGCGGGAATGGACGCCAGCCTGGCCGCAAGAGCCAGGAGAGCAGCCAGCGCAATCAGCCGCCATCCTCGCTTGAGCAAGCCGCCGCCAAGCTGCCGGATTTCCGCGTGGCACAGGGCCAGGCCCGCCAGCGTTGCAAGCGCCGCGGCCGCCCACGCCGCAGGGCCCAGCCACGCCAGGACCGAGGTCAGATGCGTTGGGTCCCTAAGCCAAAACCGCGCCCAGGAATATAACAGCGCCCACGCTGCCACGGCGCATACCGGCAGGCACAAGGACGACACCGCGCGAATCATAACCGTGTCACCTCAGGCGGAGGAACGGGGGTTCTCGTTCCTCTCGTGAACAGAGAATGAGTCAGCAGTGAGATGAGGTTCCACGCGCACTTGGGCGCGAACGGCCACAGGCGCAGACGGGACTTGCCGTAGAGCCGGCGATATTCGTGGCTCGGCGTATTCGTGACGCGATATCCTTTGCTCAGACACCGGATCACCATTTCCTGCTCGATGCAAAATCCGTCCTCGCGCAGTCCCAGGTCGCGAGCGACATCGGTTCTGACCGCTCTGAAGCCATTCTGCATATCCGTCAGCCTGGTTCCAAAAACCGCATTGACCAGCATCAGGATTGCCCGTGAACCGAGGGCTCTGAGCAGGTGTCCGTGGTCTCTGTCAAGCTCGTCACTGCCTCCGGTCGCCCGGCTGCCGATAACGAGGTCGGCGTCTCCGCGAGCGATCGGTTCGGTCAGCGCGGGAATGTCCTTCGGGCAGTGCGAGCCGTCGGCGTCTATGAACACCAGTATCTCGGAGTCGGCCGTTGCGATTGCGTGCCGCGTCGCCAGTCCCTTGCCTCGGCGTTCTAACGAGACGACCCGCGCCCCGGCTTCATGCGCGGCGGCGCGGGTGCGGTCAGTGGAGCCTCCATCTATAACCAATGCTTCGTCCGCGTGATCCAGGCAGCCCCGAACGACGCGCGCGATGCTCTTCTCCTCATTCAACGTGGGAACAATCGCCGTTACTCGCAAGCCTCTCCCGCCTTTCTCACGTCGCTTGGTCGAGCGACCACTTGACTTGATGATCTGATTCGCAGAGCGACTCTGGCCGGCAGAAGCGCCGCGCGCGGCCTGGCGTAGAAGCGGAGATAAGCCCGTCTTCGCCATCGGTCGATTTGGCGCTGCGTCAGAGCCTCCGTCGCCATACACGCCCGCTCCTGGGTGATGACCGTTCGGGAAGTCCCGTCACTCGCTCTCCAGGAATCGTACAACTCCGTCCCGGGGTAGGGGGCCGCGCAGTAGAACTGCGCGAAATCGACACCCATTGCGAGAGCCATATCGAGCGTTGCGCGCGCGGTCACGTCGGTCTCCCCGGGAAGTCCGAAGACAAAGTGACCCAATACGAGCAGGCCGGCCTCGCGCGCCCACTTCGCGGCCCGTATTGAATCCTCCACGGAATGTCCCTTGCGGCAGGCGTCCAGTATCGCCTGCGAGCCGCTTTCAAAACCGAATCCGACCAGCCGGCAGCCCGCCGACCGCATTTCCCGCAGCAGGCCGGGGTCCACGCAATCGGCTCTCGTCGTGGCCACCCACGATATACCCTTCAACCGGCGCAACGCCTCGCAAACCGCAAAAGCGTGTTCGCGGTCCGCCGAAAAACACTCGGACCAGAGGAAGAAATCGCGGACGCCAAATCGGCCCCGCAGTTCCTCTATCTCTTCGGCGATGTCGATCGGGCGGCGCGTCCTCACAGATGATCCGTAGTAAAGCCTTTGCGCGCAGAACGTGCAGGAATGCGGGCATCCGCGGGATGTCAGGACGGGAAGAAACGGTCGGCGACTGAACGGCATTCGGTAGCGCCCGACGTTTACCAGGTCCCAGTCCGGCCTGCCCAGCGACGACACATCCAGCTCCACCGGCCTGTCCGGGCCGTGGATGATCCGATTGCCCGCGCGAACACTCAATCCGGGCGCGGGACTAATGCTGCTGTCGTCGCCAATGGCCGCGTCCACCGTCAGTTCCGGCTCTCCTCTGACGGCGAAATCGGCGCATTGGTCCCCGGAAAGGTATCTGTCCGGCTCCGCGGTCGGGTGAACTCCGATCACCCCGATCCGGCACGCCGGCGCGCACCGGCGAATGCGGTCGATGGCCTCTATATCCGATGGAAACGTGGGCGCGGATACGGCGACGATCGCCGCATCGGGCCGAAACGCGGTCACTACCTCGGGCAGGTCAGCCCACTTGACGTCGCCCACGGCGGCGTCGAGCAGCCGCGCGACGTGCCCGCGCATCCGCAGCCGGGCCCCAAGCATAGCCAACGTGTAAGGGGGCCACGCGGTTCCCCAGAAGCTCGTCGGGTGGGTACACCGGCCTTCGCGCACATATCGCCGTCCGTCAGCGCACGGCGGGTTCAGCAGTAAGACGCGCATATTTCAGTCCCAGGCGATAGACGCATCCGATCAGTTCGGATGCCAGTAATGCACTTGGTTGCAGGTGCAATAGGTATAGGTATAGGTGTAAGTTCTCGGCGTTGATCTCGGGGAAGCAATGCTCCCCGGCACGCAGTTGCACACGCAGGTGGCTCCGGGCGGAATAGGCGAACCGCAGGGCAGGGTGTACGTGATCTCCTGGCCGGTCACGGTGTGCGTCTTGTACTGGACACCCTTGATGGTATCGTAGTTGACGCTGAGATCGAGCAGCGCTCCCATATACTTGCCACTTGGCAGTTCCCAACACCGGATTGTGCCGTCCGCGCTTCCGGACGCCAGATAACGCCCGTCCGGGCTTATCTCCAGCGCGGTCACGTCATCCGTATGTCCCTTGAGGGTCTTGCGCAGCTTGACGTCGCGCAGCGACCACAGCCGGATCATGTTGTCCCCCGAGCCCGAGATGAGCAACTTGCCGTCCGGGCTTACCTCAAGCGCGAGCGCTCCGCCTGCTCCGGCGTTTATGGTGTTGACCGGCGCGCCGTCGGGCAGGGACCAGAGCCTGATAGTTCCCACCGAGCCGCCCGTGGCCAGTGTGGTGTTGTCGGGCGTTACGGCAAGCGATACGACACTGTCGGCATGGCCTTCGAGCGTCCTGGGTTCGGACGAACCTTGCGCCGCATCCTGTCCGGTAGATGACGTTAGTTGGTCCACGCTCCACACGCGAACGCGGCCGTCTTTGCCCCCGGCTATGAGCAGCCTGCTCCTTCGGTCGAAGATCACGCATTTGGCCGCGTTGTCTATCGTAGTGATCACATCCAGACTGCTTGCGGACCTGAGTTGGATGTTGTTGTCAGTGACGCAGGCGAGTAGCTTGCCATCGGGGCTGGCGCCGACTCTCAGCATAGCGGTTGCGCTCGATGCAGGTTCACCATCCCCTTTGAAATCCGGCAGCTCCCTCACTGTCAGGCCGTCCGATCCGACCGATGCGAGCATCTTGCTGCCCGGCATTATCTCAAAATCGGCAACGTCGAGGTCGTATTTCGCGCCCTTCTCAAGGGCTCCGTATGGCAGCGCCCAGCGTTTGATCTCGTTTCCGCCGCTGGAATACAAGCTCTTGGCGTCCGGACTGATCTCAAGCGCGGTTATTGTCTTGCTGTGAGCTTTGCCTACTCCGCCTTGCCCGCCGCTCTTGCACCCGGCCAGACCTGCGGCCATCGCCGAGGCGCCTGCCGCCGCGGCCAGAAACTCCCGCCTCGAAAGAGTCCATTTCCCATTCTCGCGGCTGATCGCGAATACTTCAGGCTTCTCTTCCTGACCTGGCTTTGTCGCCTTTCGTTTAGCCTCGCTCATCTTCTCTCCGTCTCCTCCATCCTCTCGAACAGTTCTCAGTTCGGATGCCAATAGTGGACCTGATTGCAGGTGCAGTAAGTGTACGTTGTCGGCGTCCGCGGAGCCGAGCGAGCAGGTGTTGATGGGGCCGACGAAGACAGCGTTCCCGGTATGCAGTTGCACACGCACACCGCCCCGGCCGGTATTGGCGACCCGCACGGAAGTGTGTACGTTACCGTTTGCCCCGTCACCGTGTCGGTAACCTTGTACTGTATCCCCTTCGCGTCACTCGGACTTGCGGCTATGTCTATGAGGCAGCCCAGCGGCTTCCCGTCGGGCAATGACCACCGCCTGATCGTCTTGTCCCAACCGCCCGAATAGAGTGTACTCCCATCTGGGCTTATCGCGACGCAATTCACGTTATTGGTGTGCCCGTTGAGGGTCTTCAGCGCAGCGCCATCGGGCAGCGACCACAACCTTAAGGTGTTATCGTAGCTGCCGGAGGCCAGAGTCTTCCCATCGGGGCTTACTGCGAGGCAGCTCACGGTGCCGGTGTGTCCTTCGACGGCTTTTGACGAGCCGTCTTCGGGCAGCCACAACCTTATGCTCTTGTCAGAGCTGACCGAAGCCAGTGTTTTCCCGTCCGGGCTCACGGCGCAGCAGTACACTGTTCCGTCGTGCCCTTGGAAGGTGTTCAGTGGCGCGCCATCGGGCAGCGACCATTTTCTGATAGTTTTGTCGGCGCCACCTGTGTAGAGTGTCTTCCCGTCGGGGCTTATCGCGATGCAGTTCACGTTATCTGTGTGCCCCTCAAGGGTCTTCAGGAGCGCGCCATCAGGAAGAGACCACAGCCTTACTGTCTTGTCATCGCTGCACGACACCAGGATCTTGCCATCCGGGCTTATCGCGACGCAGTTCACCCAATCGCTGTGTCCATCGAGGCTCTTTAGCGCCGCGCCGTCGGGCAGCGACCATCGCCTGATCGTTTTGTCCCCACTCCCCGAATACAGTGTCTTCCCGTCCTTGCTGACCGCGAGCGAAAGCACTCCGTTGGGGTGCCCTTTGAGGGTGTTGACCAGAGCCCCTTCAGGCAAGGACCATATTTTGATGGTCTTGTCCCTGCCGCCTGAGAAAAGACTCTTGCCGTCGGGGCTTATCGCCAGAGCCCAAACCGCGCTTTCGTGGGCAAAGACGTTATCGCAGGACGCCTCGGATTCGACTTTCTTACCCTCTTCGGCCAAGGCGTGACCGGCGACTATCGCCCCGCCCAATGCCGCGCCCGCTTTGAGCAAATCCCGCCGGCTCAGCTTCCATTTGCTTCCGTCTCGGCTGATCGCGAATACCTCAGGATCTTCTTCCTGACTTCGTTGCGTCGGCTTTCGTTTGTTGTCAGTCATTCTGCGTCATCTCCTTTATCCTGCTCAACAGCCTTCAATTCGGATACCAATAGTGAACCTGATTGCAGGTGCAGTGGGTGCTGGGAACAGGCACGCTCCTGGCCCCAGGCACGCAATTACACGTGCATATCGATCCGGGCGGAATAGGTGAACCGCACGGCAGCGTGTACGTCGTTGTTTGTCCTGTGACGGTGTCCGTGATCTTGTACTGGATGCCTTTCGCGTCACTCGTGCTTGCGGCTATGTCCATAAGGCAGCCTAGCGGTTTTCCGTCGGGCAGCGACCATCGTCTGATCGTCTTATCTGCACTTGCAGAATAGAGTGTGTTCCCGTCTGGGCTTATCGCGACGCAAGTCACGTTATTGGTGTGCCCGTTCAGGGTGTTCAGCGGCGCGCCGTCGGGCGGCGACCACAACCTTACGGTATTATCGTAGCTCCCGGAAGCCAGAATCTTTCCATCGGGGCTTACCGCGAGGCAGCGCACGGTACCAGTGTGTCCCTCGACAGCTTTCGACGAGCCGTGTTCAGGCGACCACAACCTTATGGTCTTGTCATAGCTGCCCGAAGCCAGTGTCCTTCCGTCCGGGCTTACCGCGCAGCAGTACACCGTTCCTTCGTGTCCTTGGAGGGTTTCCAGCGGCGCGCCGTCAGGCAGCGACCATCTTCTGATCGTCTTGTCTCCTCCAGCCACATATAGTATCTTTCCATCGGGGCTTATTGCGAGGCAATCCACGTTATCTGTGTTCTCCCAAAGGGTCTTTAGGAGTTTGCCATCAGGAAGAGAAAACAAACTTACACTGTTGTCATGGTTGCACGACACTAGGGTCTTCCCATCCAGGCTTATCGCGATGCATTCCACCAGACTGGTACGTTCGGCAAGGCTCTTCGATGCCGAGTCGTCTTTTTTCTTGCTGGGGTCGGTCCGGCCGTATGGAGATGGGTTGAGGCTCTCCAACGGTGTGCCATTAAGCGCTGACCAGCGTTTGATCACCTCGTCCGCGCCCCCCGAAAACACTGCCTTCCCGTCCTGGCTGATCGCGAGCGAACACACTTCGGCCTTATGCTCGATGGTCTTGACCAGCGCTCCTTCGGGCAAGGCCCATATCTTGATGGCCCCGTCCTTGCTGCCTGAGAAGAGCCTCTTGCCATCGGGGCTTATCGCTAGGGCCTGGACTCCTCCTTCGTGCGCGAAAACACCATTGCAGGACACATCCGATTCCACCTTCTTTCCCTCTTCCGCCAGGACACGTCCGCCAATAACGGCCCCGCCCAATGCCGCGCCCGCTTTGAGCAAATCCCGCCGGCTCAGCTTCCATTTGCTTCCGTCTCGGCTGATCGCGAACACCTCAGGCTCAGCCGCCCCGCGATTCTCGTCCATGTGATTCTTCGCCATCCCCATTCCCTCCTAAAAGCGTCCCCTTTATCTAACGTCTGACTTGACGCCGAAATTTCGGACCGTCACCGGGAGCCGAACAGACCGCAAATCTCCCCCGGCCAGTTCCACAACCACTTCCGCCTTTGATTCCCCCAAAGGGACCGTGTCCCGGACATTGACCTCGACCGGCCATCGCGTCAACCCTTCAACGCTCTCCCGCGACCCCAGACGCGCTTCCAGCCACTTGGCGGTGGTCGATACGCTTCCGGCCTCCACTCCCGGCGGGGCGGACAAGGTTACCTTCTCGTCCGCGCTGCGCCTCGATCCCGCTAACGAGATGAAAAGCGTCTCCGGATACAGTTTCGGAGTCCGCGGAACCTTGACATCGAGAACGAGCACGACCCTCGGCCAGTAAGGGTCGTTCGTATCGAATGTCGCGCTATATACGGACCTGCCCGCCTCTTCAGGCTCCGCGGACATCGTGATTTCGGTCGAACCGCCCGGCGGGATAGACCCGTTTCCCGAGGTTGCGGTCGCGCACCTGCACGAGATCTGGCGCAGGTCGATCAGCAGCGGTTTCGCGCCTTTGTTCGTGACGCGGAACTGCCGCTTGACTGCCTCTCCCGGCCCGCGAACGTCCACCGTTTGGTAGAACTCTTGCAACTCCGCCGCTGCCGGCCTCGGCGCGCCCTGCGGCATTCGCAGGATGTGTCCGGTGAAACGCCGGGCCACCTCGTCCCACGACACCAGGCGCACTCCGCTGGAGTCCAGCCTTTCGACCCCCGACGGTCCCCTCAACAGGTAGATTGCGTATTCGTCCGGAGACCGCTCGACGGCGACCACCGGCCCTTCTATCCCGCGCAGGTTCGCTGCTGTGAGATCAGCCGTCTCAAGTTTCAGACCGATCTCCCGCGCGGCGCGTTTGATTGTCTCCAGCCCGCTCTTGCCGCTTCGGCACAGCTCGACAGCCTTGTTCATCGACCGCGGCTTCGGCTCGATGCCCGCCGCGTCCGCGATCAAGAGAAGCGCTGCCGCTTCCCGATTCGGCGCCGCCATCAGTCGCATCTGGTCGGACGCCAACGCAGTCGAGCCCAAAACGGCTGCGACAAGCGCCAATCCGGCCGCCGCGAACAATACCCTCATCAGTTCGGATACCAGTAATGGACCTTATTACAGGTGCAGTGCGTGTACGTGTAAGTCGTCGGCTGCACTCTCGGAGCCCGCGGAACGGCAACGCTTCCCGGCACGCAGTTGCACGTGCAGATGGCGCCGGGCGGGATCGGCGAACCGCAGGGCAGAGTGTAGGTGATCCAGCCTCCCGACGCCGTTCGCGCGCGGTACCGAACTCCCTTCACTTTGGCCGAAGTGACCTCCAGATCGAGCAAGCATCGCACTACTTTGCGCGCGGACACCGACCATATCCTCAGGGTCCCGTCCTGCCCGCCGGAAACCAGGTATTTCCCGTCCGGCGTGAACGCTACGGCCTTGACCCAGTCGTTGTGGCCGCGCAGCGTGACCAGCAGGGAGCCATCGGCGGTTGACCACAGCTTGACGGTCTTGTCGGCGCTCGCCGAGGCCACGATCGCGCCGTCAGGCGAGACCGCGACCGCGTTGACCCAGCCCTCGTGACCGGAAAGCGTATGCGCCTCGCTGCCGTCGCTGACTCGCCACTTCTTGACCGTCTTGTCCGGACCGCAGCTAAACAGCGCCTGGCCGTCAGGCGAAAACGCAAGCCCCAGCACGGGCTGTTCGTGAGCAGCGATGGTCTTGATATTCGCTCCATCCGACACAGACCACAGGACGATCTTGCCGTTCTCACCGCCGGAAGCGAGCGTTCCGCCATCCGGACTGATTGCCAGCGACCTGACCCACCATTGGTCCGGTTGGAGAGTAGCGACCTCCTCGCGACTCGCGGTAGACCACCGCTTGACCACTCCGCTCTTCAGTGCGCAGAACAGAGACTGGCCGTCAGGTGTCGCGACGATGTCGAAGATCGTCTCGTCCTGGTCGCTCGGAGCGGCGGTGCGTTTTCCGTCCGGTACGGACCAAAGAATCAGGGTCTTGTCGCTTCCTCCCGAGGCCAGAGTCTTCGTTCCCGGCAGAAACGCAACCGTGCGCACGAGATCGGTATGGCCCTTAATGGTCTTCATGTGCGCGCCGCTGGGCAGCGCCCAGAGTTTGACCGTGTTGTCCTCACTGCCCGATGCGATGTAATTGCCGTCCCCACTGATCGCGACTGACAATACGCTGCTCTTGTGAGCTTTTCCGCTCTCGCAGCTAGTCCTCGAAGCCGCCGACGCCTTGTCTTTCCCAGCCGCCACGGCCAGCGCCGCCGCGCCCGCGGCGGCGGCCCCGCCGAGCAACTCCCTGCGGCTCAGTTTCCACTTGCTTCCGTCCCGCTGCAGCGCAAACACCTGCGGCTCGGCATCGTCACCCGAGCCATCCTCCAACTCTCTCGTCCTTTCCTCATCAGCCATCCTGGTGACCTCCCGTCCCCAAATCTATCGCCCCCGCGTTGGTCTCGTATTCAACTCGGGGATACTACCACTGCGTCTGACACTCGATCGTAATAATCCCGGCACACACGGCAGCTATTGCACTTGTGGTCGCAGTTCAGCGTGGATGCAAAGAACTCTTCCTCGATCGGATATGGTTCCAGCGGTGATGCCGGTCCCCCGCCGATTTCGTCGGGCGTCATCTCGCCCGCCGTGACGTAGTTACCGAGCACGTAACGGTACATCGCGGGGTCTCTGAGAGTCGATCTCCCCACGAGTTTGAGTTCGTCGTAGAGCCCATCGTAGAGGCGCAAATGCTGCGGCAGGACCCAAGCGCCTGTCAACCTTAGCCACGGCTTCGACGCGAGAATGTCGGAACACAGCGACTCCGGCCGCGCGAAGCCGTCGCCCATCTCGTGGAAATGCTGCACCCGCAGCGGACAACCCGGCAGGCACGCTTCATTGACGATCAGCCTGATCCGTCCGGCGAACGAATCCCGAAGCGACCTGAGGCCGGCCAGATTGCGCATCACGCGACTCGCGGGGACGAGCGCGTCACATACCCCGTCGATCATCACCGCCTGCAGCGGGTCGGCAATGTCCATCAGCACGGACGCGGTGATGCTCAGGTCGGGGATTTGCTCGCGAATACGGCGCGCCAGCGATAGGTTGGTGACCGTCACGCCGGTAATGCGGAACTCATCCGCCAGCCGCTTTAAGGTGTCGATCACCACCGGCGCCGTTTCTTCCACCGGACGCTGCAGAGTTATAGGGTTTACAAGCACGGACACATCGAACAATCGGGCTTGCAGAAATTCGCTTACGCGCTCGGACGGCTGCGGAGGCCGTCCCGATCCGACAACCTCGCCGGGAAGTGGCAGGTAAACCTCTTTGATGGAATCACCGAAGTCCCGCGCAAGATCCTCCCAAAACCCCATATCCTGATCGACGTACGGAATCACCCATAAACCGTCACGCTTGGGGCCGTCGGTATCCGGCTTGCGCGCGGCCCAGCCCGGACGAGTTCGGCTGCCCGCTTCCGGGAGAGCAAACGAGAAGTCTCCTGAACGCAGCCGCTTCATCGATGCCGACACGCAGCCTCCATCGCACGCGTCGTTGGCCCGCCAGGGACAGGTCGCGCACTCCGGGTAGATACCGATTCGCCGGTAGGCGGCCAACTCCGCGGTCAGTTCGGCGCGAATCGTTGCGACGTCAGCGCCATCCTCCACCTCCGTCCGGCAAGTGGAAGCCAGGGGATAGCACGGCACTGCAAGCGAGTTCGGCAGTATGTCCGGCACGATGTTGCAGCTCTTGCCTATACCGGTGTTGACGTAGCCGGCGCTCTCCAGCCAGCCGTCGGGAAACATACACGGCACGAACCCGCAGTCGAAATCGATCCTTACGTCCGCCTCGGCGGCACGTTGGTTGAACTCTGCTATTGCCAGGCCCACCTCCGGGTAGCGCTTCGGATGCAAATAGCGGTTCGCCGAACTTGCGCAGGGGTGGGCCAGCCCCAGCCTGATTGACCGATTGAGCCCGTAGCGGTCGATCTGCTCCAGCAGAAAGTTGAGATCTGGCGCGCGGTTGTGTATGTTGAAACCAAGCGTCACCCGCTCACCCAGCGTTTTGCAGATGAGCGACTGCGCGGCGGCTTCCGCCTCACTTTGCTGACCGGGCGCGTTGACATTGATCAGCGCGATGATCTTCTCCCGCGGCGCGTCCCGAAGACAGCGCAGCGATGACTCAGGCATCATCCCGCTGGTGAAAACAAATACCCCGAACCCGCGTTCCAGCGCCGTTCCCACGAACGTCTCGAACTCCGGGTGGGCCGTCGGCTCGCCGCCCAGCAGCCGCGCCTGGTCGATTCCCGATCGCGACAGGCAATCGAGAACTCGCCCAAACGTCTCCGGCGTCATAGGCCGCGCGGACGGGTAATGCTCCCGCGCCTGTTTGGCAAAGCAGTAGGGGCATCCGCGCTCGCAATCCAGTGTTATCGAGACATTAGCCATCGTCCCCACCATTCACAAGCCACCCGTCGACCAGCCACTGGCGAACCGCGGACTCCACGACATCCGCCGCCCGGTCCGCGCCGATTCGTTCCATAGCGGAAATGATCTTGACCACTCGTTCGTATCCGACGTTTCTGCTCAGCAAGTCCCAGATCGCCGCCTCCGGGTAGCTCAGCGTCGCGCTGGCTCCGGTGTCTTGCCTCATCAGCAGCAATCCGTTCGACTGCGCGGCCCAGCTCACCTTCGCGCGGCATCTTACCTGTTTCCCACCGCTCATGTCGCCGCTCCGTCCCAGTCTTCCAGCGTGTCGGACGCGCGGAGCGCCAGACGCTCCATTTCCGTGCGGTCGCTCAGGAGTCGGTCAACCTGTTCGTCTCCCACGAGACCGCCCACAAGCCGGCAGGCGGCTATCAGCCTGGTCTGTACGCAGAAGTCATCGTATCGGTCCGGGTGTCCCGGGTAAGAGTGGTTGACGTGACACCCGCCCGCGCAATGCCGGCGAACGAAGCATTTCCGGCATCTGTCCGCACAACCGGTAAGAGCGCGGACCCTCTCGACGGCGGATTGGTCCAGCTTTACGCCATTCGCGGCGTCAACAGTGCCCACGTTAAGGTCGATCCCGCGCGATTGCCAATCCTCTTCGAGCAGGTAGCAGGCGCTGAGGCGGCCGTCCGGGGACGCGATGATGGTATCCGTGCCGACGGGACAGAAGCTGTGGCGCAATTCGTCGGTCGATGCCGCCGAATAGACCGCTCTGACGCCCGCCTCTGCCGCGACTCTCGACGCGCGGATGAACGCTGTTGCGAATTCCCACGGGTCGGGGGGAGCCAGCCCGGCGGCATCGCTCTCGGGAGTGGGTTGCAGAACCTCGTAGTCAATCGATGACGGGTTGAGCTCTTCGCACATCCAGGCCGTTGACTCCTGGAGGTCTTTTGCGTTTTCGGCGGTCACGCAGGTCCTGACGCAGAGTTCGGTCGAGGACGCGGCAAGTCGCCGCGCGTTGGCCGCCACAGCCTCGAAAGTCCCCGCGCCGGACGAGGTGGGCCGGTAGCGGTCCTGGTAAACGGACTTGCCGTCGAGGGATAGGACCACGGAGTCTATGTAGTCGGACAGAAACGCTCGGGAATCATCGTCGAAACAGCCGTTTGTCGCAATCTCGAATCTGGCGGCAAGGCCGGCTTCCGCCGCCCTCCGCCGGGCGTGGTGAACGACCGCGCTCACGACATCCGGCGCGCAGAGTGGCTCACCGCCGAAGAAGTGGATTTCGAGAGTATCTATGCCCGACTGCTTCGCATAGTCCGCCCACCAGTCTACAAGCGCGACCGCCGTATCCAGGTCCATCGTCCGGTCAGGGCAACTCGACGCGCCGAAACCGCAATAGACGCACTTGAGGTTGCAGGCCCTGGTGGGGATCACGCCCACGAACTGGGGGCGAGCCGGACCGCTGTTCGGAGATGGGACACGGGCCGGTTCGGCCTCGATCGCGCGCTTGATGGAGGCGAGCGATTCAGGCAGGCGCCGTGAATTGGACTCGCGCAAAGACGATACCGCCGCGCCATTGAGCAGCGCCGCGAGATGATGCAGCGGCGAGTAGATCAGCCACTTGTCGATTATTGGAATGACAAATGTAGAATCCTGCAATCAAGGGTCTCCATCGGCGTCGGGGTGGGCGTTCCTCGGGGCGCACAATCCCCGTCGAACCAGGGCCAGAAAGACCTTCTTTGCCGTCTCAAAAGCGCTGTCCGACTGCATGCTCCATTGGCGCGCCAATTGTGAGGATATCGACAGCAGCGAAGCGTTGCCGTCGAAATGGTCTATGATGAATGATTGTGGTGAATCTGCCTGAACGCAATAGCCGGCCTGGTCATCGTTGGCCGCGCGGACGGTGAGCCGGCCTTCCGAGCGGTCAACCAGCGTTTTCTCAGCGAGGGCCGGGGTCATCTGTCCCAGCGTTTCGTCGGAAACAGTCCATAGGTCCGCGAGCTTGTAATTCGGCTTTCCATGCGCTTCTTCGAACGCCGCAATCGTCTCTGATATAAGCGATTTCAGGAAACTCCGCCTGTTGATCATCAGCCGAATCTCCGTTAGTGTTCTGAGTCCGCTCTGATACAGATGTTAACCCGGAGTGCAGTACGGAGGTGGACCCCGCGCGGCAAACCTTGAGGTTTGAGATGGACTGCGCCGCCGACATTGGCAGCCAGGCGAATAATAGCATTCTTGAGATTTTATGTCAATTGGCGAAAGGGCTGGGTAGCCGAAAAAACCTCTCGATTTGATAACGCATTCAAGTATGCTTCGGGACACGCATTGGGACTGTTGAGGAACCGTCATTCCGAGGAGGAGCGTGGAGGAATCTGCTTTGCGACGCCCTTAAATGGCGCGGAAAGGCAGATTTCTCGTTTGGATCCGAAATGACATCCGACGCCGTCCGCCGGCTTTTTGAGCGCTCCCGCATTTCGTCCCTAAGCAGCACGCCAGTGGACTGCTTCGCTTTACAGCCTGGTGGCAATCGCGTATCGGAGGGGGGCATCTCACGCTCGCCTATTGAGCGACGGTCAGCTCCGCCTTGCGGATCCGTTTCGCGCTTTCCCGAATTTCCTGTTTTCCCGGTTAAATCCGAAGTGTCCCAACCCCATTGAATGTTCTAGTCCGAGGCATCCACCGGCTCCAGCCCCTTCACGTTGAGACTCCGCGCGACGCGCTCGAAAACCTGCTTCGTCTTCTGTGGGTTTCCGCCGGAGGTGTCGGTCAGGTTGAGCATCCACACGGACTTGCCGTCCACGAGCAGAGCGCGGTGTATGACGGTTTTCGCCGATTGCTCTCCCGTGGTCGCGCTGAAGCCGCTCACGCCGTTGATGGTGACCCGCTCCCACGTCAACAGAAACGGATTCTCCGCGGCATAAGTCTCCGGCGTCGTGTCCGCGGCAAGTACAGCGCGGCGGACGTTTATGGCGTAAGCCGTCTTGTTGTTGGTCCTCACGCTGAACTCCAGCCAGAACGATCCGGGAGTCTTCCGCGTCAGTTCGGCGGACCTGTCCTTGAGCACAGAGGCCCCTGGGCGCTCTAGCGCGAAGTTGCGTTTGCCGTCGCGGTAGGTCTTCCACTCCTCCGCGGCCTCCGCCGCTTGAAGGTCCTTCGCAATAGCCGCCGCCATCACGGACAACTTGGCGGCCTCCCTGAACAGGTCGGCTATGGTCTCTTCCTCGCCGCTCTGCTCCGCGTAGGGCATATAGCCGCATCTCTCGCCCGACGGAGCCAAATGCGTACGGCATTTGCCCGGCTTATTCTTGTACGTCTGGAACTCGTGGTAGTAGTATCGCAGGAAAGCCGCTCTGGCCGCCGGAGGCTTTTTCATATAGGCGGTGATCTCGTCGTTGCCCTCGGAATCCGCGGCGATTGGCGAATCGGGACTGACCTTGCCGTAGTTGTCTATCTCGATCAGCATCGGCAGGTCGAACGGGGGTTTCATCAGCATTTTGAACTCGGCGCGTGTCCTGTGTTTTCCGTCTTCGGTCGCGTTGAGACCGCACTCCATTCCGAACTCGTGCTTGCTGCTGTAGAACATCCTGCTCGGCCACGTCATATGCGTGAACATAGTCGGCGAATCGGGATTAAGCTGCCCCTTGTACGCGACACAATAGTGATGTGTCGAAAGGAAGACCGACCGTCTGTATGCCCTCGCGGCGGCGAGCCTCTTGGTGAACTGGCTGAACTCCCACATACACTCGTTGCCCTTGTCGCGGGAGCCGGTCAGGCCGAACTGGCCGAAGAAGATGCCTTCGAACCCGGCGTCGATATACTCCGTTATGAGATAGGCGTACCAAAGCTGCGTTTCGGTCATTGTTATGTCCGGCACGCTCGCCTCGCCCGATCCGTCCTTGCCTCTCGCCGCCCAACGACCCACCATACCATTCCAATCCGCCGCGTTGCGGTCGAACATATTCTCGTAGCTGAAACACTTCGGTCCGCTTGGCCCCGGCTTCCGCGTCTTGTTGATACCGAGGTCTTCCATGCATTGGAACAGCCATTCGGGAATAGTTACCTTGTCAATGGTGTCCTTATATATCGCCTCCATCACGCCGGCTTCAAAAACCACGTCCTTGCCCCACTCGGAGTTGTGCACCGTGTCGATCTCAGCGCTCAGGGTCTTCCAGTCCGGCGGCGGAGGCCCCCACAGCAAATGCGACCAGTGAACGTACTTAGTCCCCGTGTTGCGAAGGAACTCCCGCGACCGTTGCGGTTTGTCCCACGGCAGGAAATGCGAGATGCCCCGACTCAGATAACGATCTACAAGGTCGCTCGTCAAATCCGACTGCCTGACGAACTGCAAGTCAGGCGTCTGCCCCGTCGGCGACAGGACCGCCCTCGTAATCGGCTTTTGCGCCTTGCCGGAGATGATATAGTCCGATATATACTTCAGCGCGCGATTTGCTTCCATAGCCGCCGGTGTGTCAGCCGACGCGGACGAAACCAAGATCAATGCCAATACAAACGCCGCGATTATTACTTTCACTTACAACTCCTAAACCTCATAGACCTACCAACCTACGAACACTCCCATCAATACTCTCGTCCCTCTCCTCAAACTCAACACCGTCGAACAAGTACCAGTCCTCTATATGCGTCACACCCGCTCCGGGCGCCAAATTGACCACAGGCCCGAGCGTCTCCACCTCAAGCATATCAGCGTTCGTGAACGTCTCGAAGCTGCACCCGCCGTCGGGATACACCGCGCCTTCCTGATACTGAGAGGTCTTTACGAACAAATGCCCGTTCCTGGCGTAGGCGGCCCAGCCCTGCCGGTTGCTCATCCCGATCTTCTGTGGACGCTCTGCCTTCGGGTCCTGTTTGAGCAGCAGGTACTTGTCAGTATACACCCAACGCGGGTCGCTCAGCTTCGTGTATGACCACATGATCAGATTGCGCGCCGGCAGGTAGTACTTCGGGTCGATCTTCTGACCCGGATAGTCGGGTATATCGGGATGGGGAGAGTAGGGTTCCTGCGGGAAGATCGCCTTGCCGCCGCCGTGCATAACCGTCAGCGCCCAGGGGGCGAACTCCACGGGCCACAGGTTTGTGTTGGTGATCTTGTGAGTCACCCGCACGTGGCCGTTCTCGCCCGGCGTCGTCATCGCGATCTCCTTTTGCATCCCCGTAGTCGGCTCCACCTCCTGCGTCAGCCGGAGCGTGTCGCTGTTCATCTCGAATCTGACCGGACTGTTATCCGGGAAATACGTGCGCGGCTTGGCCTCAGGGGCGTGCCACAGGCGATGTCCGCCGTACCCCCGCCACTCGTCTCCACCAATCTTGCCCATGTCCGACGCGGCCTCGTGGAACTCATTGTCCTGTCCCACGAATCCGTATCGTATGATCCTCGGACCCACGTCCGTAGTGGCGACGAGTTCCACCGTTCCGTTCGTAAGCCTGATGCAATTCGGCCAACCACCGTATTCGATCTTCTCCACCTGCGTCCCCCAATGCGCTGGAATCAAGAACACTGATATGTTAGGCCGCCCGTCGTCCGCAGTCAAGGGTAAAGCTATCAGCCATCAGCTTTCAGCTATCGGTCCGCGGCCTGATCACCGTTCACTGGTCACCGCTCACTTCGATCCTTCGGTAGCAGAGCGGCAGCGACGCTGCCGAAGGACGCCCCAGGAACTTGCGCGCCAATAACACCCGATATGAGAGCGTGGATGAGGTCCGGGCCTGATAACCCAAGACCTATCCCATCCGCGTTCATCCGTGTTTATCTGTGTTCATCTGCGTTCTCCCTTAACCAAACCTCTGCGTCCTCCGCAAATTGGCCCAAGGAAAATGCCAATCCGCCAGCGAACCTTGGAGTTAGGAGGAACTGCGACTGTGAAACTGCCGACCATCTATGCTGTGTTGTTGACCGTGATCCTGTCTGTGACCCAGGTGTCTGCTCTGCCGCCTCAAGCGATTGTCGAGAGCGGCGTGACGAGTCTTGTCATCGACCTTGCCGACGGCCACGCCGCGCTCAAGTCCATCGCGAACAAGGAGACCGGCGAGACGACGGCCTTCGCTCCCGAGTCCTCCGATTTCGAACTGACGACCGACCAGGGCGTTCTCAAGCGGACCGACTTCAAGGTCACAGATGTCATCAGTGAGGGCCGCGGCGCTTACGTCCTGATGGATGGCGAGAAGGCCGCTGTTACGGAACGCTACGAGGTATTCGACAGCGGCTGCGTGAAACGGTCGCTGCAGGTGTTCGCAAAGGCCCCGATCTACATCGAGAAGGTCTCGCTGGTCAATCTTAAACTCAACGAGCGTCCCGCGCGGATCATCCAGCATAACGCGCGGTTCTTCGCCGCCGGCAAAGGCGGTTGGTTCGTTACCGCCGAGATGCCGATGCCGGCCCGCGCGATGAACCTGAGCAAGGAGAATGTGCTTTGGACGGAATACACTCCCGGTCAGCAACTGCAGGCGGGGGAGAGCGCCGAGACTGTGCCCGCGGTGTTTCGCGCGTGGACGGGCGAGATGAGCGACGGCTACGAAGCTTACCGAGACTACACTTACGAACTGAGCGGCTGGCGGAAGCACGCGACAGTCAGGACCTCCTCCGAATCTCCTCCCGCGCTTACCACAGCCTATGACGGCTACAAGGCCGTAGACGACGATACCACCACCCGCTGGCGCGCGGACAAAGGGCTTGGCGGGACCCATTGGCTGGAGATTGAGTTCCCGTCGCCGGTGACGTTCAACACGATGGTCGTTCTCTTCGATAACGAGGACGCCCGTCCCGCTCTCGAAAAGCCGGTCCCATTTGCGCAATACCATGTTCAAGTTTGGGCAGACGAGGGATGGAAGGATATCGCGACCGGCGAAGATCCCCCATCCGGCCCGGTCCGTTTTGCCGATACCCTCGCCGGAAAGGTCAGGTTCCTCGTGGACGGCTGCTTTGGCCGCTTCAGCCTGTTTGACTTCCGCCTGCATCGCGATCTTGGAAAAGCCAACATCATTTCTGAGAATCTGTGCTCCAGGTTCTCGGTAGACCAGGGCACGCGGATGCCGTTCACCTATTTCAACACGTGGTATATCAGCCATCCTGGAACAGGACGCCTCCAGCGGGCGAGGGGACTGCTGACGTACCAGACGGTCCTGCCCCAAATCCCTCTTGCCGCGCAGTGCGGGATCGATAATTTCGTCCTGGACTCCGGCTGGAAATATGCCTGGTCCGGGGTCGGGATCAACCCAGGTTGGCCGGTGGAGTTCTACGACGGCGAGAGGCCATTTGTCGAAGCCGCCGACCGAGCAGGAATCAACCTTGCGGCCTGGTTCTACTTCTTCTGGCTCGAAGGGGATAAGTACGATCACCAGTGGCGCGTCGTGCGCAAAGACGGTAAATATGAGCGCGCTATGTGCTTTTTGTCGGGCTACTACGATTTCGTTAAGACCGAGTTCCTCAACCAGATCCGCAACTCGCACATGAAAGTGATGAAGGTGGACGGCTTCGTTCCCTCTGAGGAGTGCTGGGCGACCAACCACAACCACAAGCCCGGCGCTACGGGTGACGCGGCCTGGCTGGCGTTCATGAGAATGGTCCAGGAAATCAAGAAACAGTACCCGGATTTCCGCATAGGTCCGTATACGTGGGACGGCTCGTGGGTGAAGTACTCGGAGCTGATCCATACGTACCAGGACCACGGCGGGCTTACGGCCGGGGAGCTCGCTCCGACTCGCGCCAAGGCCAACTATATGCACGACCGGGAGATGTTCAACGAAGCCTATTGGCGGTATCTGGTTCGCAATCAGATAGAAGGCTCCGCGCTCATCCAGGACAAAACCGCCGATTGGAAGGAAGAGGTCATCGGCAACCTCGCCGGTCCGACCAGGCGACAGATATCGACCGACCTGCTCAGCTTTTCGGCCGACGAGAGAAACTGGATTCGCTCCTGCATGAACTGGAGCCGGAAAAACGCGAATTATCTTGAACAGTTTAAGCCGTTCTTCCCAAATCCCGTGGTTATGGAGCCGTGGGGTCTGCATCGCAACCGCGGAATGGAGAAACAACTCGGCGTGGACGTGCTGGAATGCAATACGCTCGAAGGTTACGCGCACATATCGCGGGACGAAGGGTACATCTTCATCTTCAACCCTACGTTCCATGGCGCGGACTACGCGATTCCTATCTCCGAAGACCTCGGCTTCACCTCCGGCGCAAAGGACTTGGTGTTCCAGGTGATCTACCCATATCTGGAGGACATCGTTCCCGATGGCAAGCGCGTATTCGCTTACGGTGAGACCGTCAAGGGCTATCTTCCGGCCGAGAAACACGTCGTCATTAAGGTGACCCATCAGCCGATCCCGCTCCTTGCCGGCAACTGCCGCTATACGGTGAACGAAACGATCTACGATTCGGTCAATCTCACCCTCCGCGCCGCCCCGACAGCAAAGGGCGGTGTTGTAAGAACCAGGCTGGTCCCTCCATCCGGCGTAGTCTTCGGCGAACTCACCGCGAACGGCAAATCCGTTTCCCCTGCGAAAGACGGAGCTTACGAGTTCACATTGCAGTCTCCGGTCACAGGCGCGATCATCGTGGACAGGAAACCCGCGCGGAAGAAGAACGGCAAAGTGACGACAACCGCCCGGGTTTCCATATCGGGCGACCTGCTCCAGCCCTCGCTGATGCTCTTTCTATATAGGGCGGGCCAGTCGGACAGGGAGAAGCTTCCCAAGGCCGAGTCCGGACAAATGGAATACCGCCTGCTCGTGGACGGCAAGCGGCTCGAAGGCGCCTACGGCGACACTTTCGAGAAAGACTGGGAGACCGAGAAGAACGCCGGCTGGTGGGTCTTCAAGCTCCCCGCCAACCGCCGCCGGTTCACCGTCACGGTCGAGTGCACCGACAAAGTAACACCCGTGCTCCTGCTTTCCGCCAAACAAGACCACAAAGAGATCAGCATAATCGGCAAGTACGACAGGAACTCGAACAAAGGCGTTATCTCAAAAGGCGACGAGGAGACCTTCTTTCACACCGTGTTTCCGGACGAAACCGAGTACTTCCCTATCTTCGATCTCAACAAGAGCTAGTCCGCGCTCCAGAGGGGGCGCGAAACGCCTGCGCCCCCTCTCTCTTACATCATAACCCTATAACCCTATAACCCTACAACCCTTCCCCTTGGCACGTTTCTTGCATTCAACCCATAGGCAGCCTGCTTTCCTCGCGGAGCGGTTCAGTCTTTCGGAAACGCCAAGCAGGTAACAGCGGATGCGCCACCTGCCCCCTCTCCCCTTGGGCGGGAGAGGGCTGGGGTGAGGGGGGATTACGGTGCGGCTTCGACTATTCGCCGTAGTACTGAGCTTCCCTTCCGCTGCCCAATCTGAGAACAGGAAAGATATGTGAGCCTGGCGTCACTGTCGCTTCTCTGCATATTCATATTCTCCGCCGCGCCTGCCGGCATGTCCGAGCCTCTCGTAACCGACCCGGGAGATCAAACCGAACCCGACATCTACGGTAGGTACGTCGTCTATCGCGATTTTCAGTTCCCCGGGCCGCTGGGATTTGCCGTGATTGCCTACGACCTCAGCGCAGGCTCCAAGACCATCCTCAATCCCACTCGGTCCGCGGACAATCGACCGGCTGTCGGCGAGAGTCGCGCAATCTGGTCCGACCGGCGGTGGGACGGCGGCTTCGGCATAGTCTCGACGGTAATCGGGTCCGGTGTGGAGGACGTCATCCTGCGGGGCGGCGGATCGGCCTGGGGCCTCGACGTCAACGACCGTTGGGCGATGTGGTATTACGATATCAACGGCGAGAAAGGCATTCGCGCCTACAATTTCCTCACCTCCCAGTTCAGCATTCTGGAGCCTACGCGCGACCTGACCGGTTACTATGACCCATCGGCTCATTTGTCCCATTCTTCGGATAGTGTCCTATTGCAGACCAGAGGCGGCGACTACCTTGCGATCGACTTGGCGGCCGGTCTGGCTTCCGCATCGACCGCCGAGCAATATGACGTCTCACGCCGCTCTTACTACAACGGCTCGCGTGTCTGGGAGGAAAGGAATTCCGACACCGGCCTCGATATCTACGTCTCACACGCCCCCGAACCCTCCGGGCTTATCGCCCTGGTCTCCGCCCTCGCCGCCCTGTCGCCCAAAATCCTTCGCCGAATCCGCCCCTAAAACCCTACGCCCCTAAAACCCTACGACCCTTCCCACGGAGGAATCACCCACCCCTCTGCCCAAGACTCTCGTTGAAGGAGGGCGATGCCATGATCTGGATTCTGCTGGGTTTGATAGTCTTAATCGCAGCCTACATTGTTGGGACCTACAACGGTTTTGTATCACTGCGGAATAGGGGAGGCAACGCCTGGGCCGATATCGACGTGCAGCTCAAGCGCCGGCACGACCTGGTGCCGAACTTGGTCGAGACGGTCAAGGGTTACGCCGGGCACGAGAAGGGCGTGCTGGAGAACGTGACGAAGTTTCGGTCCGCCGCCATGCAGGCTCAGACTCCCGAACAGCGGGCCGAGTCGGAGAACATGCTGACCCAGGCCCTGAAAAGCCTGTTCGCCGTCGCGGAGAACTACCCGCAGCTCAAAGCCGACCAGAATTTCCGGGAACTGCAGTCACAGCTCGCTGAGCTGGAGGACCAGATTCAGATGTCGCGGCGCTACTACAACGCGGTCGCGCGCGACATGAACATCAAGTGCGAATCGTTCCCATCGAACGTTATCGCCAACTGGTTCCACTTTCAGAAGCTGCCGTATTTCGAGATCGAAGAGGCCGAACGCGAGCCCGTGCAGGTCAAGTTCACTTAGTACGAGGCCCCCTCTCCTTTTAGGAGAGGGTTGGGGTGAGGTTTCACTTGGTGATTCCCTTTCTATGCTTCGGGACGTGCTTTTCGTCCCGAAGCAATGGGAGTCCTTCGTACTTTGTGTTTTCGTGATTGATTTCGCTCCCATCCGGGGCCGGCATCCGTGTTCATCTGTGTCCATCTGTGGTTAGCCCGGATTATTCACGAAACGTCTAAAAACACTACAGTCTGCCATAGGCTGTGCTGTCCCTCGATACGCCGCCGGAGCGGCTACTCGGGAACGCGGAGCTATACCTTTCCGGCACGAAAACAACGAGCCCGTGTCCCCGAGTAGG
>JAUSGG010000148.1 GCA_030649165.1 Armatimonadota bacterium
AGGGTTAGGGAGAACGTCATTTCGAGCGGAGCGCCAGCGGAGTCGAGAAATCTGCTTTTCGTGCTGGCAGTTCCGGAAAAAGCAGATTCCTCTCTACGTTCGGAATGACGCTGCCCGGTACGTACTCACCATTCCTGAACACTTACCAGAGTGGGGCTGACACTCAGTGTGCTATAATGAACGCGACTGGCCTGCATTAGAGGGGGCGCAACTGGCGCATTGTGATGGAGGGACCGACTTGAAGTGGCGAGTGGTCTTGGAGCAAGATAAAGAAACCGGTGAGTGGGCGGCCTGGGCTCCGGAATTGCCCGGTTGCGCGTCGGCAGGAGACACAGAAGAGGAGGCGCTCCTGAACATTAGGGAAGCCATCGCGCTCTACCTTCAACCGGACCCGATAGCTGTTTCGCCTGACGCTATAATCACAGAGATCGCGGCCTGATGAGCCCGAACATTCGCAGGATGACCAGCCGCGAGGTGGAACAGGTTCTCTCTCGACATGGCTTCGAGTTGGTCTCTCAGCATGGCAGCCACCGCAAGTGGCGGCATCAGGATCGGCGTCTTCAGGTTATCGTTCCGGAGCACAAAGGCAAGACGCTTCCTCTGGGCACTCTGCGGAATATCTTGATGAATGCGCAGATACCTGATGAGGAGTGGAAGTCTTAGTGTTCGGCGGTTTCGGGAAAAGGGTTTCCCGAAACAACGAACAACGGAATATCCCAATGGCCTGAGTGATAAGACATTCCCCGACCAAGTTCCCGCAAGCCGGCAACCCGGCGTCTTCCCCGGTCATTTCGTCGGCGGGGCTTCTTCTTTCTTCGGCTCTAACTCCCTCGCGGCAGGCGGGTTCGGGCGCGGCCTCCGGGCGTTGGCGAGGGCGTCTATGTATGGCTGAGGAACATTTCTCAGGCCGTTCCAGTTCCACCACTTGGACGCCTCGGAGTAGACCCACACATAGCCGTCGCTGTATTTCAAGGCGCTGTGCAGAGCAGTCCCGAACTCCTCAGGGCTGAAGTAGTTCTTGGTGAAATCGACCGAGTCCCAATGCCTTCCGTTGTCGGTCCATATACCGAAGCTGGACCGGTAATGCTTATCGTATTCCTTCACGTTGCCCGTCTTCATGTGGCCCATGACCATCATGAATCCCTGCGCGCCTTTGTACTCCGCCTCCGTCTTCAAGCCGTACGAGTATTCGAAGCCGTCGTAGATAATGGTCTTGTCGGCGGCGACATCGAGCATCCCATCGATCATTGACGGCCATAGGCCGTAGGGCATCGTGGACAGGTCTCCTCCCTCCGGCAGGCTTCCGTACGCCACTTCGTAGCTGAAGGTCATAAGGATGCGGATGTTCGGGAATTCCGCATTGACGGCTCTCATGAATTCGCGGCCGCGCTCGCGCGCCTTTGCTTGATACTCAGCAAATGTGTGCTGATCTTTTTGCGGCTGCGCCTTGTAGTCGAAAATCTGGCCTTCGTACTGCTCAACGTCGAACATGAAGCCCTTCATACGGCATTCCCTGGCGATCTTGGCCATCACACCCGCGTTAGCCGCCGCGGTCTTGAAATTGTCGTCGAACCAGTCCATGCGGCCTGGGGTGATATCAACGACCAGGAGATTGTCCGTAAACTTCTTGAACTTGGTGGCTTTCAGGGCTTCGATGTCCTTGGAGTAGTCCTCCGCTTTGAGCGGCGTCGGAACAAAGACGTTCCAGCAGGAAAGAACCGCGCCGTTGTTGGACTGTAGATTCAGTATGAGCCCATCGAACGGCATTTTCTCCATCTCCCGGATGTTGTCCCTGATGTACGTCAGAGGCCCGGAGTCGCCCCATTGGATCATCTTCGCCTTTTTCAATGAGGCGGCGAGTGGGGTTTGGCTTTGAACCACCCCAACTACAACAACAATCACCGCCGTGAAAAGCATCCTGATCGTCTTGGAATCCATCGATGTAATCCTCCTCTTAGCTCGCATCCGCAAATCCAACCAGTCCGCCGGGACCCTGGTCCTTAGGCTGTTCGGACTCATCCGGCCATTTCGTAATATGATCGGGTCTGCTCACCAACTCCTCAAGATGCTCCAGCCGGGCGATGACCGTTGGGTCGCCGGTCATTCCCTTTATCTCTTCCAGAATCTTCAGGTTCTTGTCGCGCTGAGTGATGTGTGGGTGGCGCAGTTCCTGGATCTTCCAGAACTTCAGCATCTGGCCGGCGACGTCACCGTATGCGTGGTCACAGAAGTCCTTCATGAGGTCCTCGTATGACTGTTCGGGATTCCAGACCAGATGCGCGTAGACGTACATTACCATCGGTCGCCAGTAGAACTCCCCGGCGCCTTCGGACGACATCTGAAGGATGCCGACCTTCGGATACCACTTAAGCTCCTCGGCCATCTGGACAACATTCGTTCGTAACTCAGAGAACGGGTTGAACGTATCGGGGTAGTCGTAGTATTCGTAGATGAACAGATTCTCGGGATCGGCGTGGTTTTGCCAGCGGCGGATCGTCTCGACGTAGATCACGTTCAACTTGCTGCCTTCATCCGCGAGTGAGTCGTCAAGCAGGGAGTTGATCGTGCTTCTGGTGAAATTGGTGTACCCCACGATGACGTTGGACTCGACCTTGAGATTGGTGGGGGGCTCGAAGGTCCGGGCATACGCGAGTGGGGAAAGCCGAAGGTTCGGGTTTTCCTTGCCAACCATACGGGCAACGTTGTTGACGAAGGTAAAGTAGGCGCGAGACTTCTGCGGCTTACCCTCAAGGCTGAATATCTCCGGATGCTGAATGTAATCGGGGTCGCCGTCCGTTTTCTCGCAGTTCTCGCACTCGCACCAGTCAACGGTGTCGTTCATCCAGATATCGACGATATCGATGTCCGGGTTCTCGGCGGCGAAGCGAAGGATGTTCTTTGCCACTTCACGCTGCAATTGCGGATTGGAGAGGCACAGACTCCCCCTGAAGTTCTGCTGCGGAATGCGCTCGCCGTTCACAAGACCGAAGAACTCCGGGTTTGTCTCGAAGTATACGTCCGTAGGAATCCAAGTCTGGAACGTATGCCCGCCCCATAGCATTCGCAGCCCGCGTTTGGTGATATCGGGCATCACGGTTTCGGCGCCGCGGCATTCAGCCCAAACGTGCGGGTGGTTGATGCCCGGATGCGTCCAGTTCAGGCGGTTCTTGGCCATCCAATCGCTTTCTTTGAGCATACGTTCCACGGTGAACGGGAAGTTAACAACCGAGCGGAACGTATAGGCCGGCTCCTCCAAATCGTCTAGGTTTTCCAGGGAAATCTTAGACAAACTTGGAACTGCGTCATCTCCCGGCTCAAGCCAGCGGAATCCGAGATAACGCTCAAGGAAGTGGTAGACGGCATATAGTGTAGCGCGCGGACTTCCGCCAAGTAGGACGATTTGGTCGCCAACGCGCCTCATAACGTAGCCGTCTTCGCTCAAATCCGGCAGTGGTTCGACAAGAGAACGTCCCAGGTCGCCGACGAGGAATCCTATTTGGTCCGGCGCCAGTGAGTCCAGTATAGGAAAATTGCCGCTGGTGGCGGCGGACAAATAGCGCCGCAGTTCTTCCGCCGCAAACCGCTCCGGCGCCGATGCGCCCGGAGCAAGACATATAGCGCAGCCCGATTGCTGTGAGTCGTCGAAAATAACCATGTTCATCCTTCCTATCTGCGTTTATCTGTGTCCATCTGTGTTCATCTGCGTTCTTCTTGAACCGAACTGAGCGCGTCAAGCCAAGTCGAGCACATCGCGCACGGCCCGCGGTAGATAAGCGGAGCGTTTCAATACTTCCGCATATCGCACGCCGATCTGGCTGCCGTAGTAGCGCGCGCGGGTTTGCAACTGCTCGGTCAGTGAACCCATCACGGAGCCATAATGGCGCTGTTCGCCGTCTTCGCCGGATTCGACGACGTCGCTGCTGGACTGGAAGCAGCCCCAAGCTGCCATCTTGGCCTCAAAAGTGTTGGAGATATCGACAATATCGGTCGGCTCCGGGAGTGGATGAAGCACCTCGAAGTGATACAATGCCTTGGCAAGCCAGGGCGGACCGAGATCAGCGCTGCAACTCCATCCCGCCTGCCACCAGGAGTCCACCGCGAGGCGGGCCATCGCGTGATGCTGGAAGTACTCCGCCCAGTAGTGCGACAGGATGACGTCCGGCTCGTATTTTCGTATGCTCTCGATGCACAGCCGGTAGGTCTCTTTGTTCTCCTGGACCGCGTAGTCGGAGTAGTTGAAGCAGACGAAATCGGAGACGCCCAGGATTTTATGAGCTTCAACTGCTTGGGCCGTGATACGTTCAACCGCAGTTGCCTGGTCTTCAACGACGGCGAAATCCTCGTCACTGTTGCCGAAGCAGACGACATCCACTCGTGCGCCTGCATTCACGAACTTGCGGATAATCCCGCCGCATGCGAGGACACTATCATCAAGATGTGCGCCGATCACCAGAACCTTCATATCAAAAAATCTCCTTATAATGTGAGCGAACGAATGCCCCAGATACGGGCGAGCGCCTGCAGTTCACGGCGGATGTCCCCATGAACCACAATGCAGTGGTGCGCCACGCCGTATCGCTGAAGCTCTACCAAAAATTCCTTCACAGGCCGCTCGATTTGCACGAGCGCGTGAATCTCATTACACGGCAGGGTCGGGTAGGGGAGCGACTCTCCGCCGCCGATAATCATCTGCCATCCGTCTTTGCCGTTGAGCAGGTGGGCGATTGTTACTGCGCCCGGGGCGAGGATAAACTCAAGGTTTGCGCCATGCCCGGTGAATCCCCATTCCTCAGGTGCGCTTGTGATGCTGACTCCCGCATCCCCGCCTGCGATAGCAGGGGAGGCGACTCCATGACCCACAAGGAAAAGGGCATTGTGCGCGGCATCGTACTGGCCCCATTCGGCCTGTAATGGCGAATTGCCGGTAAGCCATTCCATCGCGTGCATCATCGTCAAGCCGGCAAGATCGCCCTCGCTGGCGACAAGATGTTTGCCCCGTTCCAGCATCATCGAAGCGCCGATACGGGCCGGAACGCCCGTCTCCTTCTCGATATAGTGCTGACCGAGAAAACAGAGCGCGTCAAGGCGCAAACGGTCTATCAGTCGCTGCATGGCCACCCCCAGGCGGCAGGAACGCTGGAGTTCACCGGCGGTAGTCCCGCGAAGCGTGAAGCGTTTCAGCCAATCTTCTGAAGCGGCCGTGGTCTCCTGGTCCGTCACTTTCTGCCATTCGCGAACAAGATGGGACAACTCGACGTAAACGATATTCGGACCCAATGCGCCTTTGATCTTCGTCTTGTCGTTTTCGAGGTCGTACATCCCGCGGAAGACGTGTCCCACCACACCGATGGTGAGCGAGCGCAAATCCCGGACAGCTTTGTGTACCTTGGCGAGCATCCGGATTTCCTCGTACGCCGGCTCGTCCTCAAGGGAACCCACGACCACCTCATATTCGCGGTCCATCTTGTTGAGCGAACCGGAAAGCTGGGAGGTGCCGATCAGCGCGCTGTTTCGCATAACCATTTCGTAGTCGTCGTTGGGCGTGATGTCCTCGGCCAGTTGGGTAGTGAACAGGATCAGGGGCACGTTGGGCACGGCGTCGATAGCCTGCAGGGACATGTAATCCGGAGTGTACGTGCCCTCGACCACCACGAGCGCGTCGAGATCGGCGGCGGCAAATGCCTGGCCGGCCTGCTCGGCAGTGTCCATCGTATCCACGACGCACGGGAAGACAAGGTCCATGCCTTTGCTCAGATGGTCCGCGACGGTTTGCAGGTCGCCCAGAACCTGCGTTTTGAACTCCGGAGAGAACATGCGCCAGTATTCGAAATATCCAAGCGCCAACAGGCCGATCTTGGGCCGTTCCCGTCTTGCCGGCCGCCGGCTGACCAGATCGCCGAACACATCTCCGCTCGAAGCTTCAAAAGAAAGAATATCGCTCATACTTTTACCTCCGCCAGGGGGATAAACTCGCACGTCTGACCCACGCTCGCGGCGGCATCCCGCGTGAAGGCGACCAGTTCACGGAAAAGGCGCTCGCCGCAGTCGCCGTCTCCCTCGAAGAACGGTGACACGTGGGATAACGGCACAAGCGGGACGTTTTCCCGCAGGCAGTCCAGCGCATCGCTTTTCGCCATCTCCCAGGTCGCCGCGTAGCGGTCTTCCGCGAGATACCAAGTGTAATCGGTCGTCATCGGAAGGCTGATGAGACGAGGGTCCTGCCGGGAGGCCTCGAAGCGCGCGCGCGTGATCGTATGGCGAGCGACTCCCAGATCACCCATGATCAGGTCCCAGCCGGCCTCCTGAATGGGAAACGAGCTGTCGTACCGATAGCCCTCCTCCGCCAACGCGGTAAAGAGATTCGCGCACGTCTGCAGGCACGGGGCGCGGAAACCGACGGGCCGTACGCCCACTGCGTCCTCCAGCAAATGCCGCCCGTTAGCCAGCAGTTCGCGAATCCGTGGAACTGAGTGCGCTGCCTCGATTGCGTCTCGCTCTCTGGCCAACCGTTCGCGCGCCGGGCCTTCGTGGGGCAGGTTCAGTACCATGGGCGGCGGAATCCCGACCTCGAACCGGTCATGCTCCAGCCCGTGCTGGGCGACCTCATGGCCTTCAGCCAGCGCCCGCCGCAGGAGCGCAACATATCCGGGACGATTTGCCAGCGGAGTTTTGTCTGCCAGAGGCACGACGAAGAACGTCGCGCGAATATCCAGTTCAGCCAGCAAATCCAGCCAACGACCGAGATGCTCCTCGGATGAAAACCCCGGCATGCAGACATCGTCAACTGTCATTGCAAATTGCATACTAAGCCACCCCGACCCGCCGTGCCACCAAATCCCGGATCAGCGGCGTGATCGACTCCGGTCCGTCTCTGCCGATGATGAAGCCCTCCTCGATGCGATTGCTTCCGGCTGGATGTCCAAAAAGGCTCACGTCCGAGTTGACGCACATTCCAGTGCGGAATGGATAAGTGGATTTCTCATCAGGATACGGCGACTCCGCCTCGGCCAGTCCGATGCCGTGCATCGGCGGGTAAACGTCGTATTGCTCCATCCCGTGTTTCTTATAGACGGCCTTCACGGCGCGAACCATCTCGCCGGAGGTGATACCGTCCTTCAGATAGTCGATTTGCGCATCGGCCGCCTCCAGCAGCACGGTGAGAAACCGTCTCTGCTCGTCGGTAGCTTTTCCGATCACAAAGGGGAAAGCGGCAGTGGCGACATAGCCCTGATATTGCACGGCCAGCGCGGCCATAATCATATCTCCATCTTGGAGGACCCGCTCCGCCGACCGACCTATGATCGTGCTTGTTCGCGGCCCGCTGCCGTAGATGCAGAAATTGATTGCTTCAGCCCCCGCCACGAGAGCCGCGCCCTGGCCCGCCCCCGCGGCGGCCGCTTCGGTGTTGCCGGGCACGGAGTAATCCATCAGCTTCGCGTAGCCCTCGCACGCCTGACGGCCCGCCTCGCGAAGGCAGGCGATCTCAGCCGGTGTCTTGATGAGACGCATGTCATTGACGATCGAAGACGCGTCAACGATCTCCACGCCCGGCGCGGCGGCCTTTACCCGCTCCATGATCGGAGCCGGAATGTCCCACTGCCCGACCAAGCCAAGGCGGAAACCACCTCCGAGCGCCTCTCCAAGGATCTCCGCAAATGACGAGAATCTCGCTAGCGGATAATCGACCTCTTCCGGCACGGAAACGCAGGCGAACTCCTTTACGTTGCGCACGTCGGTCCAGACGCTCATTTCGCGCGCGTATTGCTCGCCCTCCGGCGCGCCGGCCAGAATCGGCTCGCCCTTTAGCGGGATAAAACAGGCGCCGCGCTCGAAAATCGGCCAGAAGTTGGAGACGTAGCGCAGATTCTCTTTGCGGTACTCGTCGCCGTACACCATCACGGCGTCAAGCTTCTGACGCGCCATTGCGTCCTGAAGACGTTCTATGCGCTCCTTGAACTCGGTTGTCGGTATCCGGGCCATTCTGCTCTTCCTCAGTAGTCTGCTATCGCTTGGTCGACGAGAGCCGAACCGTATTTTACTATACAGGGGAAATGGCGGTCGGGCAAGAGCAGCTTTGAAGGGATTGGGTTCAGAATTGCGATGATGCCCACAGGATTGTCGGCCATCAGCCATTCAGCCGCTTGCGCCTGGCGCCTTTCTTGTTACGCCGGGGCAAGCGATCAGGACCCGCCGCGCGCTCTTGGAGCGCCGCTGAGGGTACTAATTTGCGGTTCTCGTTGCAGCGGCGGATGATTGCGATTGTTCCGCCGATGAGCATGAGAGCGGAGCCGATCCAGATCAGACTGATAAGCCGCTTCACGCTGACGTAGAGGACCGCGGTCGCCTTGGCTCCGGGATAATCGACTGACAGCGAAGCCCCGACGCTCGTGTCTCCACCGGCTGCCTCTTTCCGGCGGTGGACGATAAAGTCGTTGAACGCTACAGTGTACTTGCCGACCTGCTTGGAATCCCCCTTGCGCAGCTCCAGGAAGGCCGCGCGCTTTCCGCGCCTTTGCACTATCAGCGTTGCCAGGCGATGTGTTCGATTAACGCTTACACCCGCAAGCCGAACTCCGAAGCCGCCGTCTGGCGTGAAAGCGTCAGTGTAAGTTCTTCCCCGCGGAGTCGAGTGCAATATCGGCTCGATCTTCAGCGACTTAACCTCTTGCGGCGCGATGTAGAGATCTTTGCTGAGGGTCTTGCGTATGTGCGGCGTTTGAATCACTTCGTTCTTTGTTACCGTCATCGCCGGCCGGGCTATGAAGCTCTTTCCGTCGCGCTCGACTTTCACCCGGATAACGTTCTTCGCGTTGGGCGCCGACTCGACGCCAAGGAAGGTGAATCTGTACCCCAGTTTCTGCACCTTGTCGCCCCGCGGCAGAACGATTCGGACGGTGTCGCTCGGTCTTGTGGAACTGGGAGAAAACACCATACCGATGAGCATAAGCGCCGCGCCTGCGTGGACCGTGTAAGCGCCGAGCATCCTCCAGTTGCCCCACCCGTGCCGATGAGCGAACCATGCGTTAACCAGCAATGCGACAACAGCGAGGGAGCCGATGGCAAACGAGAGAGCGATGTCGGTTCCAGCCGCCGCGGCTATGACTGCGCTCGATATCAAGGCTAGTCCGAGGATAGCGGCGACAAGTTTCAGCGCGAGAGAAGAGCCTTCTTCGATCCTGCCGCGCGACGCCCATCTCAAGAGCGGCGCGAGTGAAAGCAGTAGAAGCAGGACCAGCGTAATGGGCGAACTGACCAGGCCGTAGTAACCGATGCCGACGCTGTCCGGTTTTCTGCCAAGCGCCTTGGTGATGAGGGGACTCGATGTTCCGATGATTACCAGCAGGGCCAGGGCCGACAGACTGATAATCCCTACGAAGAAGGCCGATTCCTTGGCTATCAGGCCGCCATACCACGAGCGACTTTCGACTTCCCGTTGCCTCCATACCAGCAAACCGAGGCAGAGGACAGTGAAGAACAACATGAAGCCAATCAGATATGCGCTGCTGCCTTTGCCGATCCCCTCAAAGGAGTGCACGGAGAAGTCGCCAAGAATGCCGCTGCGCGTCAGGAATGTCGCATAGATGACCAACAGGAAGGAAAGCAAAGCAAGAACCATATTGATGCGGCGCATGCTTCCGCGGTAACGTTCCACGAGCATTCCGTGGAGCAGGGCCGTACAGGCGAGCCAGGGGACGAGGGAGGCGTTCTCAACCGGATCCCACGACCAGTAGCCGCCCCAGCCGAGGACTTCGTAAGCCCAGTAGCTGCCGATTATGATTCCCGCGCCAAGCGTAACCCAGGAGAACAAAGCCCAGGGTAGGCAGCGATCGCACCAAGTCTTGTAGTCACGCTTGATGAGAGCAGCGACTACAAAAGCCGCGGGAGCAGCCATGGCCGCGTAGCCGAGGAATACCAGAGGCGGGTGGACGGCCATCCAGAAGTTCTGCAAGAGAGGGTTTAGCCCTTGTCCGTTGGGAAAGCGGGAGAGAAGGTCCTGCGATGCGGCGGCGAAAGGGCTCTTTATCAACAGCAGCGTGAAGAAGAATGCCTGCACTGCGCTCCAAAACGCCATAAGCCACGGCTCCAGGTCCCTTGCCCGGGATGCCAGGACTATACCGATTATCCCTCCGAAGAGGGCCCAGAGCAGGAATGAGCCTTCCTGCCCGGCCCAGAATGCTGAGACCTTGTAGACCAGCGGGAGATCGGGTGAGCTGTATGCCGAGACGTAATTGATGTCATAGCAGTTGTTCAGGATGAGGGCCATCAGATAGACCGAGGTCGCCACTGCGCACGCCATCATCGCGCAGTAGCAGCCGCGAGCGACCGCAAGGCTGGACCGCTTGAAAGCGGAGGTTACGTAGGCCGCGATCGCCGCGAGTGTCGTCGCCATGCACAGCCACAACAGGATTGTCCCAATCTGCATAATCACTTACTCCCGGGAATCGGTCCTGGCGCTTGGAGGCCACCGTGGTCCGTCGGCGCGGAACGGGATCGCCGAAACACTCGGTAATATTGCACAGCTTGAAAGAAAATCAAACCTCACTAAGTGAATCGCGGCAGCAGACTTGCGCCAACCGGACGCTTCGGCAGCAGAAAAGAGGGTCCGTGGGGGTGTTGATGAAAGTCGCTGCGCAGCCCCTTGGCATTGTTTGCCCGGTTTCGGATTTCCGGGTTGGGATGCGAGGTGGCGCTGTAACCGCACGAGTGTGAAGCCCAACCTTCAAATCCCGAAACAACGGGAGGTTCCTTTCCCGAATAACCAATCACAGTAGCAGACTTGCGCCAACCGTCCTTCGGCAGCGTCGTTGCCGCCCTGCTACCGAAAGATCGGTTAGTCCGGTAATTCCTCAGCGCAGGAATCTTGTCGGTATGCTAGAATATCGTATCGTATGATAAGGGAAATTGCCCGGGGTGCAGTAACAATGTCTGACGGTTCGACCGCAGATAGCGGGGTGAGGCTGCAGCATGAACGTGCTTATAGTCGAGGATGATGAAAGCGTCGCCCGTTTTCTAGAACAGGCAATGGTTGAGGCAAAGCACAATCCGGTGGTGGTTGGCGACGGTGTGACAGCGTTGGATATCGCCAGGACGGAGGAGGAGTTCGATGTTATTCTACTAGACTTGATGCTGCCCCGCATGAGCGGCTTCGAAGTGTGTCGCCGGTTGAGAAGCTCAGGGATCATGACTCCCATCCTGATTATCACCGCCCGGGATTCTTTGGAGGACATTGTCGAGGGCTTGGATAGTGGCGCCGACGACTATGTCGTGAAGCCATTCCAGGTGGCCGAGCTTCTTGCCAGGACACGGGCGTTGCTTAGACGCGGGGAATCGTCGCCGGCTGTTCTGACAGTTTGCGATTTGACGCTTAGTCCCACTACCAGACGCGCAACTCGAGGTGGACAGGCGATCAAACTGTCTGCCACCGAGTGCACACTGCTCGAATACCTGATGCGCAACGCCGGGCGGGTGATGGAACGTTCAATGATCCTTCAGCACGTATGGCAGTGCGACTTCGAAGGGAACGAGAATGTCTTGGAAGTATACATCAGCTATCTGCGCGGTAAGATCGACAAGGGTCATGAAGCGCAACTGATCCACACCGTGCGAGGAGTTGGATATCGGATGGCGGCTGATGTCGTTTAGATCTATCCGAATGCATGTGACCGCTGTTTTCTGCCTGGCCATCATCGTGTATCTGGCCATCGCCTGGGTGGGACTGGTTTGGTACGCGAGAGATGTCGCGGGGGAAGAGGCAGACCGTATATTGAGGGCTTCCGCCGCCAGAGTCAGGTTGGAGCTTGCCGGCGCGAGGTCCGACGAAGCCCTGAGCCGCCTCCTGGCCGAGGAACGGGCGGAATTCAGTATCGACAACGTGACATTAGCACAAATCCGTCACAATGGCAAAGCCGTCGGAAGCGATGGACAGGGGGCTGTTGAACGCTCACTCATCGCGGGGAAGGGCTGGCTAACGAGGGTAGTGCGAACGGGCCAAGATGTCTACATTATCGGAATTCCGTGGAAACCGTGGGCAGGGCTTGATGACCATATATGGGCGCTGTTGGTGTTGAGCCTGTCAGCGCTTATCGCCGGGGCAGCCGGATCATGGATCTTAGTCGGCCGCACTCTGTCGCCCATAGCTTTGCTTTCCGATCAGGCAAATGCTGTTTACCCCGAAAGTCTCCACATCCGGCTGCAGGAACCATCAGCCGACGCCGAAATTGTGCGGCTTGTTGCCACTCTGAACGGACTGCTCGTTCGACTATCCGAGGCCGCCGAAGCGAAGGGACGGTTCTACTCGGCGGCGTCCCACGAGCTTCGGACGCCACTTCAGGCGTTATCAGGCCATTTGGAGCTTGCCCTGGGCAAAGAAAGGAGCCAGGAGGACTACAGGCAGATTATTGAGGAAGCCTACAGGCAGACGAGGCGACTCATTGTGCTGGTTGGGGATCTCTTGCTGCTGTACCGGTTGGAGTCGGACGCATCGCAGCCTCCATTGCAGTCGGGCGATCTCACAACTATCTGCCGACAGGCATTGGTGTCGTGCGAGCCGATAATCGAGCAGCGCGGGCTTCGCGTGCTGAGCAATTTACCCGAGAGCGCCGAGTTTTTGGCGCCGCCGACGCACGCGCACGTGCTCGTGCGGAATCTTCTGGAGAACGCCGCCAAGTACGCGGAACAAGGGACTGAGTTATCAGTCGATCTATCCGTAGGCAATGGACGACTCGAACTGCGGATATTCAACAAGCGCTTCCATCCTATGGAAGGACGTGACAGTCCGGTTGTCGACGGCCTGTTCCTCCCCGGCCGCCAGAGTGGCGGCTCAGGCCTCGGCCTCGCAATCTGCCAAGCCATTGCCGCCGCCAATTCCTGGCATCTCAGTGTAGAACGTCAGGCCCACGGCGTTTGCGCGACTTTGGCTATGGATGTGCGCGCTGAGGACCAAGTGTGAAGGTTCTTAGGGTTTGAGGGCCTTCCCCACCTTCCCACCTTCCACCTCCACACGTTCACTCCTCCACGCTTCCCCACCTCTTTTCACGCGGATGCTCTCGCTACCAGCAGATGACGCGATACTGAGACTTTCCTTAGAAATTTCTCAGATTTGCGTTTCAACAGGCCGCGCGCACGGGAACGCTCCGTAACGTAAGCTGAACGACATTTTGATTGCCCCAATGTGTCCAGGGACGCCACACAAGGGAAGGTTTTCGCGTTCCACAGCATGGCGTTCGAGTTTGCGCAGCCCTGCTGGCGAATCGTTGATGCCAATACATGCACGGAAAGGAGTGTTGTGAAGAAAAACGCAATATATCGCTTCTAACCCAATTCGGTTCCGGCCTTTCGACGGATGCAAGGCCGGAACTTGTACGCGGCATCCGCAAAAACTCTGAGGAAAAGAGGTAAGGAGATTGCAAGCAAAAAGGTTTAGACAATTGAAAAGATGCCTGGCCACATTTATGGCCGCGGCCATGGTGTTTACTGTTTTGCCCGCTCTTCCGGTCACCGCACAAGAAGCCGGTGAGCCGGTCGAACTGGCGCTTCCGGCGCCCATGGGCTCTTTGAAGACCGTTCCCTTGATGCAGGAGCTGATTGATATTCTGAACAATCCACTCAGCGCCCCCACCCGCCGCCAGTCCTTCGGCGGCGTGGTCCTGCCGCCTCTCGTGATTCATTCCCCAGCCCTGAATCCGCTAACGGCGCAACCTATGCTCGTGGACCCGGTCACGGGGGAGATCTCCTGGGATATTCCGGCAGTAGGAGTGCCGGCCATTGATATGGCCACGGGGTTATTCTACAATCCCGCCACCGGGCTATATGACCGCGCGCTCGAAACGCCGGCGAATGAAACCGACTTCGTTGTGGACAGGACGGCGGCCATTCAGTTGGGCAAGGCCCTGTTCTGGGACATGCAGGTTGGGAGCGACGGCGTCCAGTCTTGCGGCACGTGCCACTTCAACAACGGCGTGGACAATCGGACCCGCAACCAGCTCAACCCCAACCACCTGGGCGGGGACTTCACCCTGCAGGTCAAGGGACCAAATCAGGCGGTGGTGGCAAGCGACTTTCCCTTCCACAAGCTGCTTGATCCCGACTTACCCGGGGAGCCGCTGTTGAATTCAGGCAATGTGACGGCCGACGCCAATGACGTCATGTCCTCTATGGGTGTGATCTTCCGCAAGTTCCTCGACATCCCGACGCCTGGAGCTACGGCCTTCGTCGGCAGCACACCTGGAAATCCGCTCCTGCCGGATATCGGCAGCGCCGTGGCGGCCGACCTGCTCGACCCGATCGGCGCGGTCTTCCAAGGTCTGCGGAGGGTGGAGCCCCGCAACACTCCCACGATACACGCCGCGGCTCTCAATTTCGACAACTTCTGGGATGGCCGGGCACGCCACGACTTTAACGGCGGAAGCGTGTTCGGCGCGGGGGATCCCTTCTTCCACGTCTATGTCGGCGACGACATTACCGGACTCTCGGCGGCTGAGGATGAGGAGAATCCCGGACAGCCGGTGAGAATCCGGTTCTCAAGCCTGGCTTCTCAGGCCGTGGGGCCGCCGCTCAGCAACTTCGAGATGTCTTTCGACGGACGCAACTGGGCCAAGATCGGTAAGAAACTGCTCCAGCCAGGGGTGGTGCCCCTCGCCAACCAGTTGGTGGATCCTACGGATAGCGTGCTGGGTCCCCTGTCAAACTTTCCCAATCCGGGGCTCAACGTCTCTTACGTAGATCTCATCCAGCAGGCCTTCGGGTCCGACTTCTGGTCCAACACAACCGACCATCTCGCGGGCACGGCCGTCCCAACCATTGGTTTCGACCCTGTGAATCCCTATGCAGGGCCTGACCCGTTCGACGGGTATACTCTCAGCATTGTCCCCGGCGTGGCTGCCAGCCCGGCCAACACCAACCAGTTCAAGCAGATTGAAGCGAACTTCAGCCTCTTCTTCGGACTATCGGTGCAGGTCTGGGAGGAGATACTGATTCCGGATGACACTCCTTTTGACCGGTTCCTGGACGCCAACCCCAATCAGTTCCTGGGGCTAGGGTTTGTTCCTGACGCTGACCCCGGCAACCCAGGCGTTCAGCCCGCGCCGCTTGTGGGAGGTCTCACGACACGGCAACTGGCGGGGTTTGACTTCTTCACGGGAAGCAACCACTCAGGTCAGAATTCCTCGTTCAAGTCCGCCCGGTGCGGCCTATGCCACAACGGGCCGGAGTTGACCGACCATTCCAACAATGCGAACCACGCATTGTTGCTTCCCGACCCGCTTACAGGCAAACCGTCGGTGATTACGGGCGTGCATCTGGAGGAAGAGACAACTGAGAACGCTCAGGACGCGGTGGAGATTGATAACATAAGCTTCAATCTGCTCACCGGTCTTCCCACGGGGCACTCCCTGCTGGACAACGGCATCTACAACATCGGGGTTCGACCGATTGACGAGGACGTCAGCCGAGGAGGTCCTGATCCCTTCGGCTTCCCGCTTTCCCTGGCGACCCTGGCCATGCAGAATGTCGGTGTCTCCGAGGGAGTTGCGACACCTTCGCCTCTCAATTACACAGTGACGCCACTAACGGCGGCGGAGATGGTATTCGATCCGGTTACTGGAACCTTCATCCCTACTGGAATAACACTGCCTGCCGGCGTAGACATTGCCTACACGCCCCTGCTGCCTGGCTACCTGGCGCCCTGGGCTAATGAGTTCACGGTTGGCGAGGCATGGCCGATGATAGATCGGACCATCTTCCTCCCCGACACTATCTCCGCCACCGTCGGGGTGGGTATCCTGCCTACTGGCACGTTCCCCAACCCGAACCGGATCGGCAAAATGGGCAACTTCAAGGCGCCCCAGTTGCGTAACGTGGAGCTGACCGGCCCCTACTTCCACACCGGGAGCTACCTGACCCTGCGCCAGGTGGTTGACTTCTACGGCCACGGCGGTGATTTCCCCACCACCAACGCCGCGCATCGGGACCCGCACATTATCCGGCTCAACGACAACACCTCCGGCGGGGGGGCGTTCAACGATGACGAGAAGGATGCCATCGTGGACTTCCTGCTGTCCCTCACCGACGAGCGGGTGAAGTTCGCGAAGGCGCCCTTCGATCACCCTGAGGTGTTCGTGCCCGTGGATGGCACGGCTCCCGACAACACCGGCGGACGGGCGGCCTTTCTGGCTGATGCTCGGTTCTTGCATGTACCGGAGGTTGGCGCCGCGGGCCACGCGGGTCCTCTGCCGAACTTCCTGGGGGTCTTGAGCGTGCAGGAAGGCCTCAACGCAAATGGTACACGTATAAACAACGTGTTGGATCACTTTGATTCCATCTCGAATGCGCCCAACCAGGCGCCCCTTGCCGTGAATGACACAGCAAGAGCGAGGAGAAACAGGACGACAACCATCAATGTGGTTGTTAATGACCGTGATCCTGACGGCACGATCAACAAGAACTCCGTGCGGATAAGGACACAACCCGCCAATGGGATCGTAGCGGTGGTGGCCAATGGAAAGGTGAACTATACGCCCAACAGGAACTTCATCGGACCGGAGTTGCTCACCTACACCGTTAGGGACAACAAAGGCAGCGTCTCGAATGTGGCAACGGTAACGTTGACTGTTAAGTAAGAGGAGTATCGCTGTCGCGTTCCGTCTTCGCACACCCCCTCTCCGTGTGTGCGGCGAAGGGAGGAAGGGGGCGAAGCGGTCCAATCGGTAGGCCGGACACTTTTGTCTGGCTGTATCGGACAGGAGTGTCCGACTTACCACATAGAACGGCTCATCCCCTCCCAGACGGGAGGGGATGAGCGCAAGATGGAAGGGAAGTATGCCGCCACGGCTGCGGCCCGGCGGCGTAAGAAAACGAACAGGAGGGAAATGGAGACAATGCCAGGAATGTCACGCAGCCGGTTTCTGGTCCCGGCGCTCATGATCGGATGGCTTATCGCCGCCGGTCTGACGGGGGGACTTAGGGAGGAGGCTCAGGCCGCGCAGTTGGACCCGGCCACTATTCAGAAGTACACGACCCCGCTGGTGATTCCGCCCGCCATGCCGCGGACGGGCACAATCATGGTCAATAAGAAGCCTATAGACTACTATGAGATCGCAGTGCGGCAGTTCCAGCAGCAAATACTGCCGGCGCCCTTGCCGGACACGACAGTGTGGAGCTATGGCTCTGTGAACCATCCAGGTACCTTTAACTACCCCGCATTCACTATCGAGGCGAAAGTGGACAAGCCGGTGAGGGTGAAGTGGATCAACGACCTGGTGGACAGCAGCGGCAACTACCTTCCCCATATCTTGCCGGTGGACCAGACCCTGCACTGGGCGAATCCGCCCGGCGGGGACGCGGGCAAGGACATGCGGGGATCGGACCCGACTCCCTATACCGGCCCCGTGCCGATCGTAACGCACCTGCACGGCTCTCACGTTACACCCGAGAGCGACGGGTTCCCGGAGGCATGGTATCTGCCGAACGCGAACAACATTCCAGCCGGTTATGCGACTCGCGGAACTCACTACAATCAGTACGATACGACCAACACGCAACCCGGCACCGCGGTCTTCCAGTATCGCAACGACCAGCGCGCCACCACGCTCTGGTATCATGATCACACGCTGGGTATGACCCGAGCGAACGTCTATGCGGGGCCCGCGGGCTTCTACCTGCTGCGGGGAGGCACATCGGACACGTCTGCAGGCATTCTGCCGGGTCCGGCCCCGAAATTGGGTGACAAACCGGGCAAGAAGTATTACGAAATCCCGATTGTAGTCCAGGACCGGTCGTTCAACGACGACGGCTCACTCTTTTATCCTGCCGACCGGGCGTTCTTTGAGGGGCTTTCGCCCAGCCAACTCCAAATCCCCTTCATACCGGAGACGGCGTGCGACGGCCTGCCCAGCGATGTATCGCCGATCCACAACCCGGAGTTTTTTGGCAACACGATCGTGGTCAACGGCAATACCTGGCCGACGCTGAATGTCGAACCCCGCCGGTATCGGTTCCGGTTCCTGAACGGGTGCAATTCGCGCTTCCTCATACTGAAGATGGTGAGCAATCCGCTAGTGGACAGGCCCGTTGCCGCGGCATTGCCGTTCTGGCAGATGGGAACGGAGGGAGGCTTTCTGCCCACTCCTGTGGGCCTCGATCAGCTTCTCATAGGGTTGGCGGAACGCGCCGATGTGGTCGTGGACTTCACCGGTCTCCCTGTAGGAACAGAGGTCTTCCTGATCAATGAGGCCCCTGACGAGCCGTTCGGTGGTGGAGAGGTTGGCGTTGACTTTCCGGCCGCCAATCCGGCGACCACGGGCCAGGTGATGAGATTCGTGGTGACGTCGCTCACCTCGCGCGATCTCAGCGCACCCCCCAGCCAATTGCGGTTGCCCCGGTTTACGCCGCTGGGTCCCGCCGTCAACACACGACAAGTGACCCTGAACGAGCTCGAGTCGCAGTCGGTGTTCGTGAAGCAGTTCGGAGACAACCTTGTGCTGCATTGTTCGAACGGCGTGCCATTTGGGCCGATAGGGGCTTTCCTGGGCACATTCAACCCGGATGGATCGCCGAATCCGCTTCGCTGGGAGGAGGCCATCACGGAGACTCCCAAGCTGGGCGACACGGAGATATGGGAGATCCACAACTTCACCGAGGACGGCCACCCGGTGCACATACACCTGGTGCAGTTCCAGGTGGTGGACCGCACGCCCATGGGATTTACGCCGGGGAGCATGGACTCGCGGCCGCCGGAGTCGTGGGAAACGGGCTACAAGGACACCGTAATCGCCCTCCCAGGAGAGATCACACGGGTCAAGGCGAAGTTCGATATCCCTGGCCTGTTCGTCTGGCACTGCCATATACTCGAACACGAGGACAACGAGATGATGCGTCCCTACGAAGTGGTTCCGTAGTCGGCGTGTCTTCCGAAGAACAATAACCGGCATGTTTACACGCGCCCGCACCCTTCCGAAGGGTGCGGGCGCCAAATAGGATGGGAGAAGCAATATGACGCGTAGCAACGTAACCCGTTTGATTGCCGTGGCCGCCCTGTTACTCATTCTTCCGGCTTGCCCCATGCAGGCAGCCGAAGAAGCGGGAAGGCGCGCTGCCCTTACCGGGATTAGAGTTTTCGTAAAACTGGACGTGCGGACGGCCGGCGGCAAGCACAAGGGATATCGCTGGGTTTCGCGGCCCACCTTTGTCGGTACCCACGCCGGCAAGGAGGCTGTTGTCGAACTCGTGGCTCAGGGCGTTGACGCCGATGGGAGGCTTACGGAGATCAGCCCCAAATGGATACCGTCAGACGGTGATATGGTCACGGTATCGCCCTGCGAAGGCCGCAAGGTTGAGATGACCGTTCGACGCGCCGGGGAGAGTAGCCTGGCAGTGGATTGCCAAGGATTCTCCAAGAAATTGCTGATCAAGGCTTCACAGCGGGACAATAGCATGCAGGTGGAGATCGCACAGGGCGCTCCCACCTCGTCGCCTGGGGATGAACCCGCGGCCGCCAAACAAGAAGCGTCGTCTTCACCCGCCGCCGCGCCTTCCGTTATCAAGGTCTCATTCAAACTCGACCCAAGGGTCACACGCGGCATGTATATGGGAGACCGGTGGATTTCGCCAGCCACTTATACGATCATTCAGCCAGGGAAGCAGGCCACCGTGGACGCCATGGCCCAGCTTGTTGAGTCCAAGGACAGACTGACGAAAATAAGCCCCAAATGGACGCCGTCGGACCCTGCGATGGTGTCGGTAACGCCTGGCCAGGGTCATCAAGTCAAGATAACTATACTACGTCCGGGGGAAAGTAAGCTGAAGGTGGAATCGCGAGGACTCTGCAGGGAATTGGTGGTCAAGGCGTCATACCGCGATGGGGCGATGCGTGTGGACATTGTTCGGGCAGATGAGAAGGGGAAGAGCAAGCAGGGACAAGCTTCGTAGATGTCCGGCTCTCTTTACTGCACGCCGCACCAGTCCATGGCGAACAGCGTCAGCGCCTGCGCCGCCTTAATGATGTCGGAAATGCGCACCTGCTCCTCCGCGGAATGAGCGTGGGAGAGGTCGCCGGCGCCGAAGACGACCGCGGGAATACCGGCCCTGTGGTAGAAGAGCCTCGCGTCGCAGGAAGCGTGGAATCCGGTTGCCGGGCGCGGACCTCTTGCCTGGTCGGCGGCTTTGACCAAACCTTGGACCAACGGGTGGTCCATCGGAGTCGAGAAAGCATCATTGTGCAGGCGGGAGAAGTCGAGCGTATAGTGATCCTTCGCCCAACCGTGAGCGCCGTTTTCTATCTCTTGGCGGAGTTCCTCTTCGATCTGCTTCAGTCGTTTGTTCGGCAGGAATGCTATACCGCCTTCGACAACGCAATTCGCCGCGACCGTCGCCGGCCATTCGCCGCCGCTGATCGTGCCCAGGTTGACGACCACGGGACTGGGATCATCCGGGAAAAGGGGAACGCCGCGGGATTCCTGCCGCAGCTTGGCCTCGTACGACCGCAGAACCCGCAGGAGGTCCATCATCTCGTACACGGCGTTTACGCCGTCATAGTACTTGGCCATGTGGACGGATTTGCCCAGGACTTCGAGCCTGTACCAGACCGCGCCCCTGTTGGCGGGACAGACCTCCAGGTTGCTCGTCTCGACAACGACCGCCGCGTCCGCCACGTAACCCTGGCGTATAAGCGACAGAGCGCCGTTGCCGCCCGTCTCTTCTTCTATGACCGACTGGATCATCAGGTCTCCGCGCAGGCGGATTCCCAGCTCGTAAAGCGCGCGCACCACGAGGAGCATTGTGACTATGTGCCCCTTCGCGTCGCAAGCGCCCCGGCCGTAGACTATGTCGCCCTCTACTCTGGGGTTGAATACGTGTTCCGGCCCGGGGACTACGTCACTGTGGGAGTTCAGCAGGAGGCTTCGCCCGCCGCCGGCTCCGGGAATTCGCAGAACCACGTTGTTTCTGCCCTCGTAGCTTTTGTGGCCCGGTACGTTCGTGTAGTCGGGGTCTTCGTTTATGTCTTCGTCGATCGGCGCGTATTCGGGATGGGGGCCGCCCAGGATCGACATATAATCGAAAATGAAGGACTGTATTTTGTCCTCCATCGAGACCAGACTCCTATATTTGATCAACTCGCAGAGCAGGCGGGCCGCGTTCTCAGCCTGTCCCTGCAGGAACCGCGTTACCTTATCTGCTGGCAAAAACCGTATTCCTTTCCGATGAGTTCAGTCACTCGCCAATCAGGACTCTAGCACGTACCGCGGAGAGATGTCAAACCGCAACGTAACAGTTCAGGAATAGGAGGTACGTGGCGCTGAATGTCATTTCGAGCAACCGACCCCGCAGGCGGGGTTATTTCGGAAAGAAACCACCCCGGTGTTTCGGGATTTGAGGGTTGGGCTTCACACTCGTGCGGTTATAGCACAACCTCGCATCCCAACCCGGAAATCCCGAAACCGGGCGCTTCCTTAGGAGCGGAGCGCCGGCGGAGTCGAGAAATCTGCTTCTGTAAAGTGGCCGAGAAAAGCAGATTCCTCGTTCCTCGGAATGACGTTGCCCGGCAGGTAATCACCATTCCTGAACTGTTACACCGCAACGCTCGCGAGTTGGAGGAATAGGGCGCAGGGCAGTTGAACCTTATCCTTGTGATTCAGTCTACTGCCACAGTCGCCAGTCCCTGAGAGGAATCGAACTATGTTCCACCTATTCTCTAACCTCAAACCACATCGCTTCTGCCTCGTCTACGCTCTCGCGATGCTCTTGCATGAGGGGTCGTCGGCCGTCGCCTGGAAAGGGGATCTGTCGACGATCAGCGTTGCCGGATGGTCCTTAACCGACGGCAGCGATCGTCCGGTGGAGCCTAGGTTCGCTGAGGTTGCGGGCCGGCAGGTTCTCGTCAGCGGCGAAGGAGGTCTCAAGCTGGTCGGCGACTCGTACGCCGCCGATTCCGAGGTCACGGTCCGCTTCGGCATGAGCCCGCCCGCGGGCGCCACCGCGAAGCTGGCTGTCTCACTGGCGCGTGAAGGTCGAGAAGCGTTGCCGGTGTCCATCGGCGCTGTCGGAGGGATCGACGCTCTGGATTGCCAGGTCGCCGGCTCGCCGCTCACTTGCCAGTTACGCGGCGTTTACCAGAGGAGCCTCAATTACCCCGACCGTCTCCGGAAACTGCTCGAACACGAGATGACATCGTATCCGGGGCTTGCGGAGCGCTGGCTGTCAGTGCGGTTCGTGCTGCACAGCGAAACGTGCGAGATCTACATCAACGATATTCTGGTCCGCACTCTTACGAATGCTGACGAGAAGTTTGCGGATTCCGGCGCGCTTCAGTTGGCTATGTCGTCTAACGTACAGTTGCTTTCGATCACATCGCGTCCGGTGACGAACGATGCGCTTTTTCAACCGGTGCGCATCGACAGCAGGTTGAACGCGATGAGGATCGACGGCGCCTCCGTCCTGCACGAAACGCTGCCGCGGCCAAATGGCAACGCGCAGATCAGCGGTGTCCCGTTTGTTTTCCCCGAGCCGGATCGGCGCGGCAACGATCACATAGATCTGGGCGTGAGCTGGCTGCAGAGCGGCTATATGGAGGGCGACTTTCCCCCGCAGGACGATCTGCTCGGCGGGCGCTGGTTCGGTCCGCTGAGAGAGAACCCGACACGCATCCAGTTCCAGATTCCCACAGGCCGCTACAACGCGCTGCACCTGGTCTGCGCAGCGGACGGCGAGCGTGACAGCGTCCCGGTGATCACCGCGCAATTCTTTCACCCGGGTTCCGGCCGGCCGGAGAGCTTTTCGACACGGGTCCCTCTGCTCACGGCGAAGTCCGCGCAGGCCATGCGCCTGCCGGTGAAGCTCGACAACAGTACATCCGGCAGCCTCTATCTAGTGACTATACCCGTCGATCCTGGAGCGCTCGCGGCATTTGAAGGATTCGATACTCTCGATGTAGAGATCACAAAGGACGTTAGGTACTATCGCTGCTATCCGGACCCGTGCGAATTCAGCGTACACGCTGCCGGACTGCCCAGCTCAGTGCACGTCTATGCAATGACCTTGGAACGGCCGGCGGTTTCGGTCGATCTGCGGCCTGATGCTCCAGAGCACGTCTGGGTAGCCCCGGGATCCCCTTCCTATACCGTAAGACTGCACAACCTTACCGACAAGCCGCGCCGCGCGCAATTGACGGTGGCGACCGGCGATTACTACGCCAAGGAGAAAACCTCGCAGTCCGTGGCGGTGGAAATCCCCGCGGGCGGCGATGCCACACGGCAATTCACTCTCAAGCTGAAGCGGTACGGCTACCACGATGTGCGACTGATTGTGAAAGACGCCGACAACGTGTGGACAGAGCAACGTTCCCTGGCGTATCTGCATGCCGACACTCGGGAGCGGGGCGACTGGCAATCAGGCCGAGGACCGATCTTCGGCTGCTGGGCGGCCACTTTTCATGGTTATCCTCCTTTAGAAGAACAATTCCGCGTGATGGCCGCGGCGGGTGTCGAGGCGGCGGTTGCGGCCCTGCCTGAGCCAAACAAGCTGTTCGAAGATCTGAAGATGACCTCGTTCATGCTGGCAAATAGCGATATATGGATAACAAACGATCTGATGAAGTACCTGGATAAGCCGGAGGAAGCGGAAGATTTCCTTCTCCGATCATTCCGCGGGCAGATAGGCCAGCCGAGCGCCTACTCGAAACCGGAACTATTCTGTTTCTTTGCGGAACCGAGTCTCGGTCAGATAACCTGCGGCATTCCGCCGGACTACTACGGCGAAGACTACAAGCTCAGCCAGAGCGAGCAAGACAGGCTCGACACGTATGCCAAGGCGTTCTTGTTAGGCGCTCCAATCATCAAGAAGCACTGGCCGAACGCCAAGTTCCTTCTGCCGTGGGGCGACCCGATCTTCCCGGTCTATTTCCTGCGAACAAACAAGGAAGTACGGGACATGGTGAGTGGGGTGGGTGTCGATATTCCGGCCTTTGAGCGCCTGGCTGAAACGCAAATCCACCAGCTTGCTATTCACCGGTGCTATATGATGCGCGAGGAGTTCAGGAAAGCAGGCATCAAGAACCCGATATTTGCAATGATGGAAGGGCCGGCGGTGGCTGCCCATCCCAGTTCGCTGACCCTAAAAGAGAACGCGGACAACTCCGTCCGTCTCCATCTGCTGCTGTATGCGGAAGGTATCGACCAACTCTTCGGCGGGTGGGGCTATGAGTGCAATGACTACTACGGCGAGCAGCACTATGGCACTGGCGGCGATTTCAACCGGACGCCCTTCAATACGCCGAGACCGGTGTATGCCGCGATGGCCGCCATGACCCGGCATATCAACCGCAAGAACCTCGACAAATGGCTCCCCACCGGCAGCCTGTCCGTCTACGCGCTGCAGTTCAAGCATTATCGAACGGGCGAATTGACCCACGTATTCTGGACCGTTCGCGGCAAGCGCCCGGTGACGCTGACGGTCCCAGCCAATGCGGCCGTGACCTTGTACGATCAGATGGACAACGCAACGCCTCTGCAAGTCAGAAACAGCAAGGTTACGTTCACTATCGACCAATCGCCCTGTTATGTGGAAGGGCTGACTGGCGACCAGAAGGTCACGCTGGGAACGCCGGACCATTCGGACGCTCGGCCCGCTCCGGCGTACGTCAAAGCTAAACCCGCGCCGAAAAGCTGGAGCGCGTCTACGTTTCCTCTCATGTCGCCGTCGTCTCGACCGCCCGTTCCGCAAGTGTCGCGGAAGCTGGGCAATGTTGGCGACGGCACGTGGAAGCTGTCCGCTGTTGAAGATCAGACCTACGCCAATAACAGCTATCTGATGGTGGCCCGCTTCCCCGGCAAGATGTCCAGTTCCATCGCGAAAGCTCCGCCTGCGCAGGGCGCGCGCGCGCTGGCCGTTCATCTTGGCAAGCAGGCGAAAGCGCGGAAGGTTATGCCTTACTACACAACGCTGAGGCCCGCGCGGCCTATCGTCATCCCGGGCAAAGCCAGCCACATCGGACTGTGGGCGCGCGGCGCGAGCGATTGGGGGCGCGTGGTTTACTGCCTGCGTGACGCCAAGGGCGAGCGCTGGATAAGCATCGGCACGAAAAACGACTGGAACTGCGACGATACCTACAGCGCGAGCTTCTTCTGCTTCGACGGCTGGCGGTATTTGCGCTTTGAGCTGCCGGGCAACAGCCCTTACGACCAGTATCGCGAGCTTGGAACCACGTGGTGGGGCCACTTCGGAAAGGGCGACGGGCTCGTGGATCTGCCGCTGAAGCTGGAGAAGATCATCGTGGAGCGGCGGACCCACGCGATGTATGTCAATGACCCTCAGCCGGCCCGGCCCGACGACGTGCTGCTCGGCGACTTGTACGCCGAATATGAGCGTCCCGAAGACCGCACGAATGATGCCATTCGGCTGAACCGCCTACGCATACCGGTCCCGCCTGGCATGCCCGATTTGGGCAATCCTATCGCCGATCTGGCAAAATCCGGCGTCGCCGCGCCCACAATCATTGCGAAAATAACGTTCCCGTCCCAGGAGGCGGACGGAACCAAATGTTTCGTGCACTTCAACCCCATCCCGGACGCGCAAAGTTACGACGTATGGGTCAGTCCGTATTCCGACGGTCGCGGCGCATTTAAGCTCGGCAGCGCATGGAAATCGCCGGGCCAGTTGATCACGGGCCTGCGGCAGGACACGGACTTCTACGTCTTCGTGGTCTATACGGACAAGGACGGACAGCCATCCAAGCCGTCCAAGCCGCTGAAGATACATTTGGAGGATGTGTTCGGGATGAAGTAGGAGAGTCGAGGGGGACTCGGAGCGAAAGCATGCAGACAATGTCGGCCACTAGAGCACTAATCATCTTTGCCCTGGTCCTCTCAGGGATGACCGTGTGCCATGCAAAGGAGGCCAGGATCGTGAAGGTAGAGGCTGTAGAATACCAGGAAAAGATCATCTACCACTCTCCCGATACCCCCGGCTTCTCCGCCTGGGTCGGCCTGTGGCGCGTCAACGACAAGAAGGTCTACTGCGACTTCCGGCAGGTAACCGGCCCAAAGGACAACCCGAAGACCGAATACCCGCTGCTTGAATCGAACGATGAGGGACGGACGTGGAAGGTAGTTCCTCTGCAGGCGGCGGGCAACGGCATGTACCAGACTGGTCGGGAGTCGTGCCGCGGCATGGAGGTCCTGGACGGAGGCAAGACTCTAGTCCGCCCGGTCTGGCCGGCATCGGTGAACGTAGCCGGCTACATCGTGCGGTCGACCGACGGCGGCAAGACCTGGAGCAAACGCATCGACCTTTTGCCCGAGGACAAATGGGGCGTGTGGCCTACGCTGGTCCGGAAGCTTCGAGACGGCAGGCTGGTCCTTTTGGCCGGCTGCTGGCGGCGCGGCGAGAAGATAGCGTCGGGCGACGGCCCGATGCGAAAGATGATGTTTATCTCGAAGGACAAAGGCGAGACCTGGGGTGAGCCGATTCCGCTGCTCACTCCAGGGCAGGGCATTTGTGAGGAAAGCGACTTCCGCGAACTGCCCAACGGAGACTTGTTCTGGATCCACAGGTCGGAGTTCTACCCCGACCATGCCACGGACGTTCCCGCCGGCGCCTGCCGGATGGGCGCGAGCCCTCCGCAGAGCAACTGGTACAGCATCAGGAACCAGAGCATTGCGCGCAAGAAGGGCGATACGTTCGT
>JAUSGG010000015.1 GCA_030649165.1 Armatimonadota bacterium
TGGAAACCCCATAGCAACCTCCTATGCTCTAGTCATATCACTAGATTCCACATCACGAAGAAAAAATCCTCCTCCAAGCTGGAAGAGGACCTGAACTAATCTCATATTATCTAGTTAAAAGCCAAACTACAGTCCCTCTCCTTATAGGAGAGGGCTGGGGTGAGGTCTTCCATGACCCATCACCCAAAACCCGTCCTATGCTTCCTCACCTTCCCACATACCGACCGATTCTACCGCCGTCACCTCCGGCACCTCCTGCTTGAGCGTTCTTTCGATGCCCATCTGGAGGGTTATCGTCGCCATCGGACAGCCGCCGCAGGCTCCCTGCAGTCTGACCCGGACGATACCGTCCTCTCCAACTTCAACCAGTTCCACGTCGCCGCCGTCGGCCTGCAAGGCCGGCCTGATCAGGTCCAGCGCGTCTTCCACTCGCTGTCTAAGTCCGTTCTCTGCCAATTCTCCGTACCCCTTTCGTAAAGTCTATTCTTCGTGATGACTGTGCTCGTGCACATGTTCCTCGTGCTTCTTGAGATCGAGACCTTTTCCGGTCGTCTTTCTCAGGTAATCATCTATAGCCGACTGCACCGCCTCCTCCGCAAGAACGGAGCAGTGCATCTTCACCGGGGGAAGCCCGCCCAGCGCATCGGCCACGGCCTTGTTCGTCAGTCGCAGGGCCTCCTCGATAGTCTTACCCTTGATCATCTCGGTGGCGATGCTGCTCGTGGCGATAGCCGCGCCGCAGCCGAACGTCTTAAACTTAACGTCGGCTATGACTCCATCCTCCACTTTTATCGTCATGCGCATTATGTCACCGCAGACCGGGTTTCCGACGTTTCCCACTCCGTCGGCGTTGTCAATCTCTCCGACGTTTCTCGGATTCGCAAAATGCTCCATAACCAATGGGCTGTAACCAACGCTCATCACGCATCACTCCTCTCATTGTGGTCCGCTGAGCCTGACCCAACGCCGGCAGGGGTCCGCCCGGGAGTCAACATGCTGACCCTGGCGGCCAAAGCCGACGCCAACGCTCTGAATGCTTCGGCCTGCTCCGAGTTCGGCCTACTCACGACCGTGGGGGTTCCGGCGTCCCCATCCTTCACCGTCTGGGGCTCCAGAGGCAGCCTTCCCAGCAGCGGCGCGCCCGTCTTCTCGGCGGCCCGTTCCCCACCTCCATGACTGAATACGTCGGTCCGGTGGCCGCAATCGGGGCAGACGAAGAAGCTCATGTTCTCCACGATGCCGAGGATCGGGACATCCATCCTGGCGAACATCGCGGCCGCATTGGTCGCTATCTTCAGAGCCACGTCCTGTGAAGTCGTGACCACGACCACCCCGGTCAGCGGCACGACCTGGGCCAGCGTCAACTGGGCGTCGCCCGTTCCAGGAGGCAAATCCACCACCAGGTAATCCAGTTCGCCCCAATCGACTTCCGTCAGCATCTGCTTCACTGCGCCCGACACCAGAGGGCCGCGCCATATCACCGGTGACCCGTTCATGAGGAAGCCGAGTGACATGAGTTTTACGTTGTGCCGCAAGACAGGGACTATCTTGCCGTTCATCATCCGGGGCCGCTCGTTAACGCCCATCATCACGGGGATCGTCGGGCCATATATGTCGGCATCCAGAAGCCCGACAGACGCGCCGCACTCCGCCAGGGCAACGGCGATATTTACGGCGACGGTGGATTTCCCCACCCCGCCCTTGCCGCTGGCGACGGCGACGATATTCCGAACCCCTGGCAGCGATGCGGCTGAACCATCCGGTCGATGTGCGGTCACTCGACTTGTAAGATTCACAACAACTTCCTGCACGCCTGGTATTTCCTCTACGGCCTTCAGGGCCGCATCCCGGAGCTGCGATTTGAGCGGGCACGCGGGAGTGGTCAGGACCAGCTTGAAACTGACCCGTCCGTCAACAACCTCGACCTCCTCGATCATACCCGCGGAAACCAGGTCTTTCCCCAACTCGGGATCCTGCACCGTCCGCAGCGCTTCCAATACTCTCTGTTTATCCGGCAACTTAGTCCTCCCGGCAAGGGGTGTTCTTAACTAGGAAAACTCGAAAGTAAAGAAAACAGGAAAAGGGATTAGATTTGTCCGTCTTTTTCGCCCTTTCTTAGCTTTCCCGTTTTCCTCGTTAAACAGCCTTGTTCCTAGTACTTCTCCAGCGGTGTCCCAGTGGCGGCCTCGTGCGCGCGGTTGAGCACGCAAAACGCCAGATGGTCGATGCCGCACTTCACGCAGGCTTTTTCGATGTCCTGCTCGTTGCTGATGGCCAGAAATATGAACTCTTCAAGACTATCCACCAGCGCAGTCCGTTTCTCATCGGTCAGCTTGTCGCACAGCCGGAGGAACCAGCGGTCACGTTCCGATCTTGCGCGGCTTGCAATCTCCCTGCCTGCTTCCGTCAGGTCCACTCGTGTGAGGCGGCGATCATCTTCGCTCTCGTGCCTTGTGACCAGATTCCGCTGAGCGAGACGTTCGACAAGTTGGCTGCTCGCGGGCAGGCTCACTGAAAGCCCTTCGGCAATCCGTCGAATCGAACACGGGCCGTGCAGATATATGTACTGCAGGCACTGCATGAGGGCCGGAGTGACCTCACCTTCTGAGGTCCCGGCCACGTACTTGCTATCAACGCCCCTTTGGACTATCTCCGCGAAAACTTCCGCGAGGAGTTCCAGGTAGTCCGTCGAATTGCGTTCGACTGTATCTGTCGGCATAATAGTTAAGCACCTTATCCATTAAGCTGCTTACATTATACCATAAAACCGAAACTGTAAACCCAGAATTTCGTAACAGTTCAGGAATGGTGATTGCCTACCGGCGACGTCATTCCGAGGAACGAGGAATCTGCTTTTTCCGGAGGCACGGTGCGAGAGAAGCAGATTTCTCGACTCCGCTGGCGCTCCGCTTCGAAATGACATTCAGCGGCGCTTACTCCCTATTCCTGAACTGTCACAGAATTTCGCGTGTATCAGACGATTCGTGCGGGTAATTGTTGAGCAGTACAACTCAACGCGGAGAATCTACTTGGAAGACAAGGCCAAAGCTGAAGCCATGGACGATCTGTTCGCCCGGGCAGTGGAAAAAGCCGGGGAGGTCTGCCGGCCCGGCGTGGGCCTGGTTTGGGGAGACGGGCCTTTGGACGCGCCGATCGCTTTCGTGGGAGAAGCGCCTGGGCAACAAGAGACGCGAATGCGTTGTCCTTTCGTTGGGCAGGCCGGAAAGGTATTCGACAGGGAATTGGGCGAGGCCGGCATAGATCGCTCGAAATGCTGGGTGACCAACGCAGTGAAATGCCGTACCGTAAGGGTCTCACCATCCGGAGGCGTTGTGAACCGCTGTCCCAATAACACAGAACTCTCCGATTGGCTACCGTTACTTATCGAAGAGCTGGAGATTGTCCGTCCGGCCGTCATCGTCTGTTTAGGCGGGGTGGCCGCAAAGGCAGTCATCGGAAAGGGCTTCGGGACGATGACCGGGCAGCGCGGAATGTGGACCGACGGCCCGTCCGGCAGCAGGGTGATTGCGACTTTCCATCCCTCTTACGTCAACCGCAGCCCAGCGGCACGCCAGGCTTTCAGAGAGGATTTGAACGAAGCCAAGCGCGTGAGTGAAGGACGGATTTAGCGCGCCGGCGGCTCCGCTCCCCTACTCCACCTTCACCGGGACTTTCTGCAAGGCGCTGTTTCCCGCCGAATCGAATACCTTGACCTCGATGTTATGCTCGCCCTTGGTGAATCGCTGTGTCGTCAAAGCGAACGGCTCCGTTCTCGAATCGAAGACGCCATCGGAAGCCGTTACGGCGGTCCAATTGCCGGTGTCCGCGCGATATTGGGCGTTGGAGACCGAAATGAGCTTCTGCCATGCCACGCCTTCCAGCTTGACCGACTTGTCCGCCTGGACCGCCATCGTCTTTTTGAAGAGCATCAGCTTGGGCGCCCTGTTGACTACGAGGAACGGCTCGGAAATCTTCTCCGCGGACAATCCGCCCTCGCCGTTGCTGGTCTTGTCGGACGCGACCACTTTGACCATGTAAGGCCCATCAACAACACGTGTCGTGTCCCAGGAGTAAGATGTCTCCTTGATAGACTCCGATTTCCCACCATCGGTTTTGGCCTCGGCCTTCTCGGTCCCACTGGAGGAAGGCGCCTCGGATTTCGCCTCCGCCGGCTTGCCGTTCGAGTTGCCGTTCGCCGCCGGCGCTTCCGCGAGGACTCTGTCCCGGAGGCCGACAGGCAAAGCGGGATCGGCGCCAATAGCGGAGATCATTTCCTTGATCTCGTCCGGCGACGGCTCGGCGTCTTCCGAACCGCCGGAGTCGTCCGAGTCCGACGAAGCTTTGTCCTCGGTGACGGATGGAGTTTCCTCTTTCGGCTTCTTGCCCTGGTCTGACTTTTCTGACGGTTCTTTCGCCTCGGCCTCAGAGCCCTTCGCGCCGGTCTTCAGCGGCTTCCACGTGGCGCCCAAATCCGAGGAATAGTAGATGTCATAGGTGAGCGTGTCTTTGTCCGGGTCGCTACCCGACCACCGCACAGTCTGTTTCCTGTGCCACTTTTCGCCTCCCGCCGGGGCGGATATCTTCACCGCCGGCGGCTGGTTGGCGGACATGAATACTATACTAACGTCCTTCAGCTCAGGTGTCGTTTCGGCCTTATCGGAACTCAATTCGGCCCGGTATTGGACGTACCTTGACGGCTGACTCACTATCCTGGACCCCGTCGCAATAGTGTACTCCGGCGACCAGGCGCTCCAACTGCTATCGGGATCGGCCGAGTTGCCGGAGCGCGTCTTGATGACGACTTTCGCGCCGTCTGGCACGCGGGCTGACCACGAAACGGTTCCCCACTGTGAGATGGATTTCGCATCGTGAGCCACGGACTCGTACACGCCACCCGCAGGCGCTTTCGATCCAGTTGCGTAGATCGATCCCGGGTTAGCCGTACCGGCAAACAACCGGCCCTCGGAGTCCAGAGCCATGGATATAAGCTGCGGATCGTCCTTCGCGTCCAACTCGACAACAGTTTCGTTAGGGTGAATTCTGTAAACCTTGTCCTGCGCCTGGGCGAGGACGTCGCCGGCTGAATCGACGGCCATGTGCATTACTGTCGATGACGCCTTTTCCAGCAGGGTTTTCGGCAGCCCGGAGGCCGGTATCTTCACCACGGTATGTTTCGGATTTGCCGCCGCATAAACGTTGCCGGAGGCGTCCACGGCCAGCGCCGTAATCGACGACTCAGTCGAGTCGTATAACGCGCTCCACTCGCCGGCGGGGGTAACCTTGTAGACAAGCCCGTTCGGAGCGGTCCCGACGTACAGATTGTCGCTGCCGTCGATGGCCAGCGCCTGGGCGTTCTGGTCCGTCGAAGAGAAGAACAGCTTCGATTCTCCGCTGGGCTCGATCTTATAGACACGCGATTTGTCGCCGGTCGCGGCGTAGACGTTTGCGGCCCTGTCCGCGACGAGAGCGACTATGTGCTTCTCGTCCGCGTCAAAAAGCTTGGAGGCCTTGCCGTCGGGCGTGATTCTGTAGATAATCCCATGTGGCGACGTGCCGGCGTAGACATTGCCCGCGCCGTCTCTCGCCAGGCTGAGGATTACGAGCTCGGGTGATTTGAAGACGGTTGACAGCTTGCCGTCGGCGGACATCCGATATATCGTTCCATCATTGCCGGATCCGGCGTATACGCCGCCAGATCCATCGGAGACCATAGACCACACGTAGGCTCCGGCCCCCGTGGCCATTTGCTCCAGCACGGGACTCAGCCGCAAATCGTTCTCGCTGGTTGAGCTAACGCCCGTCAGGAAACCGGAGTTGAAATCGAGTTGTGTTGTCTGTGTCCACACCGTCGCGGCGCGTCCAACCGGTTTCTCGTCGGGTTTTGACGAAGCGGACGAATCGTGCGGCTCCGTCGTCTGCGCGGCCGGTTTCTGCGCCGCCGCTCTGGCCGCCATCATCTCCCGAACCTTACGGATCGTCTCCGGACTCGGACGGAACATCACACCCGGGATCGGCGCGTTCGCCTCGGGCTCGATTGTCACCTCGCCGCCGAAGAAGTCCCCCTCTTCCACAGTGACTGACGAACTGCTTCCTACGCTTGATGGACCGGCGGAAGGCTCTTCCGGCGATGGTCCGGACGGCTCCTCCCGTTTCGGAGCGGATTTCTTCTCAGAGAGATCCTTCTTCTGAATCGTGATCTGAAGCATTTGCGATCCGCCGACAACATACTCAGTCGGCTCTACAACCTTGATCTCTTCTCGCTCCGTACGCGTGGAGGTGCTTCTCGACGACTTCATCACGTCCGCGAGATGCGACGGCAGGAACGACAGCTTCTCGCCGGCCACATTGACCGATGAGCCGGTCAGCGCCAGTTTCGCCACGATCTCGTTGTTCTTATCTTTTTCAAGGAACTTCTGAACGAGCTGCTTGACGTTGTCGGCAAGGGCCATATCCGGAATTCCCGACCCTCCGGAAGACGGTCCTTCCGGTCCCTCGCCCTCTCCATCGGAAGGCCGCGGCGCAGCGCTCATCATAAGGCCGCCGTGACCCGCGCCCCCACGGACGAACAGAGTCGCCCGGCCGCTCGGCGTCGAAGGCGGAATCGCGATCTTCAGATACTTCGTAATCCGTTCCGCTTTGTAGGGCCTCAGGACGACTCCCACATCGATCATATCTCCCGGTTTGTACTTCGCTTCCTTGACGAAAACCCGTTCGATGTTGGCGGTGTTGCGCTTGTCTGTGATCGTAACCCACATCTTGACCGACCGAACCTCGACTGGGTAAAACCTGTTCATTCGCAGCGCGAACAATAGCTCCGTCAGGTCGTCGATCGCCGAGGCGTCGATCGAGACCGGGTTGAACACGACGTTCTGCCTGCTAACCTTGCCTACTTCGTCGGCCTCAACTTCGAACTTGACGTTGGCGACCGCCTCGCCCGGAGTCCCGTGAATTCGCACAATTGACTCGTCCGCTACCAAGCCTATCAGCAGCGGTGAGAGCAGAGGATGGTTGATGACCTTTATATTGAAGACCTTTGAGCGTTTGGCGGAAAGATCGTTGACCGAAACCGTCACCGGGATCATCTTCGGAAGATCCCCGACTTGCCCGCCGATCGAAAACTGCCTGTCCTGCGAGACCCGTCCGACCGTCTCAATGGGCGACGCCATCTTCTCCGAGCTCAAAAGGCTCGGCATGATGTCATGAACATAAGCAGTCGTCATGGGAGCGTCGAGAGGCCCAATGGCCAGCGCCGGATGGCCAAAAGCGACGATCCTGTTCCCTTTGCGGTAAGTAAGCGTACCGATGAACGTCATGTCGATGTCGCCGCTGGCCAGAGACATACCGACTGAAGATCCCGGCTGCAGAGTGACTTTTGGTTTGGTTTTCCCGCTGACCGGCCCGGGACCGGGAGAGACATCGAGTCCGTACGGACTGAGCATCCCGCGAAGCCGCTCGATGCCCCGCGCCGACATACCGCTTACCCGGAGCGGGTTCAATAATGGCGTCGCGATCAGTGAACCTACACCACCGGAAATCGGAGCGGCGTTCCGCTCCTGCAAAATCACCCGACTTATGCTCTGACCGTTGACGACGACGGGCTTGCCAAGGTCGCCGGAGCCTAACGCGTACGCCGACGGCTTTGCCGGCAGGTTATTGTCCCAAACCTCAAGCATGTCCTCAATAGGAGTAACGAGCGCAAGCGGCTCTCTAGGGAAAATCGCGCCGTACGCGACCGCGCCTATCATCCTGCCGTTGACGTACACCGGACTTCCGCTCATGCCCCCGATTATGTTAGCCTGGCGCGCCGTTATCGGCCCGCCGCCCATCCGGATCAGGATCAGGCTCTTGCCGCTGTTGATGTTCGGAAGCACACCCACCACTTTCACGGCGAACTTGTCGATTTTCGTGCCTCGAAAGACCGATAGTCCGTAGCCCCGCATGCCGGGGCGAACCTCCTTTACGGGCATCAGCTCCTTCAGATCGGCAGGTGTGAGCTTGTATTCAGCGGCGGCGGGCATCGCGGCTGTGAGAAACACGCAAAGCGCAAGACCGGCAAGAAGATGGCGGCCGCGGACCCGGTGCGATAGCATTATCATTGTCCTCCCGAATAATGAAATGCGGGACGGAAGGTCCTGTGTAAGAACCTCCGCCCCGCCCATTGTTTACAATGTAACACATTCGCCCCCGCCGGTCAAACGGAAGAGAGGTTGGTGGTTGTCGGACCTGTCGGACTTGTCGGACTTGTCCGACTCTGCCTCCTTCGAATCCTTCGGCTGCTCGATACCGCGCGCGTTGTAAGAGTTCAGAAATGCAGAGCGCTTTCACCCTCACCCTAGCATCGGTCGGATAAAGTCGAGGCAACCCCTTGACCTCCCCCTAACCCCCTCCTAAGAGGAGGGGGGACTCCCTCTCCTTCTAGGAGAGGGCTGGGGTGAGGCCTTGCTTGGTGATTGGACTTTATCCGGTCCCTGCTAACCCTCTCCCTCAAGGGAGAAGGGATTACGCTCGTGTTTCCCCAAGGGTGAGCAGCGAGGAGAGTCGTACCGACCATTCCTGAACTGTTACCGCGCGTTGACACCGACGCCCCACCTCGCTATAATAACACCTGCCTGTGAACGGCAGGCGCGCAATCGTGGCGGAGTAGCTCAGTTGGTTAGAGCACGCGGCTCATACCCGCGGCGTCGCCGGTTCGAGTCCGGCCTCCGCTACCAGCTTCTTCAGCACGTGGGCGGTTAGTTCAGGGGGAGAACGCTTCGTTGACACCGAAGAGGTCACTAGTTCAATTCTAGTACCGCCCACCATTTCCTGTTCTGCCGGCGCTCTCCGGGACAGTTCACAAAGGCGCTTCAATAAAACGGAGTGAACGGTTTCTTAAGCCAGAATTCATAATTTCTTAAGCCTGCTATTCATTAAGTGGTTGACAGCCACGCCAGATTGCGCTACAGTTACGCTAAGGTTGAGCCATAATAGTGTTGTTAAAGTAGTACACTGCTGCATGTTCGCCCCGTGCGATAGCAGCGCTAGAGAGGGTTTAGTAGTAGAAGTATGTCTGTAGCAGTACAGCGGCCAAAGCAGGATGGGTTATCGTCTCCCTCTTTCCACCTCCCATCTGAAGCCCGTAACCGAGGTATGTTGTCGTTTGACGCACGTGGTCGATTAGCATCCGTGGACCCCAACGTGTTCCGGATGCTCGGCGTCTCTCCGGAGGACGTTCTAAAAAGGTCCACCGACCAAAGCATCCACGATTTCCTCAAGGATCGAGTCACCGACCCCAACGCTTACATCTCGAGCTACGAGCCGCTCCGGCAGAATCCGTACGCTGTGTTGGAAGACGTCTTTGCGGTGGTTGGACGGGAGCAAAGGGCTGTCCACAGGCACAGCGCGCCTTTGTTCGACGCCGACGGAGACTTCGTGGGACGGGTGGAGGTGTACAGCGATATCACAAAACGTCGAGCGCTGGAGAAGGCGGCGGTAAAGGCTTACGAGCAATTGAGGACCACCCAGGAGCAGCTTGTCCAGTCGGAAAAGCTCCGCGCTGTCGGCGAGATCGCCAGCGGCGTCGCTCACGATTTCAACAATACGCTCGGTATAGTGCTCGGCAACATCCAAATGCTCTTGAGATCGACTGTGGATGAAGCGGCACGAGCGAGGTTGAAAGCAGCCGAACGCGCCGCCCTGGATGCAGTGGACACTATCCGCAGAATACAGGACTTCACCCGAATGGCGCCGCGCGACGAACCGAAACCGTTCGATCTGAACTCGATCGTTTCGGAAGCCGTAGATATGATGAAGCCCGCCTGGCAGGATGCTCCCCACGCGCGAGGAGCGGAGATTAAGCTGGACCTGGATTTGACCGAACCTATGCTCGCGCTAGGCAATACTTCGGAAATGCGGGAAGTCCTCATCAATATAATACTGAACGCCGTTCAGGCGATTCCAAACAGCGGCTCGATCGCGGTATCGACCGGCTGCTCCACAGCCCATGCGTGGGCCAGGATAGCGGACACTGGAATCGGGATGACGGAGGACGTCCGAAAGCGCGTTTTCGACCCCTTCTTCACCACCCGCGGCATGGAAGGCTCCGGCCTTGGAATGAGTGTCGTCTACGGAATCGTAAGACGTCACAACGGCAGCATCTCCGTCGAAAGCGAGCCCGGCAAGGGCACGATAGTTACCGTATTCCTACCCGTAGCGGAAGGAAAGGTCGTGGAGCAGGAAATCGATCGGCCTTCCGAATCTGACGTCTTGGCGCGGGCCAGTATCCTTGTCGTAGACGATGAGGCAATGTTCGCGGAGGTCCTCGTCGAGATGCTGGCCGAATGCGGTCACGCTGCCGCGGTGGCTCACAGCGGCATCGAGGCCATCGAGATGTTCAAAAAAGGCAACTTCGATCTTGTCCTGACGGACCTGGGTATGCCGCAGATGTCCGGACTGCAAGTGGCCGAAGCCGTCAAGAAAGTGAAACCGGAGACTCCGGTGGCGCTCCTCACCGGCTGGGGGGCGGGACTGGATCGAGGTGACATGGACGAATCCGTGGTGGACTTGGTCCTTCCAAAGCCTGTCAGTCTGGAGAACCTGTCCGCGGCAGTCGCGGCGGCGCTCGCCAAATCCGCTCCCCGCGAGATGTAAGCAAGATCACGACCTCTGCATCGAGGCGCCTCACCTGAAGGGCGATGAGATCAGGAAGGAACGCTGCCGTTGGCCAACAAAAGGGTCCTCATAGTAGACGACGAGCAAGCGATTCGCGAAGTGCTCAGCGATCTTTTCAATGGCCTGGGCTACCACGTAGGGCTTGCGAGAGACGGCAACGAGGGCCTCGACGCCGCTCTTTCCAGTGATATAGACCTGGCCGTCCTCGACGTAAGCCTCCCGGGTATGAACGGTCTCGATCTCCTCCGTGTCCTCAAAGAATCCAAACCGGACCTTCCGGTCATTATGGTCACCGGTTACGCCTCGATGAGCGCCGCTCTCAAAGCCCTCAAACTGGGCGCTTACGACTACATCAAGAAGCCCTTCAATCTGGATGATGTTCAGAGTGTGGCGCAGCGGGCGGTCGAGCGCCAGAGGTTAATCGACGAAAACCGCTATCTTAAGAACGAACTGAGGATGCGGTACGGTTTCGACAACGTGATCGGCCTCGACGCCGAGACGCAGAAGGCGTACATTATGGCGGCGCGTGTCGCCGACAGCCGGGCTTCGGTGCTAATACTTGGCGAAACAGGCACCGGAAAGGAGTACCTCGCGCGCTCCATACACTACCAGAGCCCCAGAGCTGAAGGTCCGTTCGTCAAAGTGAGCTGCGCGGCGCTTCCGGAGTCTCTCCTTGAAAGCGAGTTATTCGGCCACGAGAAAGGATCGTTCACCGGCGCCATCGCGCGGCGAACGGGAAGGTTCGAACTGGCGGATGGCGGCACGCTCTTCCTGGATGAGATCGGCGACACTACGGCGACCACGCAGATAAAACTCCTGAGGGCGCTGCAGGAGAAAAAGTTCGAGCGCTTGGGCGGAAGCGAGACGCTTTCGGTGGACGTCCGAATCATCGCCGCCACCAATCGCGACCTCAGAAAGGCCATTGCCGACAAGCTCTTCCGAGAGGACCTGTACTATCGACTAAACGTCGTCCCGATCACTCTTCCGCCGCTCAGGGAGCGCAGACAGGATATACCTGAATTCGTAGAGCACTTAGTTCGCAAATACAACGAGGAAACGGGAAAACACATCCAGGGTGTGACGCAGGAAGGCATATCCATGCTTCAAAGCTATTTGTGGCCCGGCAACATCCGAGAGTTGGAGAACTGCATCGAGAGGGCGGTCATACTCTGCCAGGGCTCCGTTATACTCCCGCAGCACCTGTTATTGAACGACTCTCCGCCACAGCCCGCGGCGCCCCGGCCCCAGGTCGAGCACAAGACTCTACGGGATATCGAGAAAGAACATATCGAGCTCATACTGCTCAGCGCCGGGGGCAATCAGACGCGCGCGGCTTCTGTATTGGCCATCGACCGTAAGACCCTCAGGAACAAGATACGGGATTACGGCCTCGATACGAACATGTCCACGTAGGGGCACGACGGCCCGAATCTCGTGGACCTCTCACAAGGGGGGCAGTGGGGTCATTCTCCCCAACCCATCCGACTCCTTCGATAGTTCCTGCTTGTCCGTTCAATCCCCTCATCTGCGTTCATCTGCAGTTAGAGGATTCCAGCGCTTTCCGGTTAACGCGCTCTCACTCCCTCACTCTCCCCGCCTGGCACGCAAATTGCTGTCTAATGCTCTGAAAATGCACACTAAACCCGTCGAAAACCTTACTGATCACCTGAAACGAATATTCTCGATCGCCACCACAGCTTCTGACGAAAACGAGGCCGCTCGCGTCATAGGCCGGGCCGCCGCCGAGATACGAGAGGGCATAAACGCGGAGAAGCTGGAGTGCGCGGCCAAGCTGGCCGGCCGGATTACTCACCGCATCAACAACCCTCTTGGCGCGATATCGGGAAACGCCCAACTCCTGGCGCGGCGTCTCGAAAAGGGAGGGCGGTGAACTGGTCGAGGGCTGTATGCGCTACATTCACGCCATAAGCGCCCAGACCGAACGGGGCGCGGACATCACCGCCGAACTGCTCGATTTCGACTGTCCGAAAAGCGCCATTCGAGCGTTCGTGGTAAATGATGGGGAATCACACCCAAGCACATTGTAACCTTGAAACGTTCCATACAACCCTAACCCCCTAGGCCAATGCTGCCGATAATCATGCCGGTAATAATACCGGCTCGCCTAAGAACAGGAAGGGAACAGTCATGGTGGCAATAGGCGTAGGGATAGCGCAAAAACAGTCTCTGGGATTGGTACCCGAGCACATCGTCGGCAAAGCGGTGCTCAAGATGAGCCTGCAAGAACTTCAACAGTTCGTGCAGACGCAGTTTGCCGAGAACCCCGCTCTGGTCGTCGAAGACTTCGTCCAGTGCCCAGCGTGCAACTCCCCTGTCGTGGACGGCGTCTGCATCGCGTGCGGAGCGAGACAGGCCTCCCAGGACTCCTCCTCCGACTCCTCCGACTCCTCCGACTCTTTCGACTCTTCCGACTCCTTCCGCTCCTTCGACTCTCCCCACCCCGACGATGTCCCCCCAGACCAATTCGCCGGTGTAGCCGCGCCCCTATCGCTGACCGATCACCTGAAACAGCAGATCCGGGCCGAAATCGGGCCGGAAGACCGGTCATTAGCGGATTACATAGTCGATTGCCTGGACGAGAACGGCTATCTGCGCGAGCCGATGCTCGACATCGCGGACAGGTTCCACCTCAGCGTTCCTCAAGCAGAGATCGTCTTGACGCGACTGCAACGACTCGACCCGCCGGGGATCGCCGCCAGGGACCTGCGCGAATGCCTGCTGATTCAGCTTTCCCATTTGGAAGACGACTGTCAAGACAGCAGGAACGCGAAGATTCTCCTTCGTGACCGTTGGGACAGTTTCTCGCGGATGAAGATCGACGAGGCGGCCCGGAAGATGAAGCTGAGCGCCGACGAGATCGCTTCGGCAATGCGCTTCATCAGAGAAGCTCTTAATCCGTACCCGGCGGCTGTATTCCACGACCCGTGGCAGGAACTCGCGCCTCGACGCGTTCCGCGAGTCGCGCCGGACCTCGTCGTCCGTCAGGATGAAGAGGGAATCCGAATCGATGTCGTAGACCCGGTCTCCGGACGAATCGCCATCGACGAAGTATACGCCAGCCTGCACTCAGACGCGCGCGCCGGAAGAAGTGTTTTGTCCGAAGCTGATCTGGCCCACATCCGAGAATCAGTCTCCAAAGCCAAAGCGCTTATAGAAGCAGTTGAGTTCCGAAGGGCCACTCTCGGCAAGCTCGCCAAGGAGGTTCTGCGATGCCAGGAGGGCTTCTTCAAAGATGGCCCCGCGGCGCTCAAGCCACTTACGAAAAAGGACCTTGCAAAAAAGATGGGCGTCCACGAGTCAACCGTCTGCCGCGCAACTCAGGAGAAAACGCTGCGTCTGCCCACCGGTGACACGATCTCGTTCGACGTTATCTTCGATTCCGCTCTCCCCGTAAAAGAGCTCGTCAGGCGGTTCGCCGCCGAGAAACTGAACGACGGCCAGATTGCAATGAAGCTCACTGAACTCGGTGTCCAGGTCGCCCGTCGGACCGTCGCGAAGTACCGCGACCAACTCCGCGTACTCCCCCTCGAATACAGACAAGCCGCGTAAAGACAGGTTCTTAGGGTCTTAGGTTTGTAGGTTCTTAAGATTTTAGGGGCTTAGGTTTATTGGTTTGTGCCAAATCGCCACCCCCGGTAGCCACTCCCGGGTTTCTAAATCCGCAAATCTTTCCCCTTTCCTGCTTTCGGCCTTTCGTGTTTTTATGATAGAAAGCATTTCCTGCTTTCCTCCCTTTCCCCCTTTCCTCGTTAAGCTCCCAGCGCCTGGCACGCAAATTGCTGTACAGAACGCGCCTTAAAGAAATCGGAGGCGCATGACATGCTGGACAAGCTATTCGCCGACTCCACAAGCGAGACACTGGCCAAGGGTCTCGACGCCGTCGGCATAAGACATCGCGTGATCGCCGACAACATCGCCAACGTCGAAACACCGGGCTTTACACGCTCTGACGTGGTTTTCGAGGAGAGGCTGAGAGAAGCCCTGAGGTCACGGGGCGAAGACGCCTCTGAGAGAGTCCAAAACGTCACCCCTGAAGTGCGCGCCGACCGGACGTCCCCAGCCCGCGCGGACGGCAACAACGTGTCGATAGACAAAGAGATGGCGGCGATGGTGAAAAACACCCTCGAATACGAGGCCCTGACCCAGTTGATCAACCTCAAAGGCTCGATGCTGCGGGCGGCCATCACCGAAGGGAGACGTTAACCTTGAGTAATTTTTCCTCAATAGATATAAGCTCAACGGGGCTTTTTGCCCAGCGGGTCCGGCTGGATACGATCGCGAACAACATTGCAAACGTCAACACCACTCGCACAGACAGTGGGGGCCCATATCGCCGGCAGGAAGTCGTCTTTCGCGCGCACAGCGGGACCTTCGCCCAGAATAACGCGGGCGTCGAAGTGGAGTCCGTCGTCGAGTCCAACGAGCCGCCGAAGCAGGTGCACGACCCGTCACATCCCGATGCCGGACCGGACGGCATCGTGCGAATGCCCAACGTAAACGTCGTCCAGGAAATGGTGGACATGATCACGGCGACCAGGGCTTACGAGGCCAACGTGCAGGCGATCAACGCCGCCAGGACAATGGCGTCCAAGGCCCTCGATATCGGCAGAGTGTAAGAAAGGGAGGACACCAATGCGAATCACCGCCATCAGCGCCCAGACTATCAGCCCCCCGGTGCTCGGGGCGGAGCGAGCTAATCCCGCGCAGGGCAGCAGTTTCGGCGGCGCGGTCAAGAACGCGATCTCCAAGGTTAATGAGGCGCAGCAGACTGCCGACTCGCTTGCCACCAAGCTGGCCGCGGGCGACGCGGTGGAAATCCACCAGACGATGATCGCCATGCAGAAAGCGAGCACGGCCCTGCAGTTCACCATTCAGGTCAGAAACAAGGTCATCGAAGCCTACCAGGAAATCATGCGGATGCAGGTTTAGCAGCGAACCTCCCCCTAACCCCCTCCTAAAAGCAGGGGGAACTCCCTCTCCTTCTAGGAGAGGGCTGGGGTGAGGTCCGCTTCGTGTTTTCAAGCATTCGTGATTTATCTGAACTAAGTAATCGCAGGAAAGGGTTAGCACATGGATCAATTCAGCAAACTGGGTCCGGTCCAGGCCGTTTCTCAATTCTGGAAATCGCTGACCAGCCCACAGAAGCTGATAACCGCGATGTTCGTCGCCGCCGCCGTCGTCTTGATGGGCGTGGTGTCGGTCGTCGCCGCCAGGCCGCGCATGGAAGTCTTGTTCTCCGGCCTTCAGGCGGAAGACGCCGGAGCAATAGTCGCAAAACTGCAGGAGCGCAAGATCGATTACCAGATCGACAGCGGTGGATCCGCGATTATGGTTCCCGCCAAGAACGTCCACGAGCTACGTATGCAAATGGCTGCCGACCGGCTGCCGCAGGGCGGGGTCGTCGGATTCGAGATATTCGACAAGACCAACCTGGGCATGACTGAGTTCGCGCAGCGGCTGCAGTACCAGCGCGCGCTGCAGGGCGAGTTGGCGCGGACTATCAACCAGATCGATAGGGTCTCGCAGGCGCGGGTTCATATAGCTATCCCGGAGCGAAACCTGTTCGATAAGGAAGAGAAGCATCCTCAGGCCAGCATCGTCGTTAAGTTAAAGCCCGGCGGAACGCTGGCCGAGGACCAGGTGGCCGGCATCGTGCACTTGGTGGCGTCGGCGGTCGAGGGTCTGGAGCCTAACAATGTCACCATTATAGACACTCGGGGAAACGTGCTTTCGGAAGCCAACGACTCGAACAGCCCGTTCGACGCCCGCCTCAGCGCCACCCAATTGCATGTGAAACAGTCCCACGAACGTGACCTGCAGAAAAACATTGAATCCATGCTGGAGCGCGTTCTGGGGCCGAACAAAGCGATCGTGCGGGTAAGCGCCAAAGTCAACTTCGATCAGAAAGAAACAAGCTGTGAGACATTTGAGCCGGTAAAGGCCGGGGCGCAGCGTGGAACGACTACCGAAACCGGCCAGTCTGTCGATGGGTATAAGGGCGTCCTGACCAGCGAACAGCGTATGCAGGAGACTTATGCTCCCGGCTCGGGACCTGGGGCGGCTTCGCCGATGGTCGGCGGCGCGCCCGGCAGGGTCGGCGGGATCGCCGGGGTTACGTCCAACACGAGACCGGGCGGCACGGTCACGGCGTCCGAAACAAGCAACGGTTATACGCGTGAGGAGACTACCAGTAAATACGAGGTATCCAAGACAACCGAACACGTCGTGCAGACTCCCGGAGCTATCGAGCAGATTTCCGTCGCGGTTATGCTGGACCACAAGGTCGGCCTTGACCAGGTCCCGGCAATACGCAGAGTCGTAGAAGCCTCCGCGGGCATCGACGCCAAGAGGGGCGACAAAGTTATCGTAGAGAGTGTGCCCTTCGACGATACGGCCGCCAAGGAAGAAGATAAGGAAATGGCGGCCGTGGCGTCACGCGAGACCTACACGTCCGTAGGGAAAACCGCCCTTGGCGTCCTCCTGCTGGGGGGATTCCTTTTCTTCCTCAAGGGAATGCTGCGACAGGTGAAAATCGGCGCGCCGGAGCTGAACCCGGGCCAGCCGCGGCGCCAGCAAACCGCCGTCGCGGCTGCGCTGATCCCCATGGCAGCCGGCGTCTCCGCGGCGCCTGTCCCAACCGGGCCGAGAGAGCAGACTCCCGAAGATGTGGCCCAGGTCGTCAAAGAATGGCTTTCGAACTAGGAGTAGACAAGCGTGGCTAATAGCGATTCAGCAAACCTGTCCGGCGTAGAAAAGGCCTCAGTGCTGCTCGTCACACTCGGAGCCCAGATGTCAGCAGAGACGCTGAAGTTTCTGACGGAACAGGAGATCGAGCAACTCGCGCCGGAAATGGTCAGGCTGCGGAACATTGACCCGCTGGTCAAGGACGCCGTCATGACGGAATACGAGCAAATCTCGAATGTGATGACCGCGGGGGCCGGAGGCGGAAGAGACTTCGCGGTGCAGGTCCTCGAACAAGTCCTCGGACAAGAGAAGGCGAAACTCCTGGTCCAGCAGTTCGCCAATCCGATTCAGGGCAGCCGGCCATTCCAATGCCTGTGGGATGCCGACGCAGCGCACATAGCAAGGCTCCTGGCGAACGAGCAGCCGCAGCTAATAGCGCTCGTGTTGGCCAACATCCTCCCCGACAAGGCCGCCGCGGTGATGAACCTTCTTGACCCCGACCTCCAGGTAGAGGTATCGGTCCGCATTGTTGCGACGGACCAGGTCGCGCCGAGTGTTATCACTGAGGTTGAAGAGGTAATCAGGGCTAACCTGGTGACGAGTTCCAAGACTGTACAGGCTGCTACCGGCCCCGAGGCCCTGGTCGAGATACTCAGCCGGGCCGAACGCTCAACCGAGCGATTGGTTCTCGACGCGTTGAACTCGAAGGACCCGGAAATGGGAGCCGAAGTCAGGCGGAAAATGTTCCTCTTCGAGGATATCGCCCGTCTTCCCGATCGGGCTATCCAGTTGCTGCTTCGGGAGGTGGACCAGGAACAGCTCAGAGTCGCCCTCAAAGGGGCCGATGAGCAAATCCAGGACCTCGTCTTCAAGAACATGTCGGAGCGCGCGGCCGAGTCGCTCAAAGAGGACCTGGAGCTGCTCCAGAACGTAAGGACCAAAGACATCGAAGCCGCCCAGCAGAAGATTGGCACCGTCGTCCGACGGATGCTGGTCAGCGGAGAGATTGCCATCGACGAGGCCGACGAAGAGGCCGCTGGAGAGGAAGACATTGAGCGCTCTGATCAAACGTAGAACGGTAACAGGAGCCGCGGGGAAGGGGGATTACCTCGTCGATTGTCAGAGGTTGGCCGCGGCCAGGCGAAAGCGCGCGGGCGAACCGCCATCGGTTGAGGACCTCACCGAGAACATCCTGATCCAGGCCCGCGAGGAAGCGAGCCGCCTGGTGGCCGAAGCCGGCGAACAGGCCGACGGCATCCGGGCCGCGGCTTACGAAGAGGGACGCCGGTTCGCTGAAACGGACTTGGCTCAGATCAGGTTGGAGATGGCCCAGCGTCTGGATGAGTTGGAGGCGGAGGCCGCGGCCCAGGTCGCGCAGTTCTGGCGAGACGTGGAACCGGAATTGCTTCAGCTTGCCGTCGAGATAGCTCAGAGGATCGTGCGCCGCGAGATCGAGAAGAACAGCGATTTCATGCTCGATGCCATTAAGGCCGGGCTGCACCAACTCTCGGACCGCCGCCAGTTGAAGATACGCGTCAACGCGGCGCAGAGTGGTTTTCTTCGAGAGCATAAGGACGACCTCCTCTCGGGTTTTGACGGTATCTCCTCCGTGGAGATCATAGAAGATCGCCGGATCAGCGAGGGCGGATGGGTCGTGGAATCGGCCAACGGTCGCGTGGATGGAAAGATCGAAAGTCAATTGCAAGAGGTTGAACGAACCCTCGTGGAGGTATGCCGCGATGGCCAGTCTTGAACCGCCTCCGAGCCTCAATAGGTACTCGGGAGTTATAGAGAGGCTGAATACGATCAGGCTGCACGGGACGGTTTCCCAGGTAATCGGGATCATGGTGGAATCGCGAGGTCCCGCCGCGCGGCTGGGAGAACTCTGCGAGATACATTGTAAGCGCAACGCGCCGCCCGTGCTGGCCGAAGTGGTTGGTTTCCGCGAAAATGGCGTTCTTCTTATGCCTCTTGGTGAAATGGAGGAACTGGCCCCCGGAAGCGCCGTAGTCGCCACCGGTTCGTCGCTCAAGGTGGGAGTCGGCCCGGACCTGCTTGGGCGGGTTCTGGACGGCCTGGGACGGCCTCTGGACGGACTCGGGCCGATCGATGCGCAGGACCGCATGCTCGTAGGCCGGACACCACCCCATCCTCTTGGCAGGCGTCGAATCGCGGAGCCGCTGTCTTTTGGAATTCGGGCCGTGGACGCGGCATTGACGTGCGGCAGGGGCCAACGGATCGGCATATTCGCCGGGAGTGGAGTCGGAAAGAGCACGCTGCTCGGCATGATCGCCCGCAACTCGGATGCGCACGTGAACGTGATCGCTCTGGTTGGAGAGCGAGGACGAGAAGTCCGAGATTTCCTGGAGAAGGATCTGGGACCGGAGGGTCTGGCCAAATCCGTCGTGGTCGTCGCCACGTCCGATCAGGTCGCCGTCGCGAGACTCAGGGCAGCGATGGTGGCCACCAGTATTGCCGAGTATTTCCGCGACCAGGGCAAAGACGTGATGTTCATAATGGACTCCGTTACCCGAGTCGCCTGGGCGCAGCGAGAGATAGGACTCGCTACGGGCGAGCCGCCGACAACCCGGGGATACACTCCATCCGTTTTCGCGATGCTGCCCAAGCTGCTGGAGCGTTCCGGAACGGCGGAGCAGGGTTCCATAACGGGCCTGTACGCGGTCCTGGTGGAAGGCGACGATATGAACGAGCCGGTCGCCGACGCGGTCCGCAGCATTCTCGACGGACACATCGTCCTTTCCAGAGACCTCGCTCACGCTAACCATTACCCGGCGATCGACGTTCTCTCCAGCGTCAGCCGTCTGATGCCGGACGTAACCACTGACGAGCACAGAAAAGCCGCCGCCATGCTGAGGGACGTCCTCGCCACATACAAATCAGCGGAGGACATGATCAACATCGGCGCATACACAGACGGAAGCAACCCAAAGATCGACCATGCGAAAGCGCACATCGAGGCTATAGCCTCTTTTCTGCGACAGGGGACGCACGACAACGCCCCCTACTCTCAAACTATCGCAGCGTTGGAGGACCTGTTTAGGGCGGAACAATGAGAAAATTCCAATTCAACCTACAGAGACTGCTTGACTACAGGCACATGATCGAAGACACCTTGCTCGCCGAACTTGCGTCAATCCGCGCGGAATACGGACGCGAGAGGACCAGGTTGCTCGACATGATCCGCGACAGGGATGCTTTCAGTCGCAGGATGAAAGAGGGGCCGCAATCGGAGGACGCCGAGCAGATGAGGCGGGCCTGCGACTACCTTGAAGACTTGTCCGGCCAGATCTCGGTCCAGGAGACCGCGCTGCGCCGGATCACTGAGCGCAAGGACAAGAAGACTGCCGAGGTCGTCGAGGCGTCAAGGAACCGAAAAGCGCTGGACCGTCTGCGCGAGGTGAAGCAATCGGAGCACGGCAACCAAGCCGCGCGCGCGGACCAGGCGTTCCTGGACGAGTTGGCCAGTATCAGAAGTAATCATCAACGCTGCCAAATCGGAGAACGCGCATGAACCTGGAGGGACTGGAGGCCGTCAAGAGCCGAGTCGAGGAGATTCGCCGCCGCTTTATCACTCAGACCTCAAAACTCAGCGCTCAGAACTCAGCGCCGGCAGGCTCCTTCGGCGACGCGCTCGCAACGGCTCGGGCAAGTCGGTTCCGCCCTTGTCCACCGAACCTGGAGCCGCTGATTGCGGCCGCGGCTGAGAAGTACGGCCTGAGCCCGGCGGTAGTCAAGGCGGTTATCAGAGTCGAGTCCGGGTTCAACCCTAACGCGGTTTCAAGAGTCGGCGCCCGCGGGCTGATGCAGCTTATGCCCGGAACGGCCCGGGCTCTGGGGGTCAATGCGCACGACCCCGCGCAGAACGTTGATGGCGGCGCGCGTTACTTGAAGCAACAACTTGACCGGTTCGGCTCTTTGGACTTGGCCCTTGCGGCGTACAACGCCGGGCCTGGAAACGTGACCCGGTACGGAGGTGTTCCGCCATTCGACGAGACTCAACGCTACGTAGGCGAAACCCTCCGGCACATGCAGACTTACATGATGGAGGAATGATACACAGATCTGATCACGAAAGGAGGTGATACTATGACGCCAAATGCAGGAAACTTACTGCTTGAGGCGCTCGGATCTGCCGTCCCTCCGGACGCCGGAGCTCAGACTCCGCGAAATGCGGAAAGCTCCGACGACCGGTTTGCCGGCCTGATCCGAGACCTTTTGGCAGAGGTCCCGGACGCGGAAACAGGCGCTGTCAGGGCCGGACAACAGGCGCGCGCCGAGTCGAAGAAACAGGGCGAAGAACATACGTGTGATAACGCCCAGCTCGCGAGTCTGTTGGGGTCCTCGGGGTCAGTCCCACAGATGTTGGCTCAGATTGCCACTGCGGGCGATATATCCGATCTTCCTCTGAGTATAGAGGAGACGGTTCCCGAAGCTTCATTTCCGCCCGTTTCCGCGGAAACTCCGGAGCAGGTTGAGACAGTGACGCCTGACCCGGTCTCAGTTCCCCGCCCCATTCAGGGGCCTGTCCCGAGAATCGGGAAGGGACCGGGTGGGGTCGATCTGCCCCCTCCCACTACAGAGGAGAGCTGGGGTGGGGTCGCGCCTGTTGACGCCGAAGCGACATCGACAGCAGAGCAACCGCTCCCACAGGCGATCGAGCATCCTGACCCGAAAACCGGCCAGGCGCCGCGGAGAAGGCAGGGCAGCGACGCCCAACCGGATGTACAGCCGCAAACCGTCCAAAAGGAATGGAATCCTCGGTCGGCGGCTTTCTTGCTCAATCCTCCGGTTGCGGGAGGAGTGGGCCGGAGCGGGGAGACTGTAACGCCGCCCGTGGACCAACCACCCGGCGCGGAAAAGGATCCGGCCTGGATTGCGCTTCTGAGAAGGCCGGATATCCCAAAAGCCTCGGCGGTTGATGCCGCCGATCAAGAGCCTGCTCCAGTTGCGCGCGAAGCCGACCCGAGTGGTGAGCCGGTACACCGGACGCCGACCGCGGCGGAAGGACCTGCCTGGATGTCGCTGACGAGAAGACCCGATTGGGTCAACACACCAGCGACAAACGCGCATGGCCAGCCGGCGGCCCGGGCGACGCAAGTCGTCGACTGGCTGCCGGACAGAACCGGAGGTGTAATACAATCGACCGGAACGGCTGTTGTCATCGACGATGATGTCCAACAGGCGGCGCCGACGGACTCAGGCAAACGCTCGGACGGCAATGAGAACCAGGGCCGGTTCGAGTCCCTGTTGTCCGATCCGGGCGTCACGACGACCGGGAAACCGGAAAACGTGGCTTCGCCGGCGCATCTGCATCCCGCCCGTGAAGTGGGGTTTCGGGTGATCAACCAGATCGTCCGTGCCGCGAAGACCCGCCTTTTCGATGGCGGCGCCGAGATGACTCTGAGGCTCGACCCTCCACATCTCGGAAGCGTGCGGATGAGTGTAACCGCGGCGGAAGGGACCGTGACGGCGGTCCTCCGCACGAGCACTGAGTCGGCGCGGCAGCTTCTCCAGGCGGACATTGCCGTTCTCAAAGAGACACTGGCCCGATCGGGGATAAACGTTGACGCGATCGATGTCTCGGTCGGCGCTGGACCTGACCAGGGATGGAACTTGCAGGGCAGACACGGAGAACCGGGCAACGGATACGGACACGCAAATGCTCCGTGGGGACTGCCGGCAGACGACAAACACGACGACCCGGAAACGGCCAACGCGGGCGGATACCCGCGACACTCCGGCTACGGGTTCGATTATCTGGCATAGGAGACTGAAAATGGTATCAGGGAACATCGGGGCCATTGGGGCCCCCGACACAACGGCGAAGACCGCGATCAAATCGCAACTGGACCGAGACGCTTTCCTGCGATTGCTGATCACCCAGTTGAGAAACCAGGATCCGCTCAAGCCGGTAGAGGATAAGGAGTTCATCGCACAGCTCGCGCAGTTCTCGAGTCTGGAGCAGATGCAAAACGTGAACCGAAACCTGGAACTGCTCACCCAGGCGCAGTCAACGTTCCAGCAGGGAGTGGCCTTGATCGGCAGAACGGTCCAGGCAGTCAGTCCCGATGGCGAGTACGATCCCGAATCCGGGACTACGGTTCTGACCGGCGAAGTCGATAGTGTGGACTTCCGGTCCGGCCGGCCGATCCTGAAGATCGGCGATAAGCTCGTGCCGCTGGAAAACGTAATCAGCGTATCGTAACTCGAACGCACGATAGACGCCCGGCCACGTTTCTCTTGGGGCCGGGCGTCGTTTTCTCTTACAACCACCTGCAGCATCGCGTCAGTTACTGATCGATTCGCACGATGGGAATACCCGCTTCCCGCGCAAGATAGCTGAGGGCGAGCAGGTGGTCGCCTGGGACCATCGAATAATGGTTGCTTCCCATTACGTCGACGAAACGGTCGATGTCCCAGTCCAGATCGACCACCGTCAGCGGCCAGACGGCTCCCCAGACCAGCGCGTCGGACATCTGCTTAGTAACATCTATCGCCCGGCCAACGCCCACGTGCAGCAGGTACTCCCCGGCGATTCTTACGAGCCTCGCTACCGTCACCTTGTCTATCGCTTCGCCGAAGTATCCGATCGCCGCCCCGGAAGCCCCCTGGCACTGCGGGCAGATACGGACCTTCGGAAGCGCCTTCTCAGGTTCGTTGGAGTTGGCGGCGTAGTAGATCGAGGACGCGCCGCAATTGCTGATGACGAGCATCCTCTTGCCGTCCACGTCGATCTCCCTGATATCGCCGAACTGCGCCGGCGCCTCGCCGTGGACGAGCGAAAGCATCACGCTGGTGATAAGCCCCTTGATGTCGCCTTCGCACGTGGTATTGATAATCGGCTGGCGGCCCCTGTGGTCGAAACCGAAGGGAAGAAACGCCGGAATACCGCAGCCGGTCACGCCGTATTCCTCCGAAAGCGCCGGCTGGCAGTGGACCGACACCCCAACGATGTTCTCGCCTTCCAGCTCCGCTAGCCTGCGCCTCGCCGCGAGATAAAGCGCGACCTGCGTTCTGAAAGATTCGGCCGTCAGCATACGTCCGTCATAGTTGAACTGCGCCCCGCCCTCTTTCAGCCACTCGATGAACTCGTCCACTTCACGCGGGCTGTTCTTCAATATGTCCTCCGCCCGGCGGATGAGCAGGTATTCGCTCTCGTTCAGCACATCACCGACAAGGAACGACTTGAGCTTGGAAACGTCATCCTGCAAATGCTCCATACGCAGGCAATAGCTGCCGCCCCAGAGGAGAAGCCGGCTCTTCCGCAGCTTCTGCAGCGCGCCCACACCTCTTACCCACGCGACCGCCTTATCCTTGTCGGCCCGGATGCGCGTGTGGTTGAGGGCCGAGTGTGACGGCGCGATCTGCCACAGTCCGGCGCCCACGGCGCTTATAAGACCCAAACCGGTCCAGTTGACGTCCGATTCGCAATAGAGCAGAGTCGGCAGATCGAGCGAGCGGACGAGATCTACCGCCAGCATTGGGTCGGTCCATTTCCACATGCCCAGGACCACGCATTCCGCCCCCGCGCATCGAAGCTCGTGAACGCAGTAATCAACGTCGGCCGTACTGCGAATCGGGAAGAACGTTTCGCGCTTGGCCAGCGGGTCAACGATCTCAAATCCCGCGGTCGCCAAATGCGCCGCGAGCTCCTGATGACACTTGCGATTGTACGCCTCCCCCTCGTCCGCCAGATCAACACTCCTCGGATCCGTAAAGGAAACTACTCCTACTCTAACCGGCTCATCCATTCGAAAAACTCCTTCAGAATTAACCAGGAAAACGGGAAAGGTAAGAAAGCAGGAAATGTCATTTGTTGCATTCCACCCTCTTGATGATCAGGGTTGGACTGTTGAAGTTGAGCAGCAATCCGACGGAGAGACCCATTGCTCGAAGATACGATCGTAACTGGGCGTAATGCACGTCTTCCAGAGCCTTCACCGCCTTGAGTTCCACGATTGGCTGGCCTTCAACCACCAGGTCGAGCGTGTGATTGCCTGTGACCTGCGACTCATACCTAACCCGGATCTGCTTCTGACTCTCAAATGCGATCATCCTCTTTGTAAGCTCTATCTTCAAAGCCTGCTCGTAAATCGTCTCCATGAAACCTGGGCCAAGTTGTTTATGGACCTCTACGGCAGCTCCAATGACGCGATTCGACAGCTCATCGAACACAATGCCAGATCTCAAATCCGATTTCGCGCTTTCTTGCATTTCCCGTTTTCCTCGTTAGATTGACCTTCCCCTCAGAAATGCGAGGGTTTCGGGGAGTGTGGGGATGCCGGCGCGGCCGCCGAGTTTTGTGCATTTGATCGCGGCGGCGGCGGCGGCGAACTCCGCTGTGCGCCGCAGGTCCCAGTCCTGGAGCATCCCATAGACAAACGCGCCGTGGAATACGTCCCCTGCCCCGGTTGTGTCCACCACATCTACCTGGAACGCCGGAATGTGAAACTCCACCTTTCCGTCCTTACAAACGCAGCCGTCTTCGCCCGAGGTGACGACGCTTACCCTGGTCCGACCGCGGGCCATGTCCCGAACGGCCGCAACAGGGTCTGACTTTCCCGTAAAATCTTGTGCAAACTTGTGCGAGGCGACGAGCACATCGACATAGCTTAGAAGCTCTTCCGTATTCGGATGCACGCTGCCTGCGTCAAGCGAGACGGGTATCCCCGCGTCGTTCGCCCATCGGGCCGCGGCCAGGGCGGCTTCCTGCTCGTGCCCGTCCAGATGAAGGATTCCGCCGGAAAGAACGTGCTCGCGGTCCAGTTCGTCAACCCGCAGCGGAGAATCCAGCGTCTTCCAGATGATCGTACGTTTGCCGGTGTTCTTGTCCACAATGATGAAGGAAAACCGCGACTGTTCCCCTCGCTCGACAATAACCCGGCTCGTGTCCACGCCCTCGGCCTGCAACTGCCGCAGGATGTACTCCCCGAAGTCATCGTCGCCGACCTTGCCGACGTAAGACGCTCTTGCGCCCAAACGGGCCAGCGTGACCGTAGCAGTCGCGACCGGCCCCCCACCCTGCCGGGCGAAATCGACCATGCGGACCTTCTCGTCAAGCTCCGGATAATGTGGCACGACGCCAAGGTAGTCAACCGCGGCGTATCCGATTCCGATGACATCGAAAGGCTTCATAGCGTTTTCTCCATCACGAAAACACGAAACATTTGAAACCGCAGATGAACGCAGATAAACACGGATGGGAAGGAAGCTGACAGATGTCAGCCGCCAGCTTTCAGCTTGGCCCCCGTGTTGATGAGTTCGTATGTTTTCTCGTCCAAAGGCTTCTTTGTTGAGACCGGGACGGACATCGGCGTTTCAGTCAGAACACCTCCAGCCAGGGCGGTCATTGCGTCGCATTCGCCGTCAATCAGCAGATCGACTGCTCTTTCGCCGAATGCGCGGGCCATTTTGCGGTCCCAATACGTCGGCGGACCGCCGCGCTGGGCGTGGCCCAGGGCGGTGACGCGAACGCGGCGGCCAACCAATTCCGCGATCGGCTCGATAAGATTCGGCGCCGGCCCCGCGCCCTCGGCGACGACGATCACTACGTATGTCTTCCCAGCGTCCATTTCCGCCTTCAAGCGGCCACAAAGGACTGGAAGGTCGGGCTTGATCTCCGGGACCAGAACCGCGTCCGCGCCGATGGCATACGCGCTCGATATCGCAATGTGCCCGCTTTCGCCGCCGAGCGTTTCGATGAGGAATATCCGCCCTCCCAGTGACTCGGCCGTGTCGGCTATGTCGTTCGCGGCGGCAATGACGCGGTTGCAGGCGGAATCGAAGCCGATAGTGTAGTCCGTGCCGGCAATGTCGTTGTCGATGGTGCACGGAACGGCGATAACCGGCAATCCGGCGTCGGATATCCCCCTCGCCGCGCTAATCGATCCTCCACCGCCCAAGACGATCAGCGCGTCGATTCCCACAGCCGCAAACATCCGGCCCAGCGCGCCGACCTCCAGACGGGCCTTCAACGAGCCGTCGCGGCTCGTCTCCAATATCGTGCCGCCGCGTCCGGCGATGCCCGACACGGAGTGCGCGTCAAGCTGCATCGCGCTACCGCCGACCAGCCCCTCGAACCCGCGCAGGATACCGACGCTCTTCAACCCACGGACTTCGGACCGACGGACCACCGCCGCGATACAGGCGTTCATTCCGGGCGAATCGCCGCCGCTTGTAAGAATACCTATGGTTTTCACACTTGAGTTCTTAGGCAGGAGTGAGGCAAGTTCCTGTTCGTGGTAGTAATCACGAAAGCGCGAGAGTAAGAAAGCGGAGTTTGAAACCGCAGATGAACGCAGATAAACGCGGATGGGGAAAGGAGTTATCAGTTATCAGCTATCAGACGTCAGTTGTCAGCTCAAGACCTGTTAGGTAAAGCTCTTTGCTAGAGCTGACAGATTCTTTCATCTTTCGTTTTTTCGTACTTTCGTGATTAAGAGCCTTCCGCGTGTTGAGCCGGGACACGTTGTATGCGGATGAAGCCGGCGGTATAATGGCCCCAGCCGGTATCTTTTGCCGGGCCATCCCCGATTCATCCGGAGGAAACTCATGAAGCTGATCCTCATCCTGTTGGCGCTTTCGCTGTGCTCCACGGCAAGTCTTGCCGGCCGGCAGACGCGGCGAGTCCAGTTCCGAGGCAAGCCGATATTCGTAATTGGTGTGTACAGGCATCCCGCCGGAGACGCCAATAAGGCTGTGCTGGACGATATGGCCGGCGCCGGTTTCAACTGCCTGCTCGTGCCGTCGTCAACGTCGAACGAGGTCTTCGCGGAGATGGACCGGCTGGGGATTCGCGCCGTCGTTACGACCGGGTACGATATGGTCCTGCCCGTGGGCGCGGCCGAGCGAGCCGCGCGGATCGAAGCGCTGCGCAAGATGGTGACCGCGCTGAAAGACAAACCGGCGCTGCTTGGTTGGGAGGGTCCCGACGAGCCGTTGTGGAACTGGAAAGGTCACGACGTAAGCGGGCACGGCTATACGCCGATTTGGAAGCTGCACAAGAAGATTCAAGACGAGATGTACGGCCTGATCGACTCGCTGAAGGATGGATATGCAGTCGTGAAGACGGCGGACCCCGAGCATCAGGTCCTCCTGAACCACGCGCCGCGGCTGGAGATCGAGGAATTGCGCTGGTTCACGTCACAGCCGGCGAAAGAAGGCTACAAATCGGACGGCCGGACCGCGGCCGACGCGTTCGGCGTCGATATCTACCCGGTTCCCGGCGGCGGCGGCAATAACGGAGCGGTCAAGGGAACGCTCACTCCGAGTATTGCGACCGTGGGGGCGTTCACCCGAAAGCAGCGCGATATCGCAGGCGACGCGCCGATCTATATGGTCCTCCAGGGGTGCGGGATAGTGGAATGGGGAGAGAAGGATATCGAACCTTTCCGCCGCCCGACTTATGCGGAGACCCGTTTCATGGCGTTCGACGCCGCGGCCAACGGCGCGAACGGCATCCTTTGGTGGGGCGCAAGCTTCGTCCCACAGGACAGCGATCTCTGGTCAGACATCAAGCGGGTGGCGAGACAGCTTCGAAGTCTCGAACCGATCCTGGCATCCGGCGAGGTCGCGCCGGTCAAATGCTCCAGGCGTCAAGTTGATCTGATTCGCTACTCTTGGAAAGGCCATGACTATGTGGTCGCCTGCAACACGACCAATTCGCAGCTCGACGGCGTGTCGTTCGGTTGGGAAGGATTGACAGGCCGAAGGATGAACGTTCTGTTCGAGGGGCGCCGCGCGCCGGTCGCGGGCGGAAGGTTCCGCGACAGCTTCGCGCCATTCGACGTCCACGTCTACTCAAACGATTTCTCAAGTGGGGCGACCACCACCGACGAGGTCAAGTGCGCGTTCGGCCTGCCGCTCGATGCAGAACCGTTCAAGGGCAAGTCCCATGCCGAGGTCGCGCGACTGCTGAAGGAAATGGGAATAGACGCCGTCTGCTCCGTTCCGGAAGACCGGGGCCTCATCCGGCAGCTCCATTTGGCCGGCATCAAGGTCTACGCGGAAATGGGCATGTTCGCCGGCAAGCATTGGGAGAGCCACCCCGAAAGCAGGCCGATAAAGGCGGACGGCCAACCCGGCGGCGAGCCCGAGCCGGGTTACTGCGGCGTATGCCCAAACCAGGATTGGCTCCGGAAGGAAATCCTCGAGAAAGTGTCTCTGAAGTTCCAGCATTACGAGTACGACGGCCTGTGGCTCGACTTCATCCGCTACCCCGGCAAATGGGAACAGAAGAAACCGGCGCTGGAGGACCTCTGCTTCTGCAACGCCTGCCTGGAGAAATTCGCGAAGGCAAAAGATGTCCGCTATCCGGCGAAGCTGAAGACGAACGTGGAAAAGGCGCAGTGGATACTCGCGAACCACAGGCAAGAGTGGGTGGAGTTCAAGTGTCAATCGGTCACGGATTTCGTCGGGCAGATCAAGGCGACGATAGTCCAGTTGAGTCATGAGGCGATACTCGGCATCTTCAGCGTCCCCTGGACGCGGGAGGATTTCGACGGCGCGATGCTGAACGTCCTCGGCCAGGATATACAGGCGCTTGCGAAACACGTAGACGTGTTCTCACCTATGGTGTATCACGAGATGTGCCACCGGCCTTTGAAGTGGGTCGAAGATCACACTAACTACGTCTGGGAGAACACGGACAGGAGGGTTTGGCCGATCGTGCAGGTGTGCGATGAACCGGTGGTGATGACGGCGGAGGACGTTTTCCGCACGCTGAACGCCGGCTTGGACGCATACGGTAGTTCGGGAGTGATGATGTTCGCCTTCCGTCACGCGCTCGCCGAGCCGGCGAAGCTGGATGCGCTCAAGGAAGCTTTTCGGAGGTAGGGGGCCGTAAACGCGATATTTGCGCCGGTTTCTCTCGAACGGCTCCCGAACGGCTTGACAAGCAGGCGGGCGGGATATAGAGTGCCCATGAAATCTGCGCGTACCTTTGGCGCACTGGCCGCAAGCGCCTCGCGGCCTGACAACAGCGACGCGTGAAGTAAGGAATTCGGCCCGACGATAATGCCTGGCCTTGTTACGCTTTTCCTGTCATCCGCGGCACAACCGGTGAGCCGGTTCCACTGTCATTTCACTGGTTTGTGCGCGGCTCCGCGGAGCGAGCGAAGCGTACGCGGGAAATGCAGCAGGAAAGGAGGTGAGTGATTGAGAATTTACGTCTGTGTGATCCTGGCTCTCGCGTTGTCCCTGGGGTTGGTCATCCCTGCCTTCGGGGGCGCGACCGTCACTTCGACCGTATACCAGGTAAGCGAGTACAGGTATCAGTACTCGTATCACGTGAGCTTATACCCTGAAACAGGCTCCACCATCGATATGGGCCTGTCCCAGTTCGTCGTAGCCACTTGGAACAAGAACCTGGACAACTACACGAATTGGCAGGCGCCGATGGGATGGTTCGCGTCACTGGTAGCGCTGGGAGGAACTGAGGGCATTCAAAGCGCCCGACACTACTCCCCTACCGGGGAAGTGTATCAAGGGGAGATTCTCAACGGCCCGCACCTACTGGTATGGACGGGCCCAAGCGGATTCGGCTCCCTTGATTTCGGGTTTGAGTCCAATGGCGTCCCTTGGAACATGGGTTGGCGTGCAGACGGATGGGAGACCTTCTGGGTTTACGACCCGGAGCTGCCGCCAATGCAAAGCCAGATTGGCTTTGGCAGCAGCACTGACTGGTCTGCTCCTGTCAACTGGGGCGCAGGTCCGGTTTACGGACCGGCTCCGGAGCCTGGGGCACTGGTCGTTCTCGGATCGGGGCTGCTTGCCCTGACCGGAGCGATGTTGAGAAGACGCCGGTAGAGCGTCGAAAAGTTCAACACTCGAAGGAGGAGAGGGAGGTAGAAGACCGCTTCCCTCTTTTTTCACACTCCCTGTCACTTCAACTCTCCAGGTTCAGCCAACGCAGCTCTTCAGGCGTCAAGCCCACGTCGAGCGCGAGCATGGATATCCGCATCTCTTCCATCGTCCGCGGCCCGAACAGCGCGAACGTCGGAAACGGCTGGCAGAGCACGTAAGCCATAGCTATCGTGACCGCCGGAACGCCGCGCCGGGCGGCCAGTTCCCTGGCGCGGGACAACCGCTGGAAATTGTCGTCGCTGTGCCAGCAGCGAACAAGCTCCGGGTCCGATTGGTCGTCCGGGTTTCCCCAGGCGAAGAACCCCCGCGCGGCGCTTGACCATGCGAACAGCGGCATTTGGTTCTTCGCGAACCATTCGCGGGAATCGCAGTCCGAAGATGAGAGGCATCCCGTCCATACCGGCTCCATGCACCGAGCAAGGCTGAAGTTGTTGCTTACGGCGGCGAACTCCATCAGTCCGTGTTCGCGAGCGTAGGCGTTCGCGGCCTCCACGCGGTCGAGTGTCCAGTTCGAGCCGCCGAACGCGCGAATCCGCCCTGCTTTGTGGTGTTCGTTCAGAACGTCCACGAATTCCCCGACCGGCACTTCCAGGTTGTCGCGATGCATCAAGTAAAGGTCGATATAGTCGGTCTGCAGCCGCTCCAGACTCTCCTGAAGATGTCTGGTCAAATCGTCCGGGTTGCAGTGCGGTGTGTGCGCGCCCTTACCCAGGATGACCACCTGCTCGCGGACACCTCGGCTCTTAACCCACCGGCCCAGGAGCGAGTCCGCCGGGCCATAAATATGCGCAGTGTCGAAGCAGTTGCCGCCGCGCGCGAAGAACTCGTCGAACATCAGGAACATGTGCGACGTCACAAACTGGATCCTATCGACTACGGTCCCCATCACGAGGCGCGATACCGGCTTGCCGATGTCTTTCACTTCTCCGTACCGCATATTACACTCCGGCCTGATTTCAACCGGACGCGCGTCCACGGTCGGGTAGTCTACATCCGCCTTCTCCGTATCATAGGTCACACCGACCGCCATACGCCACAGGTCGAGCGTTCGCATATTGCCGAGCGAATCGTCCCAGGTCATCGCGGGCGACGGGGCCTGTCTCTTGTCTAATGACGCGGCCACCGTGTCGGCCTCTATCGCATAGAGCAAGTCGGTCCCGACGTCCAGCCCTATTTCCTCCGGCTGCTTCTCTTTATAGCGATGCACAATGATCTTCGGCCCGCCGGTATCTCTCCCGCAGAACCAGGGCGAGGGGACGAAGATGCTTCCCTCCGACCCGTCGATGCGCACGACGCTCTCCTGACGCACTCCAACGCCGGTCGCCAGTTGGGCGATGATGTCCCCCGGAAACTTGAGCGTCGCCGCCGCGTACTCGTCAACTCCGGTGACTCCTATATGCCCGGCCCCTTTCACTTCGATCGGGTCGGCGAAATCATGTCCGATGGCGACTCCCGCGATCAGCCGAGCCATCGAGGCGGTGTAGCATCCTACGTCCAGAATCCCGCCGCCGCCGAGAGCATTCTTGAACAGACGGCTCTCAGGGGTGAACCCCGCGTCGAAGCTGAACGTCGCGTGGATCATGCGCACTTCGCCGATCGCCCCGCCGCGGATCAGTTCGACCAGTTTCTCCGTCTGCGGGTGACAGCGATACATGAACGCTTCCATCAGGAAAACGTCGTTTCGGCGCGCGGCCTCGACAACGGCCATCGCCTCGGGATAGTTGAGCGTGAGGGGTTTCTCGCAGAGGATGTGCTTCCCCGCGTCGGCGGCTTTCACAGCCCATTCGGCGTGCATCGGGTGCGGCGTCGAGATGTAAACCGCCTCCACGTCCGGGTCAGCGAGGAGCGCTTCATAGCTGCCGTACCGGCGAGGGATGCCATGCTCCTCGCCGAACTTGTCCGCTTTGTCCTGCGTTCTGCTGGCAACCGCAGTGACCTGTCCGGTTTTGGACGCGGCGACCCCTTTCGCGAATACGCCTGATATCCGTCCCGTGCTGATTATGCCCCACGAAAGCTTGCTCATTGCTGTTCCCGTCCCTCGTCTTCCCGGTTGAATTCCCTGTTGCGCCACACGTCCCAGTCGATCTCTTTTCCGCCCTCTGAAGCCTGCTTGAGAACGTCCTCGGCTTCCGCCCGTTTCGATGCCGGCACGAGCACAACAATCGGCCGTTCGTGCAGAAGAGTTGCGCGGTAAATGTGCATCGTATCGGATTGGACGAGAACCGGGATTCCCGCGGACCCGAGGATCGTTTTGATAATGTCCGCCTCGATCACGTCCTGGGCGACCATCAGCGGCGTCGGTTCATCCCCCGAACTCGACTTCGGAGTTTCTTCCGGCGGAAGAACTCGTTCCAGCGGAACGTCACAGTCGGGACAAACCGCTACCCCCTCGACGTACTCGTACCTGCATTTAGGACAAAACGGCATGTTTTCATTTCTCCTCATGCACACGAGCCATAACCCGGCCCAACGGCTCGTCGTCCGCCGGCGGCTCCAGCAGACGAGACAGCGGGCGGTGTTGCGCATAGAACCGCAGCGTATCGACGAAGCGCACCGACCCATCAGGACAGCACCTGCCGAAGCTCAGTTCGCCCTCGTCGTAATCCCTCGTGTAATCGCGCGACTCAGGATGCTCGTATAAATCGTTCACCTCCCGCCGCTCTTTCACCTTTCCCGTGGAGACCTCCCACCCGGCCAGCGCGGAGAATATCGTCCCCGTTTTCCTGAACGGCAGGATCCGCTGACGCAGAGCGCGCTCGATAGCGTCCAGATGCCTCGGCTGAACACCCAGCGCCTTGTCCGCCTGGGCCAACTGCCACGCGCCCTCGGTCGCCAGCTCGCCGTACGCAAGGCTGGACCGGGGATGAGGATATCTCCACCCGCCAAGTGGGTCCTGGTTATCCGTCAGAAAGTCCGCCACCGCCTGAACGACATCGCGCAGCTTCGGCTCATCCGTCGTGTGTTGGATAAGCTCCGGTAGACCCGAAAGAGCGTAACCCAGAATATACGGCTTCGCGAATGGGTACAAGCGCCAGGCGCTGTCGTCCTCGATGAACGGGGGATTGGCGTATATCGGCCTGCCGCTTTCAGTAAACAGGTCTCCTGTCGAAAGAAGGTTTCTAAGCTCGCGAAACAGGCGCAGGGCCTGATCGAGGTAAACGCGTTCTCCCGTGCAGCGATACAGCCTCACGAAATCCAGAACACAGCCGACGTTGCGCGTGCCGTTGCGGCCCGCGCGCACGTGCTCAGACGTGTACGCGACCTGAGCCTTGAGCGCGTCGAGCATACGGGGATCGCCCGTGTGTTCGTAGGCCAGCAGAAACGCATAGAAGCCTTTCGTGCAGAAATGCGATTGGCCATTCGTCCGCCACTGGAATGTCCGATCGTCATGCGGCGGCTTTTTGCCAATAGGAATAACATTGGGATAGCGCGTTCCGCCGGTCTTACCCGGCCCCCACCAAACCGTCAAATCGTGAAAGTTCTCGCACCAGAGCAAAGCGGCCTTGAGGAGGCGACCGTCACCGGCCCGGTAGGCGTCTTCAAAGATCGGGATGCACAGGTTCAAGCGGTTCATCCCGTTGATCGCCCCATGGTCCGACCCGTCGTGGAACATGGTCACGTTGCCCCAATCGTCGCCAAGCGCGGCGCTGCGGCGAATCGCCTCACGATGATACTCCACAATCTCGGCGAGTTCCGGGTAATCGCACAGATCCAGCGGGCTGCCGATGCCGTACAATTCATCCCACAGCCGAAGGTCCACAGTTACCGCGTGCGGGTATTCGAGCGTTTCCGCAAGTGGGGCAAGCCCGGCGGGCGCAATTGTGAACTCCGCCTTCCGCCACGCGGCCTGCTGCATCGGGACCTTTTCCTCCACCGTGGAGCGCAGATAGCGGTAGGAGATTCGTCCGGCCACGGCCCGTTTGATGGTCACCAAGCCCCGGCGCTTGAACTGCGCCGTCGGATGCCGAAGCGCAAAGCGACAATTGTCGAAGAAGGCCGCGCAGGAAGCGTCGCCCTCGAACTTGTGCGTTATCGCTCTTTGCCCGACCTTGTTAGCTCCATCCTCCGGTTCGAGAACGGCGGAGCTTGCCTCCACGTCCAGTTTCCACCCGAACGCCGGCGCATACCCGTTTCCTCTCAGATTCCGCTGCAGATGGGCGATCACGGTGACACCGCCCAGGACGTCCGCCCGAACTTCGATCACGCGAGGCCAACGCGAATCGGGCAGTAGAACCCTTGTCCACGTAAAGTAGCTGTTAGACTCGACGATCTCCGTTTGCGCCGGTTCACAACTCGTCCGTCTGGGAGCGACGAGGCGCGCGCGGAAGACGGGGCCGTCGCGATAAGTAATACTGACCGCTTCGCCATCCACTACAACGTCCGCCGCGAACGCCAGCCGCGGTTCCGACGAGCCGGACACAGGCATGAGTTCAAACCTGACCGGCTTCACGCTCTTGAACTCGTACGGAAACGTTACCAGCCCTCTGCGAACGGAGGAAGGCTTCTCTTCGCCGGGATGGTAAGACAACGGGCGCAGCGCTGCCATAACCCTGCTCCGGCCATCCGAAACCTCCAGGACTTCGCCCTCCCGCACAAACCCCTTCGGAAAAGGCAGAGAGTACCGCACCAATTGCCGACCTGACGCAGCCGGAGTAACGGCGACATCAACCGATTCGGTCTTTCTAAGATCACTACTCACTTCTCGCAACCCTCACAAACCCCATAAACCTCACCACCACGGCAAATCACTCATCATTCTCTTCCATTTCGGTCTTTCGTACTTTCGTGATTTCGGGATAAAGGATTTCCTTTCCCGTTTTCCTTGCTTTCCTGTTTTCCTAGTTTCAACACCGTCAGGCGCTATGAAACGTTCAGTCCATAGATAGAAAGCATTTTCCTGGCAAACTGGAGATGCTCGTTCGTCGGCTCGGCCGCATCCGCTGCCGGCATTTCGCGTCCGAGCGCTCGCCACTTGACCTCGCCTCGTCGGTGAAACGGAAGCAGCTCGATGTTCAACCGCCCGATCGAGGAAAGGACCTCGCCAAACGCGCGCACCGTTTTATCGTCGGCGTTGTAACCGGGCACAAGGCAAATCCGAACGACCATCGCGCCTTTTTGCTCGTAACGATGTCTAATGTTGTCCAAGGTTACGCGATTTCCCTGACCAGTTATGCGAGCGGCTTGGTCGTCGTCGGGATGCTTCAAGTCGATGAATAGCAGATCGATCAGCGGAAACAACTCCGGCAGTCTTGGCTCGGAACCATTGGTTTCAACCGCGGTGTGAATGCTCTGTTCGCGCAGCCCGGCCAGCAACTCCGCAACCCCATCGAATTGGCACGCCGGCTCTCCCCCGCCGATCGTGACCCCACCCAACTTGCTGTAGAAGGACCGATAGCGAGCGGCCTTGTCCACAATCGCCTGGACGGACATCAGCCCTCCCGCCAATTCAAATGCGCGGCTGTTGGACTTCAGGCAGGGGAAATCGTCGCAAGAGGCGCAGACGAGCGTATCCCGGCGGACGCCATCAGGACCAACGCGGACCGCGCCCATCGGACAGGCTTCCGACAGGCGGACTGGTTCGTCCGCGCGACCTGAGTAGAAAAGGACCTCGGGCCTGTGGGCCATCGACTCCGGCGCGGCGCACCACGGGCAGCACATATTGCAGCCCTTGAGGTAGACGACCATCCGCTGCCCCGGTCCGTCCACGGCAACGGTGAACCCTGTGTTGAGGACCAGCAGGTTGTGGGCCTGGGTCTCGCTCATGCGACTCCCGCAAGACGCGTGGAGTCTGGATCGAGTCTCGTGATGATATCCTCCTGTATCGCGGGCGAGAGATCGAGAAAGTTCACGAAAGTGCCGTGGATGCGCATTATGTATATCCCGCTTGGGACCATTTCCTTCGGGTTTTCGAGAATCTTCCGCAGGCGTTTGGCAGTGTCCACGTTGAGATAAACGTAGTATCCTCCCCGTCGGTCGTCGCCGGTGTAACCGAACAGCGGGTTGATAACGTAATCCCGCAATCCGCGCCCAAATCTGTCCTCGCCGAACGCTTTTACCAGCGCGGCGTCGAGCCCGATGTGGCTTGCATACCCTCCGAGAAAATCCTCGTACGGTAGATTGCGCATACTCATTATCCTCACCGGCAAACCTTTCGTTGCCATCCCAGCGGTGGGATCGACGCCGTAGCCAAGCATCTTGCGAGCGCTCCGGCCGTCGGGAGTCGCTCCGGCCCAATAGCCGTACAGCAGATGGGTGCTCGGCGTGCTCCAGTCCGGCAGGAAAGGATTTCCGAACGAGTTCCGAAGCGCGTAGACTCGCGCCGAGACCTGTCGGGCAATTTCTCCCGCGTACGCATCGACGAACGCTTCGTCGTTTCCGTACTTAGGCGACTCCAGCAGCAAATCGCGCAATCCCTCGTGGCCCTCGAAATCCGCCAGCAGCGCTTTCGGCAGATCGGCTAAGGATTCGGGAGCGGTCGCGGAAGCATAGTCTATTGCCGCAAAGCTGTCCGCGACGATACTCAGCCCGTGGATGAGACATCCGGAAGCGTTGTATTTCGTCCCCTTTGCCGTGATGTCGCGCATGTCGCGGCCTGTAGTCAATCCCCCCATGAAGCAGGAGAGAAACGGAACGGGCAGGAGCGCAAGCGCTTCGGTACAGCCGTTGGCGGCCTTTGCCATACGCGGCACGAAGTAATCCAACTGCTTCCAAAAGGCCGATCTGAAGCGCTCCGGGTTACCAATGGGATTCCGCGGGTCAAGGCCCGTTTCCTCGTATGACAAACCGATCTTGCGCCCGCTGATCGCGCTCTTGCCGCCGTGAATCGTCAGTTCCAGGACCTTCGCCAGGTTCAGCCAACTGTTCGTGGTATTGCCCGACTCCTTGCCCATAATCAGCGGCTCCTGGCACCCGGCGATGCCGTAGAATGGCAGGTCTTCTTCCTCGATGCCCTTGCGCCGCAGGACTTCGAACATGCGGTCGTCGTTGAAGAAACTCGGAGTCAGGCTGCCCGGCGTCGTGAAAAACCGGCTCATAGCGTCGTAAAGGCGCTCCGGCGTGCCGGAATGCAGCTTGACGGAGAGCGACGGCTGCGGGTAGTTGCTCCGGAAGAAAGCGTCAAGGACAACGTAGGTCATCTCGCCAGTCAGATCGTGACCGTTCTCGCATCGCCCCCCCGCCATTATGTTCTGGCTGATCGCCCAATTGCGGTCCCCGACGTTGAAGAGCGCGAGAAGATGCCGCGTGAGCTGTACGGCAACTTCGTGGTCTACCGGCGCCTTATCGAAGAACGGCTGCAGAATCCTGTCCAGATTCCCCACACTGAACGCGTACGGGTTCGGAGCCTGCTCGATTGCCATCGCCATCCAAAGGAGGATGAACGACTGAATGGCTTCGTACAGATCACGCGCCCCTTCGCGAAGGACACGTCCGCAGGTGGATGAGATACGCTGCAGCTCGCTTCGCCGCACCGGGTCCGCTTCAGTCTCGGCCATTTCCGCCGCCAGGGCCGAATACCGGTCCGCCAGATGAAGATCCCCCGACATCGCTATCACCGCGGCTTCGTAGAAGTCTCTCCTCTCTCCTTCCGCCGTGTTCGCCGCGGATTTGGCCCGTTCGATTAGATGAGTGAGCCCCTGCTCCATCGCCGGCCGGAAATCCGCCACCGTATGCCCGGTAACCTGCTCCACGAAGTATACGACTTCCCCTGTCTCAAGTCCGGTTTCGGCGTAAACAGAGTTGAGCGCCTGAGCGTACTCCTCCTTCGCCCAAAAGTCTCGAACCCGTTGTATGCGCTCTTCCGTCAACCCCAATTCGGGCGCGGGCGTTATGTCGCCGTAAACCGCCATCGGGTCGCAATAGCCCGCGAAGGTCTCGACGCGAAACTCCGGGTTGATCAGCGCGTAGGTTCGGGCGAACGCATCGTCCTGAGTTCCCGCGAAGACTTCGTCGGGCCGGATCGAAAGTCGCATGCGTTTGCATACCGCCTCGAACAGCTTCGCCTGCGCGAGAACTCTTGGGAGCGAGACCCCTCCCCAGCCCTCCCCTGAAGAGGGAGGGAGCGCCCTTGCCCGTAAGCCCTCAAGCGCTTCCTTCCGGATTTCCTGAATATAAAACCACCCGTCGAGGCGGACCATCTCCCGGTTCTGCTTCTGCACCGACAGAAGCTGCTCCGCCAAACGGTCCGGATCGAATCGAATCTTCTCCTCCACAACAGCCATTACCGCTCTCCTGTGATTCGCCTTAGAACCCTAAAACCCTTCCCCAAACAACGTCTTTCCCGCCGCCGTCCAATCCGCGTATACTCCGGTCGCGATTCCCGCCGCCAGGGCCGCGCCTACGGCGGCCTCTTCCGGGTGAGGCGGCATACGGAGCGTCATACCAACTTGTTTCTGTATCTCATTCCTCACCACGATATTTCTTCGCACCGCGTTCCCTGACCCGGAGCAGAATTTCGGAACGGCGCCCGCTCGCCGGGCGCAATCCAGAAACGCCGCCAATTCGGCTACCATACCTTTGATAACCGCTCGCGTGAGATTTCCGACCGTGAAATTCGCGCCGCTCACATTTGCGATAGAGCCGCGCGCCCCCGGATCCAGCCGGCTGCCTTCGAACAGCGTCGACGCCGTCAGCACTCCGCACTCCTCGTCCGCATCCGCCGCCAGACGGTTCATCCGATCATAAAGCCTTTCCGTTCCACCGGCATCGAATAAACTACTGCCAACGCCGGCGAAAAACTTCTCCAGGATTTCGTAAGCCCGTCCACCGCACAAACTCGCGCCCACGAGGAGCCATTGCCCGGCAACGAGGGGCCGGGTATCCAATCCATCCGCTCGCGCGAATCGCCCTATCGGCGCGGACATCTGGCCGCCCGTCCCCAGGCTCAACAAAACGCTTTCGCTCATAGAAGGAACGCTGCCCATGAACGACGCCTGGTTGTCACCCAGCGCCGCGGCGACCGGCGTTCCGTACGGCAAATCGATCCGTTGCGCGACATCCGGCAGCAGGCCGCCTGCCACTGATCCTGTCGGGACCACGCCGGGCAGCATTCCGTCCGGCAGACTCAGGGCGTCGAGGGCTTCAGGGAGCCAGCGCGAGCCGTGGCGGACGTCGAATATCCCCCAGCTCGCTGCGTCGGTCGGGTCGGTGACCGCGGCGCCACATAAAACGCGAACGATCAGATCGTGGATCGTTAGAGCCGTTGCGCCGGCAGGCAGGCAGCCTTCTTCCTTCATCCTGAGCAGAGTGACCGCTCCATAGCCGGTCGCCGGGCCGCAGCCGCTTGCTTTCAAAGCCTCGTCGCCAAGCCGATGGGCGAGCTCTTCCGCGTAACTCCGGCCGCTCGTGGAATACTCCGCGGTTCCGCGCCCATCCTGCCAGGTAACCAGAGGAGTAACCGGATTAGCCGCGGAATCCACCACAACTACTCCGTGCATTTGGCCGGTGACGCCGATCCCAACGACCTCGGACTGCCGAATCTCCGGCCGGCTCGAAAGGCGGGCCAGCAGCGCCAGGGACTTGCCTGCAATCGAGCCGGCGTCCTGCTCCGCGACCCCTGGCGCGGACTCAACCCGCGAGTCGTTAGGCGCATCCTCGACGGCCATCATACGGCCACTCGACGAGTCCAAAGCCGCGGCGCATAGTTTCGTAGTGCCGATATCAAGGCCGATAAGAACACCCATAGGACCCCTATATATCCCCTTTCGTACTCTATCCCGCGTCTCCTTCCTTGTCAATGCCGGAGTCGGTTGGGGGTGATGGTTGTTGGTTGTCGGACCTGTCCGACGGGTCCGACTCGTCCGTCCGACAGCCTGCACCGAACGCGCTTCCCAACTCCCTGCAATCCTAGGGGCGGTCTGCCGATAATAGGTACCGTGCAGCTTGTCTGCAACGCATCCCCATTGTTCCGAGGAGGATAATCGGAATTGGCACAATGCGACTATTGGTGGTTTGCCGGCGAGGTTGAATGGTGCGACCTCCGAGGTGATTCGTGCAAGTGCGGAGGCTGGCACGAGTCGTGCTACTTGCGTGGCAAGGGACAGGCGCTGGCTGACGAGAAGGACCTCCCCGTCCGCGCTCCATCCCGACTCAGGCAAGACAGATACGCGCGGCATCCGTCCCCGGACGGGCGGCCGTAGACGGTTGACGGTTGACGGTTGACCATTCTGCCCCATCCCCCATCACCCGTCACCCATGCGGCTTTGTCGCGTCCAGATCAGCCCGGCAAATGACAAGACGACGCACAGGTACGCGAACCAGTCGCCGAGACGCGTATAGGGCGCTTGCCTCGTCAACGGTACTATGTCGCGGTAGATGATCTTCTTCCTGAAAATCCCTGCCGAGTCGAGGACCCGGCCCCACGGATCGATCACGCTGGATATGCCCGTGGCCGCGCAGCGCGCCAGGAACCGCCGGTTCTCGACCGCCCGCAGCACGGACATAGCGTGGTGCTGCTCGGCAGCGGCCGTGCGTTTGAACCAGGCGTCGTTCGTCATTACTACTAACACGTTCGCGCCTCGCTTCGCGAGTTGGCGCGAGATTTGCGGGAATATCGACTCGAAACAGATCATCACGCCCAGGTTGCCGAAATCCGCCCGCAGCGGCAGATAACCGGGTCCGGGAGCATAGTCGAAGTCCCTTATCTTGTACCGCGCCAGGAACGGCAGCCACTTTCTGCCAAACACCACTTCGCCGAACGGAACGAGGTGCGCCTTGTAGTACTTTCCCACAAGGTCTCCGTGAGGAGAAAACAGAAATGCCCCGTTATACTCCCTCATCGCGTCGCCGGACGGGCCGGGAACGATGTCCGAAGCCCCTACAAGCAAGTAGACTCTTGCCGCGCTCGCCAGATAGCCCAGCAGCCGGCGCGGTCCGCCCGGGCGGGAGAACTGGTCGGGTATGGCGGTCTCAGGCCAGATGACCAGATCCGGGCGACGCTTCAGGGTCTCGGATGTAATAGTCACGTATTCGGCAATGGTTCGCGTCCTGTGCTCGTCCCAGGTCTGCCGAGGACGGACCTCCTGGTCCACGTTGCCCTGTATGATGGCGACTCGGACCGGCTTCCCGCTCGCCCGCCCGGCGCACAGGGCGAACGCGCCCCAGATGATCGCCGCGCATATCGCCGCGGCCACAAGGCCGGCCTGCGCGAGGGCCGTCCGGCGCGACAGTAGCAATTCAGCCAATGCGACGTTCGCCGCCGCGATCAAAAATGCAAGGCCCCACGGCCCGGTCACGCTGACGACTTGAATAACAGGAAGGTAGTTGACCTGCGACTGCGCCAGATTGCCCCAAGTGAACCCGAGGAGTCCAAGCGATCTGAGCCACTCGAACGCCGTCCAGACGGACGGAACGACAAGCAGCCTGAACCACGCCGAACGAGCGCGGAACGCCGGATACGCGACTGCACAGAAGCCGACGAAAAACAAGGCCTGAAACAGAGCGAGCAGGACCCACGGCGCGTACCCGAAGATGGTTATCCAGTAGAGCAAGCCGCCGAAGAAAACCGCGCCCATCAAGAGCGTCGCGGCCAGACTTGTCCTGAAGGAGGATTTGCTGTACACGATGAAGATCGGCGCAAGCGCGACCCACGCAAGCGGCCACAGGTTGAAGGGCGCAAATGCCGCTATCAACCCCCCGGCGGAAATCAAAGCCAGAAAGTAAGCAAGCGCGTTCACAACCAATACCCCAAAGGCGCTATAATGTGTAGGGTTATAAGGGTCGCGAGGTTGTAGGTTTGTAGGTTTATGAGGTCTGTGAGGTTTAGACACTCCTCAATACCCCGAAAACCTTAGAACCCTGAAACCCTAGAACCCTGTAACCCTATGAGTCGTTTTCCCACAATAATGCTTGCCGTGTTCGCCGCGCTCGCGCTCACTGGATGCGCCCGCGCCCCCGCGGGCGGACCCGGCGCCGCGCGCAGACTGGTCATCGAGATGCGCGTCGCGGGCGTCATCAATCCCGACTATTTCTATTACGTCGCAATCGACAATGATGGTGACCCGAACGACGGTCCCCAAGCGGTCGTCGGCCCGCCCTGGGGCAACGGCTGGGGCGCCGGGGCGATTACCCATTACGTTCAGTTCGACACCAGCCTTCCGCAGGGCGGTTACGGCCTATTCAGGATACCCGATGCCGGTCTTTTGGGCAAGGTTTACCTCGGCCCGCCTGTCAACTTCATCACCCCCGGCCCCAGCGGCAACACGCTCAGGTTCACGCTGGATCTGGACGATCTCGTAATCCCTCCGCAGACGGATGGAAACCAGATACAGACGCTTGAGATAAACTTCATTGCCACGGACGTGGTCCCCACCGACCCATCCTTCGTGGGCCCGCGGCAATGGGACGCGCTCGGGGACGGGAGCAGCAACGCGTTCCTGCGACTGAACGTTACCCCGGGGCAGTTCATTTCTAATGGCACGGAAGGACTGGAGCCGGACGGCGACGTCTTCCACCCCGATTTGGACATAGTGGACTGGTCGATAGAAGTGCAGCAACTATAAGATATTGAGTAAGAGTTCAGAAATGGAGAGAACTTTCACCCTCACCCCATTCGCTTCGCTCAGGGCAGGCTCTAACCCTCTCCCTCAAGGGAGAGGGGATTACGCTCGCGTTCTCCCCGGGGGTCAGCAGCGAGAAGAGTCGTACCGACCCTTCCTGAACTGAGTACGATATTGACAATCCTCCCCAATTCCCCTACAATTCCACTTGGCTGGTCGGCAAAAAAGCAATAGCAATCGCAGGAGAAACGCCATCCCAGCCCCTGAGGCGCCTGCTTATTCACGGTCTTGCCCTGTACGGCGGAGGTCGTGGATAAGCGGGCGTTTTGTTTTTGCAGTGAACAATTGAGCGTCCGGATGCATCATGCTATATGGACTGTCGGCAGGCGGGAGGTATCAAGTATGTTCGGATTGCTGGGGAAAATCGTCAAAATAGAGAAGAAAGAGGAGAGCGGCCTCAGTCGTTTCGAGGTCAGCTTCAAGGCCGCCTGCACTCTGCCGACCAGGGCAGCCGTTCCTGAGTGGCTCAAAGACCAGGTTCTCAAGATAGACCGTGAGGTCGTCGATCCTCGTGAGCTTGGCAACCCGGGTGACAGCATTGTTCTGACGCCGTCGGAATCCGCGCGCTGGCTCTATCCGCTGACCGTTGCTCCGCAGACGGCTTACGGAGAATTGCCTGAAACTCTTCGGATCGACCTTCGCTGGTGGAAGAGCGACGACCCGCCCGAGTACGCGGTCCGCGCGAACGGCAGGCAGATCACCGGCAAGTTCACCAAGGAAGATGGAGAGTTCCTTGCTGACATTCGGACCGGGGACTTCTACACGTCGCAGCCGCGACTTCCGGTCTCTTTCCGGATAACGTGCGACAAAATGGCAGCAGCGTGCTCGGTCCTGCCGGACGACGGGCCGTTTTGGACGGAAATCCTGCCGCCGCGGGGCGAGCTTCACCGGCTTGAGAACGAGTGGTACGCCGTAGACGTCACCGCGAAAATGCACGCCGGAGGAGTCGTCGCCCTGTTCGAAAAAGGACGGCAGGTAGATCACTTCCGGTGTCCCGAAAACTTGATTCAGCCGACGTTGAAGAACGGGGGACATACAGATCGGCTCCTGCGCGGATGGGGATGGTACGACAAACTGAACGAAATCGCCATGACGTGCCACGGCGCCAGGCGTGAAGGAAACGCGACGAGCCTCCACCTCGACGGCGTTGTGGACGACGGACAGGGCATCAGGACTTCGGTGGCCTACACGGCCTTTGACGCCTTCCCGCTCATTACGCTTAAGCGAGAGTACCACGTACACACCCTAAAGAAGGATGAGGCCAAGGACAAGGAGAAAGAAACCGCCCCCAAGGAACCAATAGACGAGGCCATGCCGCTCAAGCTTGTTTTTCGCGCGTCGTGGAGAGTCGAAGACAACGGCAAATCCGGAAGCCGGGCGCTGTGCCTTGACGGCGAGAAACTGGCCGTCATACGAACCGGCCAGACACAGGAGATCGCATTTGCCGGTGACTGGCGCATGCGCCAGGGTTGGGCTATCGTCGAACATCCGGCCCGTCGGGAATACACGATGTACTTGTTCGACGATCAGGCCCAGCCCAGCCTCTGCGTCTACCACGGCCCTTACGGCATCAGTCTGGAGCCGCATTGGCTGCCGGTTGTGCTGAAGCCCGGCGACTCGATAGGCTATACTCTCGGACTGACTGCCGGCGAACTCTGCGGCGCGAGTCCCGCGGGCGCGTGGGTAGCCTGCCGGACGCGGCTTTCCTCCGGCGGCGTGCGCTGCGGTGTCGTTGCGCGCGCAAACGCCGGAGAAGAGAACGTTACTTTCAAAGTCGGAACAGCAGAACGCCGCATGAATCTAACGAAGCTGCTTGCGCCTGGGTTGGGCGAGGTATGCTGCGCTGTCGCCGATTTTCCTGACGCGACCATGGAGGACCATTTCGACGCCGTGGTCGCCGGCATTGAAGCCCGGAGGGGACTATGAGCATATTTGAGCCACAAACATACAGTGTTGACTGGGAATCGGCTGTAGTCGATAAGCTGGACCGATGCGTGGACTCGGAGAGGCTCACGGGCTTCGCCGGGATGCTCCACAAGGAGTTCGACCTCCCGATTCAGACCGACTGGAACGCGATTGAGTTCGCCCTTGGCGTGAACTCTTCGTTCGCTCAGTTGTGGGACCGGGTCCAGCAAGTTACGGACCGGGCGTCGCAGGTGTTCCGAGAATATGATCTCGACATCTTCCCCCTGGGCTCGCATCCGACGGAGCCAATGTTCTTTGGCGCTCACGTCCACGTCGGCACCATCCACGACGAGTCCGCGGCGATTCATCTCGCGAATTGCGTAACCCGATACTTACCGGCGTTTGCGGCGCTGGCGGCGAATTCGCCTGCGTCGCACGAGAGGAAGGGAGAGTTCAAGAGCTATCGCGTGCGACACAGCGCCCGCTGGGCGTCAACACCAACGTTCCCACGCGATCCGGAGGTGACCCAGGAGACGTGGGGGACGGACGTATTGCCGAAACTCTACGGCGCGCCTACGATCGAGATCCGCGTTATGGACAGCGCGTCCTCCCGCCGTCTTCTAGCGGAGATGGCTACGTTCGTCGCGGCGTTCGTTCACCACGTCGGAACCAGAATGGAGAAGCGCAATGTGACGAAGGATGAATACCGCGAATATCTCAATAACCGGTGGACCGCGGCGCGTTACGGCCTGCAAGCCACGTTTGCCTGGGATGGCAAACCCAGGCCGGTTACCGAGATTCTTGACGAGATGCTCGACTCTTGCGCCGCCGAGCTTCAGGCTCTGGGCGTGGACCGTTCGGATTTCGGAATGATCGACGCAATGCTGCGGAAGCGGGTCTGCCAGGCGGATTACCTGCGGGATCTCGTCGAGCGCTATCCCGATCCGTTCCAACTGGCCTCCGTTTGCGGCAAACTGCTTCGGCAGTGGGACATCTTCGACGAGTATCTCGATACCGCGCCGGCGCTTGAGCCGTGTCCGGCTTTGGATAATGAAACCATCCTGGCCGAGCATCTGGATTGGGTCGGCGACGGCACGCACTTCTACCACCTTAGGTACCCGATGTGGTATTCGCCGTCGTTATCCGATGAGCTTATCGCGCAAATGGTCGAGCGAGGACTGATCAGCCGGGAGGTCACGCCAAACCGCGGGACGCTTCTGCACCGAACCGACCGCTGAGAGGATGAAAACGTGGCGAGTTCCACCATCATAGACACGTATCCGGCCTTTGCGCAGTTTTGGGGCCAGGCGAAGAATGAACCCGTAGATCGACAAATCGATCTGTGGCTCCAGGATTATATGTCGCACTGGCCCGAGTTGGTGGAAAAGCAGATCAACTGCCATGCCGGTAGAGGTTACGACTGGCGGCAAGTGGCTCGGGAGCGCATTTTCCCATTTCTCGACCAACGGGAAGCAGGGATGGCTGATGCCCGGGAGAATCTTCTCCGCTGCGTCGCGCCGGTGGGACGCACAGCGCAGGAGGTCTTCGGCTCAGACCTCGACCTTGTGTTCGTCCTGTACGTCGGTATCGGCTGCGGGGCGGGCTGGGCGGCTTCGTATTCGGGCAAGCCCGCGGTCCTCTTCGGCCTGGAGAAGATAGCGAAGTTGAACTGGACCGCATTGGAGACCGTCGAGGCGCTTACCGCGCACGAACTGGGTCATATCCTCCACCTCCATTTGCGCGGAGAAGCCGGGGAACCTGAAGCCGCGGGAGATTTCGCCGCGCTCTACGGGGAAGGCGTCGCAAAGAGAAGCGAAGAGCTCATCCTCGGCGAAAGCCGTCACTATGAGACACTGTATCACAAGGACGATTGGCTCAAATGGTGCACGGACAACCGCGCCTGGCTGGCCGCTGAGTTTCTGAGGAAAGTAGATCAGGGCGAGCCGACAAACGTGTTCTTCGGCGACTGGTTCAAGGTGCGTGACCACAGCCAGTGCGGTTACTTCCTGGGACTTGAGGTAGTGCGGGCTTGGGAGGAAAACCTGAGTTTCCAAGCGATCGTTGTCATGCCACCAGACAAGGTGAATACGCGTGTTCGCGATACGCTGCAGGAAATGGCGGCGGAAGCATTGTAGGAAGCATATAGGGTGAACGCAGGAGTTACGACAGGCAAATGACACCTAAGCCGATTATCGCGGTCGCCACGGGATCGCACAGCATGTATACACCTCGGTCGGAAACGCAGACCGTCTGGTCCGGCATCCCGCTCGACTATCTGAAGGCTCTGATCAGATCGGGAGGCGCGCCCATTCTCCTGCCGTACATTGCGGACAAGCAGGCGATACAGGCGGTATTAGAGTCCTCCGACGGTGTCCTTCTTCCCGGCGGCGGGGACGTGGTTTCGCTGGCGTACGGCGAAGAGCCACACCCCGCGAGCCATTATCAAAACGCCATGAGAGATCAGATGGAGTTCGAGGTAATCCGCCTCGCCATCGAGATGGGACTCCCGATTCTCGGCATTTGCCGCGGACCGCAGGTTCTCAACGTCGCCCTCGGCGGAACGCTCGTACAGGACATTCCCTCCCAGGTTGAAGGCGCTTTGAAGCATTACTCCGAAGGACCGGCGCTGTTCCCCCTCCATACGGTGGACATCGAGCCCGATTCCCTCCTCGCGCGCGTTCTCAATACCGATTCCCTCCCAGTCAATAGTTGGCACCACCAGGCGGTAAAAGACCTGGGTCGCGGCCTGCGCATCAATTGCCGAGCCAAAGACGGCGTTATCGAAGGCGTGGAATCCAGCGAAGGATTGCCGATACTCGCGGTGCAGTGTCACCCGGAGCAGATCGCGGAGACATATCCGCCTTTCCAGGCGTTGTTCGATTGGCTGGTAGCCGAAGCGGCGAAGCGCGTCGGGAAATGATAACTGCGCCCCAAGTCCGGTTATGCGCTTCGGCAGCGCCACTGCCGCTCTGCTACCGAAGGATCGTGGGCTTTCTCAATCCACTTCTTTCCTCCAGATCGGCTCTGTCCATCACACTTCAACCCTCACCCCTACCCTCTCCCTTCCAGGGAGAGGGGGTTTCCGCCTTCGACTCCTCCGACTCCCTCGACTCTTCCGCCCCCCACACAGGAAATTCCCCATCCAGGGTATAAGACAACACTAGCCAACCGGCCACTCGGAGGACTGGATGCTTCAGGCCCGACAATTAGTACACGCCCCGGCGGCCCTGCGACTCGCGCTGGCCCAGGTTAACTCGACCGTGGGCGATCTGGAAGGCAACGCCTCCAAGATCATCGAAACCATAGCGCGAGCGAAAGAGCAGAAGGCTGATCTCGTCGTCTTCCCCGAACTGGCTCTGACCGGCTACCCGCCCGAGGACCTGCTGCTCAAGCCGCACTTCACGGCCGACAATCTGACTCAGCTCCAGGCCATACTCTCTCACACCCGCGGAATAACGGTCGTGGTTGGATTCGTAGACGGCAACGCGGACATCTTCAACGCGGCGGCGGTCATCCACGATGGTGAGATTGTCGGCGTCCATCATAAGGTCTACCTCCCTACTTATGGCGTGTTCGACGAGGACCGTTATTTTCAGAGCGGCGACTCGCTCCAGGTTTTCAAGCTGAAAGAGGTTACTTTCGGCGTCAGCATTTGCGAGGACATCTGGCACCCGGACGGACCGCACAGGGCGCAGGCTCTTACAGGCGACGCCGAGCTGATAGTCAATATCAACGCATCGCCGTTTCACGCCGAAAAGTGGATGGGGAGAGAGCGAATGCTCGCCCTTCGAGCTTCGGACGACGAGGCCGTTATCGCTTACGTGAATATGGTCGGGGGACAGGACGAACTGGTCTTCGACGGCCATTCGCTTGTGGTCGGCGCCAATGGGGAAATCTTGGCGCGGGGCAAATCGTTCGAGGAGGAGCTCATCTTCGTCGATGTTGACATAGGCTCCGCGCTGCACAGCCGGCTCATCGATCCGAGGCGGAGGAAAGAGAAACTCGCGCTCCAGGCCCAGTGTCCTCCTGTCGAGACGATAAAGCTGGATGCAGGCGCGGACGCGGCAAAGCCCAAGCTGCCCGTCAGGTACGTGAATCCGCCGGACAGACTCGAGGAGATTTACAGGGCGCTGGTCCTCGGTCTACGGGACTATGTCCACAAGAACGGCTTCACATGCGCTGTGCTGGGACTCAGCGGCGGAATAGACTCGGCCCTGACCGCGGCTATCGCTGTGGACGCGCTTGGGGCGGACGCGGTCACCGCCGTAAGTATGCCGTCTGAGATAACCTCATCGGAGAGCAAAGAAGATGCGGAATCGCTGGCGCGGAATCTCAACATCGGGTTCCTGACGATCCCGATCCGCGAGATATTCGACGCCTACAAGTCAGCATTGAGCGGGTCCTTCGCTCACACAAAGGAGGACATAACCGAGGAGAACCTGCAGGCGCGGGCGCGCGGCAACATCCTCATGGCCCTTTCCAACAAATTCGGATGGCTTGTGCTGACGACGGGTAACAAGAGCGAGATGGCCTGCGGCTACGCCACGCTCTATGGGGACATGGCGGGCGGATTTGCAGTCATAAAGGATGTGCCGAAGACCCTGGTGTATGAGCTTGCTGAGTACAGGAATCTGGAGAGCGAGATCATCCCGCGCAGAATAATCGAGCGCGAGCCGACGGCGGAGCTTCGCCCGGGACAACGGGACATAGACACACTGCCGCCGTATTCCGTGCTCGATCCCATCCTCCGGCTCTATGTCGAGGAAGATCGCAGCGTCGAGGAGATTGTCCGCACGGGATTTGACGCCGAAATAGTCAGAAAAGTCGCGCGGATGGTGGACCGCAACGAATACAAAAGACGCCAGGCGCCGCCGGGGGTGAAGATAACACCCAAAGCGTTTGGCCGAGACCGCCGCCTGCCGATTACAAACAAGTACAGGGCGGAGTAGACTTTCCAGTTTAACGTTGAATGTTGAATGACTTGGCATCGGCAGGTCCGCTTTCAACTTGATCGCGCGCGATATGCCATCGCGTGCGAAACAGAATATTGTCCCGATCCATCGGGACTGAGTTCTGTTTCGGGCATCATTGCAAATAACGCCCGATCGGGACTGCGCATCGGCAAGCGCACTTTCACCATTGAACATTAAACATTCAACCGAACCAAGGAGATACGACATGAGTTCACTTGACGACATGAGGATTTTCACCGGCTCACCCTACCCACGGCTCGCTGTCGAAATATGCCGTTACCTGGGTATATCTCCGGGCAAGGCCCTGGTGTCTCGTTTTGAAGACGGTGAGATCAGAGTCAAGGTGGACGAAAGCGTGCGCGGCGCGGATGTGTTCATCATCCAGTCGGGCTGCTGCACCGTAAACGACTCCATCATGGAGCTCCTGATCATGCTGGATGCGTTCAGGCGAGCGTCGGCCAGGCGCATAAACGTCGTCATGCCGTACTACCCGTATTCGCGGCAGGACAAGAAGATCCAGCCGAGGGAACCGGTGACCGCCAAGCTTCTGGCAAATCTCATCACCTGGAGCGGCGCGACGCGAATACTTACGATCGACCTTCACGCGGGACAGATCCAGGGGTTCTTCGATGTGCCCGTTGACCACCTGTACGCCGGTCCGATTATGGAGGATTACTTCCGCAACAATGTCGCCCTGAACGACGATGCGGTAGTCGTCTCACCCGATGTAGGCGGCGTGCCCAGAGCTCGCGCGCTTGCGGAGGCCCTTGGAACCCCGATAGCCATTATAGCCAAACGGCGGCCGGAGCCTAATCGTTCCGAGGTCATGGAAGTGATCGGCGACGTAAGGGACAAGGTCGCCATAATGATCGACGATATGATAGACACCGGCGGGTCCGTCGCGAACGGCGCGGCGATTCTGGCGGAACGCGGGGCCAAGATAATATATGCGTGCTGTACGCATCCCGTGTTCTCGGATGACGCGCCCAGGCGGCTGCAAGAGGCGCCCATCGAGAAAGTGATCGTCACCGACACGCTTCCCATTCCGCCCAGCAAGAGAATAGACAAACTTGTCGTCCTCTCAGTCGCCCCTATGCTCGCCGAGGGTATCCGGCGCATACACATGGAGCTTTCCGTCAGCGAGCTGTTCAGCGATTCCTGGGTCGGGCTGTCGTGAAGCTGATCGTCGGCATCGGAAACCCGGGCAGGCGGTATGCCCGCACCCGCCATAACGTCGGTTTCGACGTGATCGACCTGCTCGCCAAAGCACACCACATTCGCGTCCTGCGCCGCTGCTGCCGGGCGTTAATTGGACAAGGCGTAGTCGCCGGCCAAGAAGTGGTCATGGTCAAGCCCCAGACGTACGTAAATCTCAGCGGCGGGGCTGTTGCAGAACTCGCAAGGAGGTACGGGGCTGGGACAGAGGACGTGCTGGTCATCGTGGACGACGCCGATCTGCCCGTCGGACGGATACGAATCCGTACGGGAGGCTCCTCCGGCGGCCACAAGGGACTGAAATCGATCATCGACCATCTCCGTACGCAGGAATTTCCGCGCATCCGAATCGGGATCGGAACCATGCGCGGCGACGCGGTCGACTACGTTTTGAGCAAGTTTTCCCGCGCTGACCAGCCTCTGATCCGGTCGGCGATGCGGACCGCGGCTGAAGCCGTCGAAATGCTCCTGGCCGAGGGCATCGAGCCGGCCATGAACAAGTACAACCGCGCGCCCGACGCGGACACGATAAAGTCATGACCTCAAGAGACCCAAATCACGCCCAAGACGAACTCGTAACCGCTATTACCGAAGGCAGCGTGTGGCATGTGGTCTGGAGGCTTTCCTGGCCGACAATGATCAGTCTCTTCCTTTCCACCGCGCAGTTGTGGATCAACACCATCTTTGTCGGCAAGCTCGGTAAGGAAGCGATTGCCGCCGTTGGATTGGGCGGCAACGCGCTCATGGTCATATTCTCTCTGACAATCGGCATAACCGCGGGCGGAACCGCGTTGGTGGCGAGGTTCACCGGGGCAAGATCGTACGATGAAGCCGCGGATGCCGCGAAACAAGCCATTATCCTCTCATTATTGTCATCGATCGTGGTCACAATGGTCTGCATGCCGCTTGCAAAACCCGTCATTGAATGGATGGGCGCCAGAGGTATCGTGGCCGATCTCGGCGCCGTGTATACGGTCCTCGGCGTTATTTCGACCACACCCTATTTCCTGTGGCTCGTGCTGAGCGCGGTCTTCCGCGGAATTGGCGATATGCGCACGCCTTTGTATATCGCCGGCGTCGTAATAGCGCTCAACATTGTAGGGGACTGGGTACTGATTTTTGGCAAAGGCCCGTTTCCAAAGCTAGGCGTACCGGGCGCGGCGTGGGCATTGATGATCTCACGAGCGGCAGGCACAGCCCTAAGCTTCTGGTGGCTGCTCCGATCGACTATGCGAAGATCGCTCGCCCCGCCGTGGACGCCGCGTCTTGACTGGTTCCTGCGTATTGCCAGAATCGGCGTCCCGGCGGTTATCCAAAGCTTGCTGTTCAGCCTCGCGTTCGTAGGGTTCTTCTGGGCTCTTGGCAAACTGCCAAACGTCGTGGACGCGCAGGCGGCCCTCGTCATCGGCCTCCGGGCTGAAGCCATCGCGTTCATGCCGGGATTTGCTTTTATGACCGCGGCAACCTCTCTCGTAGGACAGAATCTCGGCGCGCAGCGGCTCGACAGGGCAGAGCGGGGCGCTTGGATCTGCGCCTGGCAAAGCCTTGCGGTGATGTCGGTGTTTACAGTTGTATACTTTGTCTTGGCGGAACCCTTCTCCCGCTTATTCACGAACGATCCGCAGGTGATAGCGCTGTCGGTTTCCTACCTAAGGATAAACGCGATCTCCGAGCCCTTCCTGGGATTCGCCATGGTCTTCACCGGGGCAATGCAGGGGGCGGGAGATACCAGAGACCCCACCATTGTCGCATTCCTGACACTGTGGATTATCCGCCTGCCCCTGACCTACATCGCCGCAATAGTCTTCCACGGCGGCGCGACAGCGGCCTGGATTATCATGTCCGGCACAACGATCCTTCGCGGCATCATAATGATCGGCCTCTTCAAACTCGGCAAGTGGAAGACCGTCCAGGTCTGACCATCACAACCCTCACAAACCTACAAACCTACAACCCTCACAAACCTACGAACCTACGAACCTACAAACCTATGACCCTATGAACCTATGGCATTGACACCACGCCGCTTCCGCAACATAATAAATGTACCAGTCCGACAACGGAGTCGGCGAACGAGACGAGGATGGTAGCATGAACTCGCTGACTCTGCTCGCGATAACTCTTTGTCTTTTCGCGCTTGCATACAGATATTACTCGGCGTTTTTGGCCGCGAAAGTGGCCATTCTCGATCCCAGGCGCCCAACCCCGGCCCATCAATTCCGTGACGGGCACGACTACCACCCGACCAACAAGTACGTCCTGTTCGGCCACCATTTCGCCGCCATAGCCGGGGCGGGGCCATTGATCGGACCCGTGCTGGCGGCGCAATACGGCTATCTTCCGGGCGCCCTATGGATACTTGTCGGCTCGGTTTTCGCCGGCGCGGTGCACGACTACATCAGCCTTTACGCGTCTGTCAGGAACGGCGGCGAGTCGATCTCTAGAATCGCGCATAAGTACCTTGGCGGACCCGCGGGCTGGTGCACCGGAGTCGCCATTCTGTTCATCATAGTCGTCGCGTTGGCGGGTCTAGCGCTGGTCGTGGTCAATGCTCTCTCCGAAAGCGCGTGGGCCGTCTTCACCATCGCGTGCAGCATTCCGATAGCCTTCCTGATGGGCCAGTGGATGTATAAGATCAGGCCCGGCAAAGTCACGGAAGCGACGATCGTTGGCGTGATTCTGCTAATGGTCGGGGTCATAGCCGGAGGGCCGTTATCCGGCGTCAAGTGGTTCACCGAAGCCTTCACCTACAAAGAATGGGTCCTAAAGCTGGCGCTTCCCACGTACGGGTTCATAGCCGCCGCGCTGCCCGTCTGGATGCTGCTCTGCCCGCGCGACTACCTAAGCTCGTATATGAAGATCGGGACGGTCGCGCTGCTGGCGATCGGCATATTCGTGGTGCGGCCGGAACTGCAGTTTCCCGCGACGGCAAACCTCGGCGGCGGGCCGATCATCCCTGGCCCGGTGTGGCCGTACGTCTGTCTGACCATCGCGTGCGGCGCCATATCCGGGTTCCACTCTCTGATCGGGTCGGGAACGACGCCCAAGATGATCAACAACGAGTCGGACATCCGCTTCATCGGCTATGGCGCGATGCTCACCGAAGCGTTCGTGGGCATAATGGCCCTGATCGCGGCATGCGCGCTGCAATTCCAGGACTATCTTGCGATTAACGTGAAGCCTGAGGTCTTCGGCCCCGCCCCGGCGCATTTGGCTGTGCTTGCAAGGCAGGTGGGAGAGGCGAGTCTTGCCGGTCGCACGGGCGGCAGCGTCACACTCGCGGTCGGCATGGCGCAGGTCTTCGGCGCAATACCCGGGATGAAGGCTCTGATCCCGTACTGGTATCACTTCGCGATTATGTTCGAGGCGCTGTTCATCCTGACCACCATCGACACGGGCACGCGTGTGGCCAGGTTCATTCTGCACGAGATCGTGCGGGGGCTCCATAGGCCGCACGTGACCAAGTCCTCGCTCCCCGCGACGATCGCGACCAGCGCGCTCGTCTCCTTCTTCTGGGGCTATCTGCTCTGGGGAGGCTCGGTCCAAACCATTTGGCCGATGTTCGGCGTAGCCAATCAGCTCCTCGCCATAATCGCGCTTGCAATAGGCACGACGTTCATACTGCTGAAATCGGCGAAGAGGAGCTACGCGCTCCTGACTTTCGTCCCGTTCGTGTTTATGGCGGTGACGGTGCTGACGGCCGGGGTAAGGAATATCACCAGCATCTACCTGCCGATCATCCTGGGGCGTGTGCCGAATGCGGCTGATAAAGTCACGGCGATGGGCATAATGGCGACTTTGACCGCCATCATGATCGGCCTGACCGCCGTGGTCATCGTCGCAAGCATCCTGCGGTGGGGAGGAATCCTCACCAGCGGGCCACGGCAGCCCGAAGTGGAAGAACCCGAGCCGGAGCGGGAAGGCGTGTACGTTTAGGGTTGTGAGGTTTATAAGGTTTATAAGGTTTATGAGGTTCCAGGGGGTCAAGGCTCCAGGGGCTTCGTTGGTTGGGCAAACCCTATAACCCTATAACCTTATAACTTGTCATAACAGTACCTCGGATCCCAGTACGGCTTCCTGACCCCCGCCTTCCTTCCCGACGACGTTCTCGCGTTGAAGTATGATGGTTCCGATTCCGGCCCGACGTCTTTCATCCCGACCGTCTGAACGTGGCCATCCACGAACGCCGCATTTATCCTGGCGCCGTCGGCTATCGGTCCCCCACCCCAATGGAACGGCTGCCGCTCGTATAGCATCACTTGTTTCGCCGGGAACGCGAAGTACTCCTTGGCGAAACCTGTCCTGGCGGCAACGTTGACGGCGTGTTTGTAGTAGTAGGAAATGGAGCTTCCCCGCCCGTTGGCGTCCGATGGACAGTAATAGGCGTCCGGGTGCTCCACGAATTCCGCGATAGCCCCGGCCCAGGTCGTCGCAGGGCCGGCGGTTGCATTTTTCTTCAGCTTGGTCTCGAAGGTCAGATCGTCCTTGGCGACGCCTGACACCGGGAAACAGCCCTGCCAATCCTCGACGTACATCGACATTGCGTTGGCCAGTTCCTTGAGATAGCCCTGACACGATGGCTTTCGGGCGGGCTCGCGGGCCTTGGGAAAAACGGGAGCCAATATGGCTATCAGGATAGCCACGATACCCGCCACAACCACCCACTCAAGCGGCGTGAGTCCCCTTCTTCGCGGAGGAGCCATTCGTCTTACCATAGGCCAGCGCCTGCCTTTCCTACACAGAGCTTATTGGTGCTTATCAAAGCAGTACCTCGGGTCCCAGTACGGCTTCTTCACTTTGGCCGCCTTGGGATTTGATGTGTCTAGGAAGTTGAAGTACCGCGGTTCCTTGTCCGGGGCGACGTCGATCATTCTGACTGTTGATACGTGGGTGTCCATGAACGCCGCATTGACGGATGCCCCATCCATGATGGGTCCCCTGCCCCAGTGGAACGATTTCCGCTCGTAAAGGACTATCTGCTCCGCGGGCCAGTTGAAATCGGCTTCGACCAGACCGGCCTGTCCTGCACGATTCACCGCATGCTTATAATAGTACGAGTTGTGCACGCCTCCCGCTGCCGGATCGCTGGGACAGCGGAGAATATCCGGCGAAGAGCGACGGTATTTATCTGTAGCACGCACCCACGTGGTCGCTCGACCCGAGTTACCGGGTGCGCCAGAGGTGATCTCGAACTCCTCATCATTGCCGCCTTTCACGGCGCACGGAAACCTGAGATCATGGTCCTGAGCGTACATGTTGACCGCCAACGATAGTTCCTTGAGATTAGACTGGCAACCGGCTTTTCTGGCCGACTCCCTTGCCTTTGCGAATACGGGAAACAGTATCGCCGCGGGTATCGAAAGCAGCAAGAGCAGGACTACGCACCCACCGCAGGCAATGAGCGCGATCAAGCCGCCCGATAATCCTTTTCGCCGTTCAGGCTGAGACTCCATAACATCCCCCTCCCCTATTCACCACGCTAAGACCCTACAACTCCACCAACCTCATAAGCCTACGGAACCCAACCTTACCTTCAACTGGTCGAGAACCACGGCGAGCAGAATAACCCCGCCCTTGATCACCATCTGCCAGTACGTGGAAACGTCGGTTATGTCCAGCCCCACCGCGAGCACGCCGATCACCAGCGATCCCAGCAGCGTACCGGCGACGCTGCCCGTCCCGCCCATCAGGCTCGTGCCTCCCAGCACGACCGCCGCGATAGCGTCCATTTCGAACATCTGACCGGACTTTGGATCTCCGGCGCCAACGCGCGCCGCAAACATCAGACCACTCAGGCCGGCTAACAACCCGGCGATAGTATACACTCCCAGTTTCGTGTGTGCTACGTTGACGCCGGACAGCCGCGCAGCTTCCTGATTCCCACCGATCGCGTACACGCGCCGGCCGAAATCGGTTTGCGTCAAAACGACATACCCCACGACAAATACCAGAATCGCCAGAGGCACGAGGGGCGGAATCGCCCTCAATATCGACGGCCCGCCCACTACATTAGTGAACGCTGTCGGCAGAGGACTGATCGGCACGGCGTCCGTGAACACCATCGAAAGACCCCTGGCGGACCCCATCATTGCCAGTGTGGCGATAAACGGCGTGACCCGGAGACGGGTGATGCAAAAGCCGTTGAACGCTCCAGCCGCCGCGCCGACGGCCATACTGACCATCCCGGCTACTAAGACCGCGACGACGAGTGGCCACGCCGTCACGGCTGGGCCCTGATGCATCCTTGAAAACACCTGCAGAAGCGACATCGTCGACAGCACGCCCGCAAGAGAGAGGATCGAGCCGACGGAGAGGTCTATGCCTCCACTGATGATGACAAATGTCATCCCCACGGCGATTATCGTGTTGATCGCGGTTTGCTGCAGTATGTTGACTATGTTGCTGCCGCTCAGGAACAGGCCGCGAGTGACGTAATCGAAGTACAGGCAGAGGAGAACAAAAAAGACCAGTATGCCGTAGGAAAGGAGCTTAACGAGCAGGTTTCTGACGCCGATGTCCGGTTTGCCCACGGGTCACTCTCCACCCGTAGCCAAATGCATGATCTTCTCCTGCGTGGCGTCTTCGCGGGAGAGTTCGCCGGCGAGCCGGCCCTCGTGCATGACGAGGATGCGGTCGCTCATGCCGAGGATTTCAGGCAGTTCGGACGATATCATAATGATCCCGGCGCCGTTTTCCGCCAGCCGATTCATCAACTGGTAAATCTCCACCTTTGAGCCTACGTCGATTCCGCGAGTCGGTTCGTCAAAGATCAGAATTCTCGACTGAGTGAACAGCCATTTCGCGAGGACGACCTTCTGCTGATTCCCACCGCTCAGGTTCTGCACCGTCTGCTCGGTCGAAGGGGTTTTTATCATCAGATCGGCGATGTACCTGTTGGCGACATCGCGTTCCCGTTTCCTGCTGACGAAGCCCAGGCTCGCCAGGCTGCCGAGGTTGGCCAGTGAAATGTTCTCCCTGACCGCCATTCCCAGCACGAGACCAAGAGCTTTACGGTCTTCGGTTACCAGACCGATTCCCAGGCGAATCGCGTCCCGCGGAGACCGGATGTTCACATCCTTGCCGTCCAGCCGAATCCTGCCGCCGTCGATTGGATCCGCGCCGAAAACGGCCCTCGCGACCTCCGTGCGTCCCGCGCCGACGAGACCCGCTATGCCAAGCACCTCGCCCCGACGCACTTCAAAGCTGACGTCTTCAATGGCTCCGGCGCGCTGGAGATGCTCCACGGACAGGATCACGTCACCAATCGAAGCGGGCTTCTTCGGTATCTTCTCCTTCAACTCCCGGCCTACCATCATCTGGATGATATCTTCGCGGTCCGTGTCCTTCACGTCCTTGGTTGCGACCAAATGGCCGTCACGAAGGACTGTCACCCGGTCCGCGATCTGGAAAATCTCCTCCAGTCGGTGGGAGATGTAGATGATGCTTACGCCCTGCTCCTTGAGCGACCTGATAAGCGCGAAGAGGTTATCCAGCTCGTGCTCGGTGAGCGTGGCGGAAGGCTCATCCATCGCGATAATGCGGGCGTTTCTGGAGGTCGCTTTCGCGATCTCAACCATCTGCTGCTGCGCCACCGAGAGGCGGTTCACCGAAGTTCGGACGTTCAGCTTGACGCCCAGACGATCGATGATCGCCTGGGCGTCGCTGTACATCTTCGAGAAGTTGACAAATCCGGGGATGGCCGCTCTTGGCTCGCGGCCCAGGAATATATTCTCAGCTGCGGTCATATAAGGAACCAGGTTGAACTCCTGGTAGATAATGCTGACGCCGAGGGCCATAGCCGACTGAGGCGAGTCTATGTGCGCCGGCTGCCCGTCGATAATAATCGCCCCCGAGTCGCGCGATTGCGCGCCGGCCAATATCTTCATCAGCGTCGATTTGCCCGCGCCGTTTTCGCCGACTAGAGCGTGGACTTCTCCCTCGCGGACCTCGAAATCGACGCCGTCGAGCGCTCGCACACCGGGGTAAGTCTTAGCAATGCCCTCCATTCGGAGGACGGTTCTCTCTTCGGCTGCTACTGGAGTCATACCTATTGCTTCTTCTCGGCCTCCAGGGACTCCTTGTCGATGATGCCGACCTCAACCGGCTTGTTCGCAGGGACCTTCTCACCGCTGAGATGACGCGAAACCATCTCGATTGTGGTCTTGCCGATTTCCCGCGGATACTGCACGGCGTCCGCTTTCAACGGGCTGCCCGCAAGAATGGCTTCTCTCGCCTCGGGATCGCCGTCGTAGCCGACGACAACAATATCGGTTCTCTTGGCGTGGCTTAGAGACGCAAGGACCCCCAGCGCGGTGTTGTCGTTGATCGCAAACACGCCTTTGATGCCGGGGTGGGCCTGCAGCATGTTGTCCATCGCCGCCATTGACTTGGCTCGGTCGGCGTCGCCGTTCGGGCGGCCCACGACCTTTATCTGAGACTTGCCGACCGCCTCCATGAAGCCCTTGGTTCTGTCCTGTACGCTTGTCACGGTGGGATAGTCGATGACAACGATTTCGCCCTTGCCTTTCAGAAGCTTCACCATGTGTTCGCCCGCGAGCCGTCCGCCGGCGACGTTATCTGAGGCAATATGACAGACCACGTCGCCGCCCTTCGCCGCGATGTCCGCGGTAAACACGGGTATCTTCGCATCGTTCGCTCTGCGAATCGCCCCGACAATACTGGCCGAGTCCACCGGACAGATAACGATGGCGGCGACCTTCTGCGTTATGAAGCCGTCCACCTGCGAGTTCTGCGTCCCCAATTGCGTCTCCGCCGACTGGATGCGCAGCGTCATGTTCCTGGCAGCCGCTTCCTCCTTCATCGCTTTCTCCATCTGCTGGTAGAAAGGATGCGCCTTGGTAAGCAGCGTTACGCCTACCACCGGTCCGGTCGAAGTCGCGCGCTTGGCGCACGACGAAAGCGTCGCCGCAACGGCGACGGCTGCAAGTACAGCAGCAATCTTCTTCACGATCTAGCCTCCTGAATAAAGGCGGCGCATTCGCGCCGCCTCGTAGTGGAACCTGTCTCGATTTGCAGTCTCAAACCGCAATCTTTTACTATCCCTCCAGGTAAGATACCTGGAGGGATACAATTTACAATCCGCCCTACGGCCCCAGTGAAGGCATGGACGGCTGAGCCACCGGCCCCGCCGGCGGCGGGCCTGGAGCGTTCTCAGGTCCAGGGAACCGAGGAATATCCGGCGGAGGAGCGGGCTGCGGCTTCAGACGCCGAAGAGCTGCCTGGACCTCCTGATTGGAGGGATCACCGTTGCTCAAGCTCTGAAATTCAGCCACCGCTTCCTCGGTCTTGCCCAGATACTCCAGACATTGCGCCATTCTGACCTGCGTCTGATCGACGCCAAAGAAGAACATCTGTCTGCTCTTCCAATTCTTGTACGCCGCCAGCGCGTCGGCGTATTTCCTCTGGCTGAAGTAGATGTTTCCGATTCCCTTGTAGGCAGACGCCTTGGGATTCTCCGGAATCCCGGTAATGGCCAGAACTTTCTTGTAGGTTGCCAATGCCTTGTCCGTCTGCCCGGATTTTTCGTAGTACGCGCCTAACGCCAAGGTCGCCTGTGGGTCCTTGGGGTCCTTCTTCATCTGCTCCTCGACGGCCGCAATAGCCTCCGGAGCGCGGCTGGCCTTGGCGTACTCATCCAGCATGATAGTGTACAGACCCGACATTCCAACGTCCTTCTTGCCCAATAGCGACTTGAGGTAAGCGAGCCAATCGCTGGTTGTCTTCGTGTCGTTCTTGTCCGTGACGAGTTTCTGCAGCATGCGCAGAGCGTAACTCTGTGACGGCTTCTTATCCAGGGCTTTCTTGTACTGTTCTATAGCCTCATCGACTTTCTTCTGCTTCTCATACACTCGCGCAAGTCCGATCGATGCTTCCTCATCGTCGGGCTTCGTCTTGAGTATCTCCTGGTACTGTTTTGCGGCTTCGTCCATATCGCCGTCCTGCCGCGCAAGCAGCGTTTGGGCCAGAACATAACGCGAAGTCGGATTCTGAGGTTTGGCGTCGATGAGCTTACGGTACTCCGCCAGCTCATCTTCCTCTTTGCCGGTCTTCTTCTTAACAGCCGCCGCCACCATACCGTAGAACTCGCGGCTGTCCGGGTTCATATCGATGAGCTTTCTGTATTCCTCGATGGCCTGATCGAGCGTTGCCGTGTCCTTTTCGTAAATCTGCGCCAGTCCCCGACCCGCGTCCGTGCTTTTTGGGTCTTTCTCCAGGTATTGCTTATATTGGTCCGCGGCCTTCGCCAGTTGGTTGTCCTTCTCGTACACCGATGCCAGAGTTCGGAATGGGTCTATTCGCCGGTCGGGATCTTTGGGGGCCTTGGGATCTTTCGGTTCCTGGGGCGGCTTCATCTTCAAGGCCATCTTCTTGGCCGCTTCAAGTTCGGGGATGGATTTCTCGCGCTCCGCTTTGTCCTCCGCGCCTGCGTACAAATAAGCGATCTTCATCTGCGTGTCCAGATCGTCCGGCTTGAGCTTCAGAATCGCCCTGTACTGTTCGGCGGCCTTGTCGGTTATTTTCTGCTGCTGCAGATAGGACGCCCGGGCAGCCATAGCTTCCGTGTCCTTCGGGTACTTCTCCACCAGTTGCTGGAACAGCCCCAGGGCCTTCTGCTTTTCGCCCGCCTGATCGTATAAACCCGCCAGCCTGAGGCCCGTTTTCACATCGCTGTCCCGAGCCGCGTAAAGCTTCTCCACTATCTGGAGGGCTTCTTTTGGTTTGCCGCCCACCTGGTAAAGATAGGCGAGTCCTTCAAGGATAACCGGATTGTCCGGATCGATCTTCTGCGCCTGCTTATAGTGAATCTCAGCCTTCTGATTGTCTCCGAGGTACAGCTCGGCGAGACCAAGCATACCAGCCGCCTGTGGGTAGTTGGGGGCCTTCTGCACGATGGGCCGCAGATATTCGGCCGCCTTCTTGTAGCCCTCTTTGGAATTCTTGGACGTTCTGTCCATGAGGAGGATTCGCGCTGCGTTCAGTCTCGCCGGGGCCAACCAGGGATTCTTCGCCATCAGTTTCCTGTAGTATTCCAGAGCGAGCTTGGGCTGTCCGGTTCGCTCGTACATGTTGGCCACGGCAAACTGAAGCTGCGGGTTGCCGGGATTCCTGGCGAGCGCCTTCTTATATATAGCCAGGGCTTTCTTCGGCCCATTGACCTTGTCCGCCTTTTCCTCGATCGATGCCTGCATTCCCAGAATCCGGTCGTCTTTTGGAGCCACAGCCGCCGCTCGCGCCAACGCCTGCCGCGCCTTCGCGTAATCGCCCGCTTGGCCGTAGATGATCGCCTGGTTAAAGAAGGCCCCCACATTCTTGGGATCGAGCTGGGCCGTTGTGCGGAACTCCCTCAACGCGCCGGCGGTGTCTTTTTTCATCAGGTAGGCGACACCGAGCATGAAGTGGATGCGCGGCTCTTTCGGTTTCAGCTTCACGGCCTGCTGTCCCATTGAAACGGCATCTGAAAGGCGGTTCGTCTGCATGTACATCTGCAGGAGTTGCATCCGCACATCGATATTCGCCGGATCGAGTTGGGCAACCCTTTTCAGGTGGGGCTCCGCGGATTTGACATCCCCCTTTGCGAGGTATGTCGTGCCCAGGTAAAAATAGCCGGCTGGGCTTTGCGGAGCGATCTTGATAACCGCCTTGAACTCCGCGATGGCTTCGTTCAGCTTACCCTTTTTCCGGTATTCCATTCCTTTGAGCAAATGCTGCTGGGCGAGCTGCATCGCCTGGCTCGGCGCCGCGGAGGGCTGCGCCTGAGGTCCTCCCGGGGACGGCCATTTGAAAGAGGATTGCGCCAAACCTGCCGTTGCCATACAACCGGCAAGTCCGGCAATAGCGGCAAGACTTATGAGAGAGCGCGGTATGCGCATCAAGGGTCTCCTTTCGCGGACTCCATCCGGGTCCGCATTGGTGAATCTTCTGAAATTCTATGAACTGGCTCAGCAAAAGTCAAGGGAGGGGGCCGGAAGCGAGTGGAATGTGAGGAGTCGGGGGAGTCAGGAGAGTCGAGGGAGTAGACCGCGTCCCAGAACGAACCCCTGAACCCCTAAGCCCCTATGACCCTGGAACCCTAACAACCTACAACCCTACCTCGGCACTTCCACCGCGTTCAGCAGCCTGCCGATCACCTTGTCCGGCGTCGCGCCCTCGATCTCCGCCTCCGGCCTCAAGATAAGCCTGTGCCTGAGAACCGGCGCGGCGAGCGATTTGACATCGTCCGGGATCACGTAATCCCTTCCATTTATCGCGGCCAGGGCCTTCGATGTCAACAGCAGAGCAACAGACGCCCGCGGGCTCGCCCCGAGAATAAGGCTGCGGTCTTTGCGGGTCCTGCGCGTAATCTCCGCGATGTAGCGCACGATGGCTTCGTCAACACGGACAGCGGCCACCACCTTCCTGCACTGATTCAGGTCTTCCGCGCCGGCAATGCGCGCTATCCCGGCTTCCTCCAACCTCAGCGCCCGAAAGCCCCGGTTGTAGTTGTCCAGAATCCGTCGCTCTTCCTCCTCCGACGGGTAGTCCATTACGATCTTCAGAAGAAACCGGTCCAACTGCGCCTCGGGAAGAGGATACGTCCCCTCGTATTCCACCGGATTCTGCGTCGCCAAAACGATGAAAAGGCCCGGCAGCGGATGCGGCTTTCCATCAACGGTGACGCGGCGTTCTTCCATTGCTTCCAGCAGCGCGGCCTGGGTCTTGGGCGGAGTCCGGTTGATCTCGTCGGCCAGAAGCACATTCGTGAAGACAGGACCGTGCCTGAAGCTGAATTCCCCTGAAGTCGAACTGTAAACGTTCGTTCCGATAACGTCGGACGGCATAAGGTCCGGCGTGAACTGTATCCTTTTGAAGTCCGCTCCTATCGTGAATGCGAGCGCCCGGACCAGGAGAGTCTTGGCGATGCCGGGAACGCCCTCTAGCAGAACGTGACCGTCCGCCAGCAGCGAGACCAAGGCCTGCTCCAACACTGCTTCCTGTCCAACGACGACCTTGGCGACCTCGCGCCTGATGTCCTCGACTATCCTGCAGGTCAGGCCCGCATCGGCCGGTTCCGAATTATCGGTCAATCCCCGTCTCCTTCCTCAGAGAGCATATTGTGCCGGCCAGGCGGACCAACTCGCTCTGGCTGATCGGCTCGTCGCCCCGGCGCCGTTCGATCAGATGAAGTAGATCTGTCGAGTCCGCGCCTGTCATACCCTCGGTTGCCGCGATGGCGTCTCGATCGCTGGAATCCGCCGGAATACTTAGCCTGACGCATAGATCGGCCCAGAATGCGTCGTAGATGATCTCGAACGCCGCCCGGCCCGCGTCGGCTTTTCTGTATAACCTTCCCATCGCCTGCACGTACTCGTGCGCCGGCCTGCGAGATCGACCCTCCACAGCGGCATTCACCGAACCGAATCTTCTTCCAGCCGAGTAGACCGCCAACAGCGCGGCAAGCGCTATTTGGACCAACGCGAACTTCCACGCGTGCGGCAGTACCCCCAGCGGTGTCTTGGGGACGGCGTATCCCTGGCTGTATTCGTCAAAGACGACAGCCTCTCCTTTGTTGACCCGGGCGGAGATGAGGTTCACCAGGAAAACGGCGTTATCGGATTTGCCGATTTCCGAGTTCGAAGCTATCCAGGGATCGGACACGACGATGATACGGCCCTTGCCAATTGGTTTTTCCGCCGCAATTACCCCCTGTGAGTCTCCTGCAATCACCGACCATCCCTGCTCAGCATACAACCGATCGCCGGAGCGCAGGTCCAACCGGCGCACTCCCGCCGCGTAAGCCGGCTCAACGCGCAGGCGGAACGCCTTGCGCCCGCCGGCGCGCTTGGACGCCTCTATCCCAAGTCCTTGAAAAGACTCCTCCCCTCCCAAAAACACGATTGCGCAACCGCCGCTTCGCAGCCAACGGCCCAATCGACCACGGAAGCTGGGATATCCGCGCGTCGGCTTCTCTACTATCAGCAAGCCGGCCGCCGGAGGAACGGAGTCGGGATCATCGACTGCTCGTTCAGGGCGATACCCCAACCGTTTCAACAGCGTGAAAAACGCTTTTGTGCCGCTGCGTTTGGAGCTGTAGCTCGTGTAGTGCGGGCGTTTCTCCGGCTCCTGGCTTTGCGGCGTATTTCGGAGCGAGACGAAAGTCACAGCCGAGAACAATAGAAAGAGAACCAGCACGAGCCATGCGTCACGCGACAGCTTCATCCGGCCCTCCCCTGGAGCCCTATCCCTCCAGGTGTCCTCACCTGGAGGGATGAGTAAACCTTCAGACATGCCTCGTAATGCTCCACCCGACACGCCCGCGCCCCGTAATGAGTGAGATCGAACACGCGCGTCAACTCCTCGACCTCTTCGGCGAGTCCGGCTCGACCGTCAGACTTGAGAGCCCGAACATAGTCCCAGTTCGTGCTCGATCTGTTCCAGTTGATCATCCCCGAACGGTCCAGGGAAAAAAGAAGCGCGACGTACAGAAGACGGAACGCCTCGCCGATGTCGCCATTCTCAGCCTGGGCGAAAGCCTTCCGCGCCAATTCCTGCGCAGAGGCGCGTCGGTGCGATACGACCGCATCGGGCGATGGCTGAGCGTTTTTTTTCCGACCCGAAAACCGGACCAACCTCATCAGTAGAAGCCACGCCGCGACCGCTATCACCACCACGGTTACGACAATGACGGCACGGACGAAGAAGCTTGATTCCGACAGGTTAAGCCCGGATTTGCCCGACAGCCACCGCAGAAACCCGGCCAGGGTGTCGATTAACCAGTTGACCGCTTTCACCCGCCACGATTCGCTCGTGTCGGCGTGAAACTCGGACCTGGCGAGTATATCGGCGGTGACCTTATGTATCGCGGCCGGACCCGGTCGCCCGTCCGCGTTTGAAACCCCTGCCTGCGCCGAACTGGCCGAGACGGCGATGGCCAGAGGTAAAACGAACGCCTGAAGCCGTTTCAATAGCTGTCTACAGTTGGCCAACTCACTCATGCTATGCCCAAGATACCAGACTTGGGCAGTATTCGGCAACGACCGCGGCCAGTGAACTGTGACCAGGTGAACAGCAACCGACGACTGACAAATGACAACCCACAAGCTTAGCTCGCCTTGGCGTGCTTCGATCGCTGCAGACTCGTCGTTCACGGCGAGGGAGCGCTGTGTCCACGTCGATCCGCGTTGATCCGCGTTCATCGGCGGTTTCAAGATCCTCGCTTGCCATCTGTGTGCATCTATGGTTGGGACCGATTTCGTGTCTTGGCCGATTTGACTTGTCATCCAAAAAGTGGCATACTACCCGAAGTACCGGAATACGGCATCAACAGGAGATACGAGTTGGCTGACAAGTTGAAGCTGTCCAGGTTGGTCCGAACGGTCTCGTCGGAAGTATACGTGATATGGGATGACGATCGCCGCGTGGGCCAGCTACATCTGCACTTCGCGCACGATACGATTCACGCTACCCTGCTGTTCGAAGTAGACCTAGGTATGACCGAGGAGGAAGAACTACTGGCGCAGATAGACGAGGACATCGTGTCCTCCTACCTCCCGAGTTTCGAGCGTGAGGACCTCCTTTTCACCATTTTCCGCGCGGAGGAGCTGAGTTCTTTCAGCTATTCGGCAAACCAGATGGACGATATCGGCCCCGACGAGGAATGAAGCGCAGGAATTGCCGTGATGAAATAGCACAAGCCTAAGACGGCTGGGGAGCCCTCCCCAGCCTTGTTCCCTTGCCTCCTTCGGCAGCGACGCTGCCGCTCTGCTACCGAAGGATCGGAAATGCCGGGGGCTGGCTTCGGCTTCAAAGAACAAGCCGAAGCATCCGGCCTACGAACCTTAGAACCCTGGAACCCTCATAAACCTCATAACCCTCACAACCCTTCCCCCTTCAGCTCCGCTATTGCCGCCATCACCCTTCTACCTATCTCTTCCAGCGCATCACGGTCGGAGCCGCGGTCGTACAGATCATCTATATGCACGGGTTTTCCAATTCTGACGCGAACTTTGGCAAAACGGAGAAACGGAGAGTGAGGAGGGAGGAGCTTATCACTGCCCAGGAGGGCCACGGGGATAATCGGCGCGCGCGATTTCATCGCTATCATGCTGATACCTAGCTCGGCCTTCAGCAGCGTGCCGCCCGGGCTGCGCGTGCCCTCGGGGAATATGCAGACGACTTCGCCGGTCTCCAGCAGGCTTATCGCCTGTTTCAACGCCGCACGGTCCGCGGTCGCCTGCTTCACCGGAAAGGCCCCGACAGCGCGTATCAGCGCCCCGAATATCGGAACCGCGAACAGTTCCGATTTGGCCATAAACCTTACCTGACGCCGCGACGCCGCTCCTACGACAGGCGGGTCCGCATAGCTGATGTGGTTGGGCGCAAGTACCACTCCGCCTGTGCGCGGAATATTACAGCGGCCGATCACTCGCCAACGGCCGAAGACCGGAAGTATTATTGCTCTCAGCAGAAACCACGCTACGTAGTAGAGCAGCAACCGCGCATCCTTTCCTCACACAGTCTCAGCACCGCCTCAACCACCTGATCTATGGTCATATTGTCGGTGTCTATGGGCGCGGCGTCCGCCGCCTGTCTGAGCGGCGAGTCCTCCCGACTGCTATCCCGGTCGTCACGCTCGCGCATTTGCGCCGCCAGGTCATCGAGCGATGACTCTATCCCTTTCTCCGCAAGCTCCAACTGTCGCCTGCGAGCGCGTTCCTCAGGAGAGGCTGTGAGGAAGACTTTGACCTCCGCGTCGGGAAATACGACCGTGCCGATATCGCGGCCTTCCATCACTATCCCGCCCGCGGTCCCCATTTCCCTCTGCATCTCTACCAGGCGGCGGCGAACTCCCGATATTGCGGAAACCGGGGACGAGAGTCGTGTAACCTCCGGAGTCCTGATCGCTTCGGTCACGTCAGTTGAATCCGCGAAGACTCTCTGGCCGTTCGACCTGTCGAACCGGATCGTCATGCTTTTAGCTAGAGCGGTGATACCATCGGAATCCGACAGAGAGACTCCCGCCCGAAGCGATTTCCACGCAACCGCGCGGTACATCGCGCCGGTGTCCACGTAGATAAACCCCAGTTTTTCCGCCACGCGCCTCGCGATTGTGCTCTTGCCCGCGCCGGCCGGACCGTCGATGGCCACAATAGGCTTGCGTGATGTCATTCTCTGCTCCGAATCAACATCTCCCGGAGTTCGCTTGCGCGCTTGAACAGATTCTCTACGGCGTCGCAATCGCCGGACTCTATGACCTCGCGTATCGCGGCCAGTTCCTTCTCGAATCTCAGCAGCGCGGCTGCCACGGCCTCACTGTTGCTCAGACAAATGTCCCGCCACAGAGCCGGAGGGCTTCCCGACACCCTCGTCAAGTCGCGGAAGCTGCCTGCGGCTATTGAGAAGATGTCCCCCGGATGCTCTTCCTCGGCCTCGTTAGCTATGGATAGCGCCGCGGCGGCCAACACGTGCGGAACGTGGCTTACCAGCGCCGTCGCATAGTCGTGCTCCTCCGGGCTCATGACTATCGTCCTTGCGCCGATCGCTTTGGCGAACTTCAGCATCTTCCTCATCGCGGACAGGTTAGTGCGGTCGGTCGGGGTGATGATGTAGGCCGCGCCTTCGAACAGATCGGGCCTGGCCGCCTCTACGCCGGAAGCCTCCGATCCAGCCATCGGATGTCCGCCTACGAAATGGGGGCCTGCTCCAAGCACGGCTTCCGCTCCCGAAACGACCTCGGCCTTCGTGCTGCCGACATCGGTGACAATCGCTCCCTCTTTGAGCGACCCTGCAAATGCTTTGATGTTAGGGACGATATCCCTGACGGGGGTACAGACGACCACAAGATCGGCTTCGGCAACGCCTTGGGAACGGTCGAGGGTGTAGCTGTCGATCGCGTTGAGCTGCTTCGCTCGGTCGAGCCGGGCCTCATTCCTGCCAATCCCGATAACCCGCTTTGTCAGGCCACGGGCCCGCGCGGCCATTCCGAGAGATCCACCGATCAGGCCCACGCCGACAATGGCGATGACGTCAAAGTTGGCTTCGTCACCCATCAGACGGACCGCCCTACTGCCGCCGCGACCGAGCCGACCTCGTTCATCAACTGCTGGAACTTGTCCGGTCTGAGCGACTGCGCCCCGTCTTTCAGGGCCTTTTCAGGATGAGGATGCACTTCCACTATGAGCGCGTCGGCGCCCGCGGCTATTGCGGCCCGCGAGACCGCGCTGACGAGCTGCCATTTCCCTGTGCCGTGGCTCGGGTCGGCGACGATGGGCAGGTGACTCAGCATTCCCACGGCAGGTATCGCGCTGATGTCAAATGTGTTCCGGGTGAACGTCTCGAAGGTGCGGATGCCGCGCTCGCAGAGCATAATGCTGTAGTTGCCGCGTCCGGCGATGTATTCAGCCGCCTGCAGCCATTCCTCTATCGTGGAGGACATGCCTCGCTTGAGCATCACGGGCTTCCTCGTCTCGCCGACCTCGCGGAGAAGCGGGAAATTCGCCATATTGCGCGTGCCGATCTGCAGAATGTCGCTGTATCGGGCGATCAACTCTACGTCCCGCGCGTCCATTACTTCGGTTATAAACGGCAGTCCGGTCGCCTCCCTGGCCTTGGCCAGTATCTTGAGACCGTCCTCGCCAAGCCCCTGGAAGCTGTAAGGAGAAGTGCTCGGCTTGAACGCGCCGCCGCGCAGTATCGTCGCCCCGGCCGACTTGACGGCCGCCGCCGTTTCGAGCGTCTGTTGTTCGCTCTCCACGCAGCACGGGCCGGCCATCACAACGACCTTCGACCCGCCGATCTCCACGCCGCCGGCGTTTATCACCGTCTTGTCCGGATGGAACTCCCTGCCGACAAGCTTGTACGGCTTCAGGATCGGAACGACGCGCTCGACGTACCTGAACGACTCGATCTGTTCCGCGATTACGGCCTTGTCTTCGTCAGGCGCGCCGATAGCGCCGACGATGGTCTTTTCAACGCCTTTGGAGACGTGAACGCCGTAGCCGCGCTCTTTCAGGTTGCCGATGAGCTCCTGCAGGTCGTTTTCGGTCGCCTCTGGCGAGAGGATGATAATCAAGCCAATACCTCGGTCAACGATACTATCCCTATTATCCCTGCTATCCTTGCTATCCCTCCAGGTACCCTACCTGGAGGACGCGCGCAAACGATCAAGCCAATACCTCGGTCAAGGCGTTGATGAACCGCCTGTTCTGCTCCTCCGTGCCGATGGTTACGCGGATGTGGGTCGGCGCGCTGAAGATATCGCCGGTGCGCACGATCACCCCGCGCCGCAGAAGCTGCTTGAACACCTGGACGGAGTCCGTCTTGACATCGACCCAGATGAAATTCGCCTCCGTCGGAGAATATTTAAGACCCATACGGTCGAACTCGGCATACAGATACCGCTTCCCGGCTGAGTTAAACGCCCTGCTGCGCGCGACCTGCTCCGGGTCCTCCAAACTGGCAATTGCGCCGGCCATCGCGACGCTGTTGACGTTGAACGGTTCGCGGACCCTTTCGACATACTTGATGATCTCCCGCCTCGCGATACCGTATCCCACGCGGAGTCCCGCGAGGGCATAAACTTTGGAGAAAGTCCGCAGCACAATGACGTTGCGCCCCTGTTTGACCCACTCGATAGACCTCGGGTAGTCATCCCTCTCGACGTATTCATAGTACGCCTCGTCCATTACGAGGACGCAGCGCTCCGGCAATCGATCCAGCAGCCGCTGGACCTCGTCGTGCGCGACCATAGTGCCCGTCGGATTGTTTGGATTTGCGATAAAAATGAGCTTGGTCTTCTCGTTGACAAGCCTCGCCATTGCGTCTACGTCGTAGGTGAAATCCTTGACCGGCGCCATCCGGCAGCAGCTATTGTTCAAAACGGCGCAGGTCTCGTATTGCGAGAATGTCACGTCGCCCTGGACACACTCGTCTTCGTCGCGCAGAAACGTAAGGCCGATCATGTGGATGATGTCGTCGGAGCCGTTGCCGAAGATCAGATTGTCCGGCTCAACATCGCAATGCTTTGCGACCGCCAGCCTGAGGCTGAAACAGCTACCGTCCGGGTACAGCGCGACGTCATTCAGAGCACGCCGCATCGCCTCGATCGCGCGCGGCGACGGCCCCAGCGCGTTCTCATTGGAGGCCATCTTGATGATGTCGGTTATTCCGAGCTCGCGCTCGACCTCCTCAATAGGCTTCCCGGGCACGTACGGCCTGAGCCTGTGTATACTGTCTCTAACGAAATCCTCGCTCACTTCCGCCTCCTGCTGGCAAGAGTTTACCATGAACTCAGGAGAGATGACAAACAGATCGGGTCGTATCTGTGGTACGTGGGGGTTCAGGGAAGAACGTGGATGAACACGGATAAACACGGATGGGGAAGGGAATTGTCAGTTGTTAGTTGTTGGTTGTTCAGGACTAACACATCGGAGCGTGTAACTGATACATGGGCAAATCGTGCGGAAATAGTCAGAAACCTCATAAGAATCATCCGATTTCCTGCATCTCATGCTATAGAGGAACTCAAATGTGCAGTTCACAAGTTGCGGACGCTGAGCTCGTGGCGGCTGCACGAGCCGGAGACGCGGCCGGCTTCGGCGAACTGGTCAGACGCTACCAGGGGCTGATCTATGGTCTCGCTTATCACCAGGTCGGCAACTTCGCGGACGCTCAGGACATCGCGCAGAATGCCTTCGTGAAAGCATTCAGACGACTGGACCAACTGGAGCAGCCGGAGTGTTTTAGCGCCTGGCTGAAAACCATTGCCGCCAACGAGTGCAAGACGTGGATACGCGCGAGCAGGAGCGCCATTCCGCTGGAGGATGCGGAGACGCGGCCTTCTTACGCATCCTTGTCGGCCAACAAATGGAGACAGCACGAACGACAGACAGAGGTCCGACGGGCTGTGGCGTCCTTGCCGGAACGAAGCCGGCTGATGGTCGATCTGCACTATCTGTCGGGACTATCGCACCGCGAGATCGGCGAGTTCCTCGGCGTGCGCGCGAACGCGGTCGCGCAGCATCTATACCGGGCTCGTCAGCAGCTCAAACAGATGCTGATGCCGGAGATCGAGGAGGGTTATGCTATGAATAAGCTGCCGGAAAGCTTTACCGAGGACGTGTTGGGTAGGATAACGCTCTACCCGGTGGAGGAAGGCAAGTTCATGGTCTGCGACGGCGATGGAGACGCGCGCGGGATGACGATGGCTGTCGAAGGTGTTGGTCCCGAGAAGTCCTACATTACACTATGGATGAGGCAAGACGACCTCGACGACGTCGTCTTGGGAACGCTGCCGCGGAGAACCGCCGAAAAGGCAAAAGGACGCGCGCTCAACAGCGCTCTTGAGTTGTTGAACGCACTTGGCATTGAACTGAAGCAGGTAGAGATTCGTCTGTCCGGGGACAGAAAATGTCGCGCCGCTGTGCGACTGGCGCAGGACAACACCGAGACGACCGTGGATATGCGGCCGAGCGACGCTCTCGGCCTGGCTGTTCGTGTGAAAGCGCCGGTTTATGTAGAGGAGCCGGTCGTTCGGCGCGGAAACGTGGGAGAGGATGACCTACCCACGCCGGATTCAGACATGGACCCGGACACCCACAACGAGGAATATGAGAAGTTTCGGTGGCACGACCGCTTGGTGGACAAGGTTTTCGAGATGGGCGTTTCCACTGAGGACTGCATAGACACGGTTCGTTTCCGCAAGGACGAGGCCAACGGCGTTCTCAGAGTTTGGCTGGAGGCTGTTCCCGAGAAAGAAGCAACGTTCGATCTCATGGAATACGGACCGGGGGTGGAGATGATCTTCGACCTCGGCGGACGCAGAGGCGCGACCGGACGCTTGTGCGAAGGCGACCCCGTTCGGGGTTTCCGCAGGCGTTACAAACTTCTCTACTCGCTGCTGGGTGGTGACGCGCGGGTCCGCGTCATTCTGGAGGCGCCGGACGCGCAAGAGGGGGAATGAGCGATGAACAGGAGGCTGCTGGAGGTGTTGTCGTGCCCTTGCAGGAACGCCTGCCTCACCTGTCGAAAACTCCCGATAAGACCATAACCTGCGGGGGGCGACAAGATGGCAGACAACTACAAACCAAAATACGCACTACTCGTTCAAGACATCCAGACCCGAGGCGTTGACGTCAATAAGGTCAAAGCTCGTCTGAAAGCCCAGCAAATCGAAACACCTTCCTGGGGCTATTCCGACTCCGGCACGCGGTTCGGCCCCTACCGGCAGCCCGGCTCGGCGGTGACGATCGAGGAGAAACTCGCCGACGCGGCGCGGGTCCACAAGTTCACTGGAGTGGCTCCGAGCGTGGCGGTCCACGTGCTTTGGGACTTCAAGGGCGACAACTTCGGCGAGATCAGAGCATACGCCGAGTCGCTGGGCGTGGCTATCGGCGCGATAAACCCGAACGTCTTTCAGGATCGCGAGTACGCCTTCGGCAGCATAACCAACACCGATCCCAAAGTCCGCAAGATGGCGGTCGATCACATGCTCTACAGCATAGAGATCGGGAAAGCGCTCGGTTCGGAAGTCCTGTCGCTCTGGTTCGCCGACGGAACCGACTACCCCGGCCAGGCGGATTTCCGCGCGCGCAAGAATTACGCCGAGGAGTCGCTCCGGACCGTCTACAACGCAATGCCTCCCGGTATGCGAATGCTCATCGAGTACAAACCCTTCGAGCCCGCGTTCTATCATACCGATTTGGCGGACTGGGGAATGGCTTACTCGTTCGCGAACAAGTGCGGTCCAAACGCGCACGTGCTCGTCGATCTGGGGCATCACTTCAACGGCCAGAACGTCGAGCACATCGTGGCGTTCCTACTCGACGAAGCCCGGCTTGGCGGCTTCCACTTCAACAATCATAAATACGCGGATGATGATCTGACCGTCGGTTCCGTGAACCCGTACGAGCTGTTCCTCATCTACAACGAACTGGTGAAAGCCGAGGATACGCCAAATAGCAACCCGCCGGTCGCTTACATGATCGACCAGTCGTTCATAACCAAGAGCAAGATCGAGGGGATGATACAAACGGTTATGGCGATCCAGTCCGCCTACGCCAAGGCCATGCTTGTGGACCGCAGGAAGCTTGCGGCGGCGCAGTCGGCGCACGACGTGCTCGGCGCGGAACTTGTGATGCAGCAGGCATACAACACGGATGTCGAGCCGCTGCTTAAGGTCGTTCGGGAAGAGATGGGTCTGGACCCGAACCCGCTGGAGGCGTTCAGCACGAGCGGGTATATGGACAAAATACGCAAGGAGCGCGGGACCAGGGCTGGAGCGGGGGGACTGGGGGCGTAAGGTTTATTACGTAAACCTCTTCCCCGTCACCTCTTCGTATATCGCAAGCACGTTCTCGATCGGCGTGTCGGGCTGGATGCAGTGCGCGGGGGCGAAGATGTAGCCTCCGCCTTTACCGATTACGTCTATGCGGTGGCGGGCTTCGGCGCGGCATTGTTCTACTGTGCCGTGGGGCAGGGTCTGCTGGGTGCTGATCATGCCGCAGTAGGTCAGGCGGTCGCCGTGTTCGCGTTTCAGCTCTTCGGGGTCCATGCCGACCGGCTCGGGTTGGACCGCGTCGAGCACGTCCAGGCCCATGTCGATCAGCCTGGGCTGCAGCAGCCGCGTGGAACCGCAGGAGTGCATCATCGCCTTTGCGCCATAGTTGTGCGCAAGCTTGATGAACTTCTCGATGCGCGGGCGGAAGAAACTGTCGAAGGTCTCCGGGCTCATCGTCGGCCCCTTCTGTGAACCCAAATCCTCACCGAGGCATAGAATGTCTATTCCACCCTGCGCCGCTTCCAGCGATCCCCTGCACCACTCGTAGTAGAAATCGACGCGCCTGTCGATTATGGCGATCCCGACCTCATCCACGGTGATGATGTCTACCAACACCTCCGCCATGCCGCGGCCTCGCCCGACCCCGTTTATGATGTCCGGAATACTCGCGCTGCCTAAGCAAACCGCGTAATCTTTAACATTGTTGACCAGCTCGGGGAGAACCGAATAGTCGTAGTCGTCGGCATTTGGCCAGGGGTAACGCTCTACCTCGTCGAGCGTTGACAATCGACCCAGCGTCAAGTCGGTCGCCTCCAGATACTGCCCACCTGCGTCGTTGGCCACGAGCGAATAGCCGATTCCCCACATATCCCGCGCGTCGCAATTGTCTTCGGCCTCCGGCGCCCTGTACCTCGGCCGCCCCACCGGCTCCACGGATCGGAAATCCACTTCAAACGCAACACGGTAGTCCGTTTCGCCAAAATGCCCGCGAAGCGCCGCGTCGATCTCCGGTGTCACATATATCGTAATCGGCGGTCGGTCCGGTTCCTGATGGGCAATAGCCAGCCGCACACGTTCCTTCGGTATCAATGCCATTCCGCTCTCCCGATTGCCGGTCGCGTCCCACTCTATCTGCGTTCTTCCCTGAACCAACCCAACCGACGAGCTACTTCGGAAACACTACCGTCGCCTTCGTCCCCCCGTTGTCCTCCAACGTGAACGACCCGTTCAGATTATCGTGGACGAGGTTCTCAACTATCTGCAGGCCCATCCCACGAGCTTTTCGAAAATCGAAGTCCGGTTCGAGCGGCTCGCCGTCGTTCGAGATAACCATTTTCAGCTCGTCCTGCTCCTCACCCAGCTCGACCGTGATCTTCCCGCCGCTGATCGACTTGAACCCGTGCTCCACCGCATTTTGGATCAGCTCGTTCAGGATCAGCGCGACCGACGTAGCTTTGCCCGACGGCAGAAAAACGTCCACCCCGCGCACCGACATCGTGATGTGCTTGTCCGGCGGCACGAGCCCCTGGCTCGTAGCGGCGATGATATTCTCCGCGATCTTCTTTATGCTGACGTTGTCCATATTTTCCTGCGACAGCATCTCGTGGACCGCCGCGATGCTGAGTATTCGAGTGATGCTCTCATTCAACACCTGCTCTACGGACTCGAACTTGCCGTAACGGATTTGCAGTCGTAGAAGGCTGGCAATCGTCTGCAGGCTGTTCTTGACCCGGTGGTGCATCTCTTGAATGATCGCCGATCTGACCATCAGCTTGGCGTTCTCAATCGCTATTGCCGCGTGGCTTGCCAGCGCGCTGAGGAGCTGCAAATCCTCGTCCGTAAAGACGTGAGGCCTGGCCGTGTAACAGTTCAAAACGCCGATCGTCTTGTTCTTGACCGACAGCGGCATGCAGACGAGCGAGCAGAGTCCTTCCTGTTTCGCGATATCGGGGAACCTGTATCCCGGGGTTTTGCGAACGTCGAGCACTGTCAGAGGCTTGCCTTCCAATACCGCGCGGCCCGCGAGGCTCTCGCCGAGCTTGAGGTTCGGCTTCTTCACATAAGCCTTGCTCTGGCTCTGGGTCGCCTTGATAACCAACTCGCCGCGATCTTCGTCCAGCAGCATAACAGAGCAGATCTTGAAGCTCATGCTGTCCGCCGTCATCCCGACTATAAGCTGCAGAACTTCGTCGAGGTACAAGTCGGAGGTGATGGTCTTGCTGATCTCGGATAAAGTGCTGAAACGCGAAGCCTGCGCCTGAAGCCGTTTGTACTGGACCGAACTCTCAACTGCCCCGCCGACCATGCTCGCAATGCTGTTCAGCAGGCGTATCTGGCCCTCTCGGTATTCGTGTGGTGGGTTCGTGCGAACGTTGATCACACCTACCAACTCCGTTTTGCCTGGGAGCGGCACGGAAAGCATCGACTGGTAGTTGTCCTGCTGGAATCCCGGAACCGGCTTGAACCTGGCGTCGAGGAAAGCGTTGCGGTTTAGAGCCACGTACTTACGTTCCTTGGCGACCCACCCGGTTATCCCCTCGCCCACTTTCAGGCGAATCTTGCCGATAACGCCTCTCGCCGGCCGGCTGGCGGCGCGAAGGACGAGCTCTCTCTTGGACTCGTTGAGGATGTAGATCAGGCAGAGGTCGGTGCCGGTCACCTTCACGACGATGTCGGCCGCCATCTTGAGCATTTCTTCGAGGTCGAGGGTTGATGCTATTGCCTGTCCCAGCAGCCGGATTGCTTCGGTTTCCACATCCTTGTCATGAAGAGCGCTCTCCAGGCGAGAGTTCCGCGCCCTGGCGTCATCCAGCGCCTTGCGAAGCTGCTGCAGCTCATCATCCGCCCCGGAATCGGAGCCGGACTTGGATATCACGTTTCTTCTCATACTTCGTGCGCGATCACAATGGCCTCGGCAATCTCCCGCATGGATTTCCTGGTATTCATGCTCTGCGCCTGGATTCTGCGGAAGGCCTCAGCCTCTTTCAAGCCGTACTGGTCCATCAGAATGCCTTTGGCGCGGTCGACTACCTTCCTGGTCTCAAGCTTCTCGGACAAATCCCCGGCCTGAGTTTCCATCTCCTGGTATTCGAGATATCTCGCAATTGCGACCTCAATCGCAGGCGTCAGGTCCGCCTCCTTGAATGGCTTAACGAGATAGGCGAAAACGCCCGCTTCCTTGGCGCGATCTATCAGGTCTTTCTGGCTGTACGCGGTCAGGAGGATCACCGGCGATATCTTCTCCGCTGAGATGATCTTGGCCGCGTCGAGGCCATCCATAATGGGCATCTTGATGTCCATTACCACTACGTCCGGGCGAAGCGATCGAACGAGGTCCAGGGCCTTCTGGCCGTCAGCGGCTTCGCCCACGACGGCATGCCCCATTTCCTCGATCATCTTCTTCAAGTCCAGCCGTATGATGGCTTCGTCATCCGCGACCACGATTCTCAGTTGATCCATCCGTTCGCCTCCAATAACCACTCCCTTGCTGTCCACCCATTGTAATCTATGCTATAATCCGTTGTCAAAGTTCCGGGCGAGGTTGCGTCATTGCGCAGAACAATTCTGATCCGATTGAGCGTGGCTCTGGCCGCCTATCTGCTTCTCTCCGTCGTGGTGCCGCGGCTAAGCGTGTTCGGTCGCCAGATTGACCTCATCGTCTTCACGGTCATCTTCATGGCCGCGCAGATGCTCGTCATCAGGTACATCTGCGCCATGCAAGTGAGCTTCGCGGCCGGCGGCGTTATCTTCATTGCGTCACTCGGAGCGTTTGCCGGCCTCCTGGCGGCAAAACACGCCACCGATGGAGTCCTCCTGCTCGGTCTGCCGATAGACCTGTCGCGGATAGTTGCCGCCAGTTTCCTCGGATATCTCGTGTCGTTTGTGCTCAGAGATAAGAACATTGTGCTGCCCATAGCGGGATTTGCCGCGTGTCTCGATATATGGACCGTGACGTGGGGACCAACGAGGCATATGATTGAAAAGGCGCCGAAGCTCGTGGAAGAAGTCAGCGCGCCCATACCCATCCCGGGCGGTCACGGCGACCTGGCTTCAGTAATAGGTCCCGCGGATTTCGTCTTCCTCGCGGTCTTCTTCGGAGCGATTTACCGGCTCAAGATGGAGCCCGGCCTCACCTTCCGAATCGTCCTTCCCCTACTCTGCTTGACGATGATCGCGGTCAACTCCACACCGTACTTCCCAGGCATACCGGCGCTTGTCCCGATGGGCATTGGCGTCATAGCCGCGAACTACCGTCACGTCAAGTTCAGCAAACAGGAAAAGTGGTCGGTTATTATAATGTCAATCATACTCACGCTCGCGCTCGCGGCGCATCTGCTGTATCGGGCCGCGCGCTGACCCCCTCCCCTTTCAGGGGAGGGCTGGGGTGGGGTCAAATCTGCCGACAATATCGGATTCTCACGAGGAAATAAGGAAAGGAAGGAAAGCAAACAATGGCGCTTATTGCTTTCTTTTCCCCTTTTCCTACTCTTTCCAGTCTTCCTCGTCAAAGCCTTTTCAGATGAACATCCAAATCTGCGCGGAAACACGAATCGGCTCTCGTACCGCAAATGAGGACAGCTATCTCATCATTCAGGGGCCCGATCTGCCTGATGGAGTCCTGGCCGTCCTGGCTGTCGCCGACGGCATCGGCGGAATGGGCAATGGGCATGTTGCCAGTTCCACTGCGCTGACCACCTTCGCCGAAACGTTTCGCAGGTTCGCTGCTGCGCACAAGCGGCGCGACCCTCCCATTGCTGACTGGCTCGCATTCTGTTTCCACAAGGCCAACTCGCGCGTTCTACGTATGGGACTCGCTCTCCCTGAGTTGAAGGGAATGGGAACAGCCTGCACAGCCGCGGCCATCACGCGCTCTCACGTTCACGTCTGTCACGTAGGTGATGGCCGTGGATATCTGTGGAGAGAATACGCTCTGCGCCAGCTCACGGATGACGAATGGTACCGCGACTTGAGAAAGCCTCGACCCCCCGACAAGGCTGTCCACAATGCCCGGCCAGGCCGGCGGCCGGGCGTGACGCTTGTGAATCAGGCAATCGGCTGGCAGCCAATGATAAACCCGTCCAAAATCGTCGAGCCGCTGCGACCCGGCGACGGAATTCTCCTCTGCACTGACGGCCTCACCGACAGCCTGCCAATTGAAGAGATCGAGCGCCTGCTCCGCTCCACCCCCGGCGCCGGCGACCTTTGCCGCGATCTCGCCGACCAGGCAGCCAAGACGCCAAACTCCGACAACGTCACACTCATTTACGCCCAACTGCCTTGACCGCCCCACTCATCCTAACCGTCAACCGACAACTGTGAACAAAAAACTTCCCAAAAACTTCCCAAGTCTTGACAACCAAACGGTGAAAGAAGTAGTCTAACTATAATAGTTGCACCATTCACAGCCGTTCCCTCACGGCAACAGGCACGCGCATTTTCCCCGCGCAAAGCCATCGGATATAAGGAGAAGAGGAAGTCATGCGCCGATTCAGTCCATGTTTCTCCCTGGTTCTTGTCGTCTGGCTGTTCCTGGCGATAGTCCCCGCGCTTGCTGACATCGGATTCGTGTACACCTGCGACCAGGTCCCCCACCTGGCTCCGTCGGCGTGGAACGTGTCTCCAAACGGCCCGTCAAACAGCGTCCATACGGAACAATGTGGAGGAAGCTGTAATGGCATCACAAACAGCGTAGTTACGGACGGGGGATCCAACGTGTGGAAGGTGGTGGACGCGAACACATCCTACTGCGGAATCTGGAAAAACGCCAACCTGAGCGGCATGAATTTAGGCAGGGGCGTGACGATAGCTGCCAACATAAGGTGTGAGGAAAACTCATCAGACAGTTCCTTTACGCTTGGTATTAATAAGACGAATTCCGCTGTGCTGTTTCTCTGCGTCAGAACGGATGGCTGCCTTCTTATGGACAGAGAAGGCGTGGTAAAGAGTTCGTACTCATTTACGGCCGACACCACGGGCTACCACCGCTATTATCTGACCGCACAGAATCCTCCCGGGGTGGGCGACGACCAGTGTGTCTGGACTGTCTATCGAGACGGCCAGTCGGTGATGACCTATACACCAGGTCTTCTAGCGAACTGGACAGCCAGCAACGCATTCTTCGCCGGGCACGGGGGACCGTATACGACGAATATTGGCTCCGGGACGGGAACGTGGTATTTCGACTGGATCGCGTGCAGGACTGACGGAGCCTTCAGCCCAAGCCAGTGGGACCCCATGCTTCCGCCACCGGCTCCGACGGTCACGGCGCCGGCCAACGGTTCCACGGTCATCATCCTCAACCCAACCATACAATGGACGAACACCTATTACGACAGCTATGAGGTCCACGTCACCACGACAAACAACCCCACCGGCGCCATCGCCTGGGACTCCGGCGTAGTGGTGAGCACAGCGAATTCCTGCACTCCGGCCAACCTGGCGAACGGGTCATATTACATATTCATCCGCCTGCGCGCCCCTGCGGGATGGGGACCCTGGAGCGCCGAAGGTTACAGGTTCACGGTTGATGCGCCTACCAGTCCGCCCGTCGCGCCCACTATGACTGCGCCTGTTCCCGGGTCAACTCTGAACACAAGAAACGTCGTGATTGGGTGGACGGGAGGCACGCGCGACGGCTACCAAGTCCACATAAATACCACCAATCTGCCGAACGACGCGGACGGATGGGACTCCGGCTCGGTAATGAACAAAGCCAATGACTGCCTTTCCGGAAGCCTTGCGAACGGCTCTTATTACGCTTTTGCCAGGTTGCGCAATCTGGCCGGCTGGGGGGAATGGAGCACGGGCGTTAACTTCACAGTGGACGTTTCGTCAGTCCTGCCGGGGGCGCCCGTCGTGGTAACCCCGATGGACGGGTCGAACGTGGCGCTGCAGAAGCCCGTGGTTCGGTGGATCGGAGATGCGCACGACAAATACGAGGTCCATGTCAACACAACGAACACTCCTGCCGACACGGACGCCTGGACCTCCGGCGAGGTATCCAGCGCCGATGACTGGTGCGACTCCGGTATCCTGACCAACGGAGCCTACCACGTCTTCGTCCGCGTGCATAACGACGCGGGCTGGGGTCCATGGAGCGCCGGACGAGCCTTCACGGCGAACTTCACCGGCTCCGAGATGAAGAAGGGTTGGATCTTCCTTCGCGACGACCTGCCTTACCACCTGGAATTGCTCACTCACGCCCGTGAGTACCACGTGAACCATTTGCAGATATCCCACGACATAATGATGTACGCTTGGCAGCCGATCAATGATGTGGCAAAGCGCAGCAAGATCAACCAACTCATTGATACGGCTCACGCTAACGGCGTAAGCGAAGTAGTATTGTGGTCTCACGAGATAATGTACCGCGACTTGCCGCCGCAGTACAGAGTCGGCGGAAAGGTCAACCTGGACGATCCCGGCTTCTGGACGTGGATGGACTCAGAGTACGAAACACTGTTCACAGTGTGCCCGAACGCCGATGGACTCGTTTTCACGTTCAGCGAGTCCGATGTGGACTTCGACAACCGTTTCGAAACCATTCACACCGGCAAGACGCCCATAGACACGTACGCCAAGGCGATTGAGACCCTGTGGAACGTCTGCCACAGGCACAACAAATCCCTCTACATACGCACTTGGGGATCTGACAAGTGGATCCGCGACGGCCTCATGCGCAACGATCCCGCCATCTGGCTCATGAATAAGGCCACCGGCGCCGCCGACTGGAACGTGATCCAGGAAGATTACGATATGGTCGGCACGGCTCCGGGGCATCCGGAGTTGATGGAATTCGACTTTACGGGCGAGTATTGGGGACTTACCTACACTCCGTGGGCCGGCATAGACTTCACGCGACACCTGTGGTCCGAGTTTGGCTTGCCGCGCGGGGTTGATGGCATGGCGGCAAGGATAGACAGAGACAACGGAAACGCTGTCCAAACTCCCAACAGGATCAATATGGCCGCGCTGGATATTCTGGCTGATTCCCCGGACATCTCTTCCGATGATATCTACAGCTATTGGTCTAACCACTGGTTCGGCCCCTCGGGGGCGAAGATAGCGTCTTCGCTGAAGAGGACCTTCGACATCACGAACGCCTGCTACGGCCTGCCAACCGTCTACCCGTTCTCCTATTGGGTCGCTATCAACGACATCAAGTCATCCACGTTCGACCTGAACTGCGTGGCCCCCAGCCTCAAAGCCGACACCAACTACCAGTCCGGCGTCACGGCCTACGACCTGTTCCACGGGCGAATGATGAACGCCGCGGCCAAATTGGGGATTGGCGTACCGACAACACTATTCGGCGACTTCACGCCCATTTACAGCAACGAGACGAGCCCGACGTGTACCGCGACGATCGTGGACGCGTCAACGGGACTGAACCCGTCCTCGTTCTACGTCGAGTACTCTACGGACGGCGGATCATCATGGACCCCCTACTCCAACATCACGGTCACGGCGGAGGGATCGTCGACTAACCCTTACCACATAACAGCCAACTCCGTGCCTTTCGGGCAGGTTCGGGTCGCAAAGAACAAGCTGAGGTTTGGCGCCGCCAATCTGGCCGGCGGCGCAAACTCCCAGGTCTTCACCGTTCGAGGCTCGGACGTTGCCTACGCCACGCTCGGGACTGACGTGGAGACCGACGGGATCAATTACGCCCAGGGCGGAGACGGGGACACTACCCCGGCCACCATGGGAGGAAGATCCTGCCGCACACCCGCCACAACAGGCGACTCCAACTTCTATTTCCAGACAGATGAAGGCTTTGCTTTCGACAGATCGCCGCGAACAGTCTATCTTCAGGTGGACTACTACGGTTCGTCCGGCTCCATCGCGCCCTGGTACGACAGTATCTGGAGAAACGACGAACCGCTTCCGCCGGTCTACCTGAGCGGAGGCACGACCTGGCGCACCGCGACATGGAAGCTCGACAGTGTGAACTTCGGACACAGGTTGAGCGGGTGGTTGGATTTTGCCCTTCGCGTTCCCGGCGGCTCCGGAACGGTTTTCATCAGCGACGTAAGGCTATCCTATTCGCCGCCTGCCGGAACGCTTGCTCAACCCGCGGGTCTCAGGACTTCGGCCCTCTCGCCGACCAGCGCCGGGCTTGTGTGGACCCCGGTGGCTGGCGCAACGACGTATCAGGTGTGCAGGGACGGCGTCTTCGTCGGGTGGTCGAACACCCCCAGCTTCACAGACTCAGGGCTTTCGCCAAATACGCAATACGCGTACACGGTGACTGCGTTCAACGCGTCGAATCACAGCTCGCCCGCAAGCAGGAACGCGTACATTACTGCTCTCGCCGCGCCGGTCTCCCCCACGACCATCACCTCCGACCCTCTTCCCGGGACTTGGCAGACTTCGGATTCCATCAATTTCACGGCTGTCGGCGGGTTCGGCGCCGGGAAAGTGGCCTACTATCAATATGCCTGGGACCAATCCCCAAACCATGTCTGGACCGGAAACGAACCGACTTGGCCGGCAACGACAGGCAACCCTCCGTCCGGCGCCGGTTGGGACGTGTGGCGAGCCACCTCTTCGCCAGTAAACCAGGCCCCTTGGCTCATGTACGAAGGCTCAACCCAGCAGCGATGCATGTCTGAAGAGACTACGCTGGAGAACGGGATACCAACCTGGATCCTTAATGACCAGGGCCGCGTCTTCGGGACCAAGGGCAAGTTTGCCATTTGGCCGAACCTGCCCACTAACAGGGATACTGGTATGACCGTCGTCGGAAGAATCAGATGCGTGGACGAACCGTCGGGTTGGTATAACACCAGCACGAACTTCGGAATCAACCTGCTTGATTGCCCCGATATCGGCATCTCTATCAGGCCGGACTCTCTCCAATTGGGCGGAGACCAGTGGCAGCCTGCTGACAACGGTTACACCTACCACACTTACACCCTGACGTTGAAGAATGCCGGCCCGGGCAATAACAACACGGCTGTATACAGCCTGTACCGAGACGGGAGCTTTGTGTCGAGTATGGTCCAGGGGCCATCAGGACCCAGCGCTCGGTCAGGCCCGTTCTTCGGACATTGGAGGAGCGACGCCACCGGTGGATGGGCTTGGCAGTGGATCGCATGGAATGCCACCGGGGCCTACGTTCCGTCGAACAGCGCGACGCTCACAACGACCGCTTCTCAGTACGGCAGTTATTATCTCCACATCAGAGGCTTCAACTCAGATGGAGCGCCTGACGCGGCGGCCAACCTCGGCCCGTACTACTACTGGAACGGCTCCACTCCTGTCGACCCAACGGTTATCGACGATGGCGATTACACAACCGATGACGCTATTCACGCTAAGTGGAGCCCCGTGGCCCCGGACGGTGGAACAGCGATCTCATACGAGTACGGCATAGGGACCGCCGCCGGTCTCGACAACATCGTTCCTTTCGCCGATATCGGCCCTTCGCTTGAAGTCATCAAAACAGGGCTTCATCTTGCTGAAGGAAGCACATACTACGTGACCGTCAGAGCGATCGCCGGCGCCACCGCCTACAGCGGATCGAGCGACGGCATAATCGTTGCTCCCAAGCGGCAAAGGGTTGCCCATATCAAGAAGCTGGCGGACGACGATCCTGTGGCCCTCTACGGTAAGACTGTTACCGCCGTATTCCCGGATTACGCCTACATTCAGGACAAGAACGGGATGGGGATCCGGGTGGTCACCGCAAGACCGATAGCGGAGGGCGATATCGTCGATCTTGCCGGCACAATCATCGGTTCAAAGGAAGAACGATGGATAGAGGCTGATTCCGTTTTCAAGAGGGGGGCCGAAACGCCTAAGCCGCACTCTCTGTCAACCGCCGGAATCGGCGGCTCCGAATACGGCGAACCCGGAACCGGCAAAGGCCAGCCGGCTACCAAGGCCTATCAGTGGTTTGTCGACAGACAGACAAAGAAAAGAGTCAGGTCTACGGTCGAGTTGGACGTTCCGGGGCTCAACACGATCGGCCTTCTAGTAACGACTTACGGTCGGGTGACTTCGGCCGCCGGGAATAGTTTCTACCTGGACGATGGCTCCGGACTGGACGAGTACTATGACACTAAGAGGGACGGCCCGGCGGGGATCAAGGTCCGGTTGCCCGAAAACATCTCGGCGCCTGCGCCTGGGACCTTCCTCTCGGTCACGGGAATAACTTCCTGCTATAAGTCCAGGGGCCATCTCAATCGCCTCCTTCTCGTGCGCCGCCTGAGCGACTTGCAGACATTCTAGCCTTCATGGCGGGGGCGACCCCTTGCGGTCGCCCCTGCCGTTCGGGAAAGCCCGCTGGGGTTCCCCCTCCTCCCAGGAAACTCTGAGCTTTACTCTGAGCTTTCCGTTGACACTCCCGGGCGCCGATGGTAGAATAATTTGTGCTCTGGGCGTGGGGATGTGGCGGAATGGCAGACGCGCTTGGTTGAGGGCCAAGTGACCGCAAGGTCGTGGAGGTTCAACTCCTCTCATCCCCACCAATTGTCGAAGCCGCTTTGCTTGCGGTAGAGCGGCTTTTTTGCCGCAGGGCGGCCCTGTCTACGGGAGCCATGGTGCCCAGAGAGCGAAGCGTGACCGGTGGGGGGCCTTCCTGCTAGACACAACATCTTGCTCTTGCCTTTGCCTACAAGAGGAAAAAAGGGAACGTCGTGAACCTTGACTGGCTCAACACTAATGCGGGAGCTTCCGCCGTCCTAGTGACGGCAGTGCTGGTGGTCGTGACGGCAGTCTATGTTTGGCTGATGCGCAGCAGCGTCAAAGAACTTGAACGCCAGCGGCTAGCCACTGCCCTGCCTGTCGTAGTGGGTATATGGGAAATCCCAACTCAAGAGTTAGCGCTTCGCGATGCAGAGTTTCACCCGGTGTTGCCCTATCTGCACATCCGGAATTGTGGCAATGGTCCCGCGCTGGATGTCTCAATGACTGTTGATTCAAATGTCGGAATAGGGCTGCATGGAGAGAAAACAAGAAAGTGGGTCCTGCGGGCTCTCGAACCATCCGGGCAGCATAATACTGGGATCGCGCAGTATGTCGATACGTCCGAAAAGCCTGCTTTCGATGTCACCATCGAATCTCACGACATACATAATCGCAGGGTGGTGACGAGGCACACTATGGATGTGGACGGCTGTTTGTATATGGAAGTGAATGGCAAGATACTGGTTGGCAAGAAGCCGTAGATCAAGCTTGCTGGGCTGGCTCAGAAAAGCGTGATCGCCGTTCCTGGCCCTTCCTGTCTCCGGGCGACAGATGCCCCTCCCGGCAGTGTCAGGGCATTCTTACGCAGCGGAAGCCTTGAGAACCATAGAGAGGGACGCCCTTCTCCGGATCACCACCACCCCGAGCGGCACACCTGAAGGTAACCAGGGCGGCGCTACCAAAGTCCCATGAACCTCCGCGCAGCACACGCGACCGCCCTTCCGCAGGACCAGTGGGATTCGAAGACGGGGCCGTCGCATAGTAGGTTTCATCGTCGTCGTACCAGTCGGCGCACCATTCAACCGCGTTTCCTGCCATGTCACAGCACCCATAGGGACTCGCTCCCTTGGGGTAACTGCCCACAGGCATTGGGCCGTCCAGTTCGCGCTTCACCGAGTTAGCGCAGCGCGAAGGGTTCCATTTGTTTCCCCATGGGAAAATGCGCCCGTCGGTACCCCGCGCGGCCTTTTCCCATTGCGCTTCCGTTGGTAGAGATGCGTCAGCCCATTTCGCATAGTCCGCTGCGTCCTGCCAAGTCACCCCATCTACGGGTCGGTCGTTCTTCCACCCGATATAGGGCGGGTCGGGCATGGCTCTGCCTGTTGCCTTGCAGAACCGTCGGTATTGCGTGACCGTTACCTCGTACTTGTAGATCCAGTACCCATCGAGGTATATTCTGCGCTGTGGCTTTTCGGAGTCGCACCAACTTGCCTGGACGTACTTCGGATTACCCCTCAGCATTGCCGCAACCTCTGAATCCGTGCTGCCCCTCAGAAACTCTCCCGCTGGAACCCAGACCATCTTCGCGCCATCTCGTGGATTGGTGCGCACCTCGCCGGCCTTTGCAGGGCTGACTGGCACGCGACTACTGGTAGCTGATGCAGGCGGGCTCGCACTACTATGGGCGGGACGAATAGCACCCTGGGGAGTGGGCACGAATAGCTTGGACAAGAGCACTATAAGTGCTATAAGCACAACGGCAGCGATTACCAGCGCGAGATTCACCGGCACAGTGAACCAGTTTCTGACAGCCCGCGCTCGCGCCTGCCTCTCGGCTCGAATTCGGGCTTCTTCTTCTTCGTAAATCCTGCGCCTTTCCTCCGGTGTCAACTGCATGTCAAGACCTCCGTTCAAACCCGCCAGCGGTATCCGCAGTCGTGGCATTGCCTGTGAGTTTCGGTGACTGGCTTCCGGCCAACAAAGGGAATAAGGAGAAGCAGTGGCGCAAAGAGACAACAGCCAAGGCAACCCGCAGCCCACTTCATAGAATCGTCGCCACCCGATTCTACCTCGAACTCCTTGATGCGTGTTGACCCGCATTGCGGGCACTTGCCCAGCTTAACCGAGGCCCAATAGGCAGCTTCCCTCTGCGCGTCCCGCTTGCGCCTTTGTTCGTCGAGCTCTGCCTGGCGTTGCTCGTTATACAGGGCGCGGCTCAGTCTTTCCTCGTTCGCCTTGCGCCTCTCTTCCTCTGCTATGCGGGCCTTCTCTTCCCTGTGAATCCGGCGGCGTTCTTCGGGCGTCAACTCCGCCATAGGTTTCAACTCGTCCGTTTTCTCGCTCTTCTCTTTGGGCTGTTCGGGAGTCTCTTCACTCATTCTGTTCACCATCCTTAGAGTCACAGGGATCCGGCGCACTGTATGCAGCCGGGGTCTCACGCCGTTTGTGGCAACGAAAAGTAAGGTTAGAGTCCCTCGTACATAGCCCCGCCATGCCGCAGGCTCCGTCATGGGATTTGCGACGCGCTCGGACCACCTGCCGAGCGCCATATAGTGACAAGCCCATCTGAATCACTTCCTGCGCTTCAGCAGAACGCCTCCCAAGCCACTGACGCTACAGAGGAGCACAATAAGACCGGAGGGTTCGGGGACAACCACCAGACTTCTTGAGACTTCGTCATACGACCAATTGGCAACGCCGTGGCCGCGGTCTACGGCACTGACTGACAAGCTGCTAATCCCAATATCCGACGTAAACCCGTGGTACTCAGGGCCATATTGGATGAAGAGCGGGTGTGATATGCTTACCAATGTAGCTGCGCCATTCGCTTCATTGAGAAGCACATCCCAGTCGCCGTTCCACGACTGGAACCAGAATCCTATGGCGCCGACACGCTTCCCGGTACCGAAGCTTATTGTGTGCGTCCCGATAGCGTTGGTCATCAAAGAGCCGGGGGCGCTCACTGTGCTCCACGGCGAATCCCATATGTGCCAAACTGCTTGTCCCGGGTCAGGCAACCTCTTGTTGGTCTGGTAGGAGACCCCATCAAGCTCGATTTCGTACGTGTAGAAACGAATTGGGTAAGAAGGCCGGGGAAACTCGTCGAACGTCTCAGTGGACGCTATGGAAGCATTGGCTCGGAAGCCGGGTTCGGATGTATAGTGACTCACTGCGGCATGGGCAATGCCACCGAACGGCGGAAAGCCAACCAGGGCCAACCCTATGCTCAGGACGATAATAGCCCTCACTGACACGGCGGCGGCTGCAAGTAGGCAAAGTGTGAAGCGGTTCATCCCTTTCCTCCTCCTGCCCTGTTCGGGGCGTCAAGACACAAAAAGCCCGCTGTACTACAGGTCTGCTGACAGCAGCCCCGGTATTGCGCGGGCTCAAGCTCCTTATACTCCAAACCGTGCCTGCCTGTCAAGAATGACTTGACACAGGAAAGCGCGAAAATGTAACATACCAGCACAGGGTAACACGAACCAAGTAGGGTTATTGGGGTATCGTCTTCCCCACTTGGTTCATGCGGAAGGCGTCTGAAGCTTACCGCGCATGGTTACGAATCAAGCAAGGTATTCTGTGCTCAGAAGGGTCAAGCGCGCCGGTGTTCGGCGGAATGGCAGACGCGCTTGGTTGAGGGCCAAGTGACCGCAAGGTCGTGGAGGTTCAACTCCTCTCATCCCCACCAAAAGCAACCTCGCCGTCCCAGGCGCTCCCCGTACTTGTTCCCTCCCCGCTCGAACCGCCGTGCCGTGAGTGGAGTCGAATCGAGATGAACTCAGTGGATAGAGTAATGACAGCCCTGCGCCGGCAACAGCCGGACCGCGTTCCTATTGTCGAGTTCATAATCGACGAAAGAATAGCAAGAGCGATCGATCCGGACGCCCGTGACGTGCCCGACTTCATGGATCGTATAGGCTTGGACGGAGTGTGTTGTGGAGCATCCTTCTCTAAGGTTTCGGAAAGCGAGGATGGAACATACGTCGACGAGTGGGGAGTTACCTACAAGACCGACGCCATCGAGTTCGTCAACCATCCTCTGAGAGGTCCAATACGAACACTCGAAGACGCCAAACGGTACAGTCCGCCCGATCCGGACGCGCCCCATAGGCTGGGCAAGCTGCCCGATATGGTAGATCGTTACAAGGGCAAGAGGGCTATCGTCTTCTTCCACCGGGCGGCTTTCATGTGGTCAGCCTACCTGATGGGCTTGGACATGCTTCTGGAATCGCTTCTCGCCGAACCCGAATTGGCGGAACTCGTGATGGACAAAGTCCTCGAGGCCAACATCGCCGTCGCCCGACGCGCAGTACGCGCCGGGGCCGAGGTCGTCGTTCTTGGCGACGACTTTGCGCACAACACAGCGCCGCTCATGAGCCCGGCGCTGTTCGACGAGTTCATACTCCACCGCCTCACAAAGATGGTCCGCGCGATCCATGACGAAGGCGCGTTCTGCGTCAAACACACTGACGGTAACATATACTCCATCCTGGACCCCATAGTCGCGTCGGGCGTCGACGCGATCAACCCCATCGAACCATTGGCCGGAATGGATCTAAGAACGGTAAAGCGACTCGTCGGCGACAAGGTCTGCATCGTAGGAAACATCGACTGCGGTCATCTTCTCTCAAATGGCTCCCCGGAAGAAGTAGAGGCCGCCGTGATCAGGGCGATACAGGACGCCGGAGCCGGCGGCGGATATATCCTTGGCAGTTCCAACAGCATCCACAGCTCCGTCAAACCCGAGAACTTCGTCGCTATGGTGCGTACCGCCCGCCGGTACGGCGCCTACGGTTCATAGTCGTTCGTTGACAGTTGTCGGTTGTCGGTTGTCAGTTCTCAGTTGTCGGACTGGTCGGACGTTTCCGACCAGTCCGACTCCTTCGACTCGTCCTCCGCCCCTCCGCCTCCCGGCCCGCCTCCCGGCCTTGACAACCCCCCTCACATCCCATACAATATCCTCGTTGCGTAACCACGCGGGCGATTGGCTCAGTGGGAGAGCGCCTCGTTCACACCGAGGAGGTCACTGGTTCGAATCCAGTATCGCCCACCATCGAACTCGGGCGGAATTCGGCCGGCGGCAGGGAGACACGTTTCCCGCCGCCCTGTTCGTATTACGCGCGGCGATTTGGCCGGTCCCCTCGCCGGCCACTCTCCATCCGCCCGCTTTTCAACCTACGCGACCGAGGTTAGACGATGATACGGTATCCGAAGCTGCTCCCCCTCACCATCCTTTCCGTCCTGCTGCTGATGACTCTGCCGCATATCGCCTCAGCGTCCCCGGAGTTTCAGGAAGCTATTGTCGCCTCCGGCGGCAAATGCGATTGGATTATCTTCGTCCACGAGCCTCCGGCCGGTCTCAAGCCTTCGGACGTCTATAACCTCGGATGGGCGTACTGGACTTACGGTTTCGAAAAGGTAGCGGCGGACGAACTGGCTTCGCTCATCGAGAAGATGACCGGCGCCAAACCGCAAGTCGCGACGGTGATTGACAAGTCCGAGATTCCCGCCACGAAAGCCATAGTCGTTGGCTCCTTGGCAGCCGACCTGGGAGCTATTCCGCCCAAGAGCAAGTACGGGATCGACGGGAGTGTGGTCCAGGTCGAAAAGGACAGAATACTCCTCGCCGGCGAAACCCCCCTCGCCTCCTACTTCGCAATGGTCCGGCTCGCCGAGATGGCCGGCTGCAGGTGGTACATGCCCGGCGAGCTGGGGGAGATCATCCCGAAGCTGGATGAGCTTGCTTTCAAGGAGGGTAATTACGAGGAGGTTCCGACGGTCTGGTCCAGGTATTTGTGGTTCCACGGCGGGGACGACGCAGCCGTATCGGGGCAGAGCCGTTGGCTGCTTCACAACAGGCAGTACGGCAGGGTCGTCTCGTGCGGCCACAACTGGGAGAACATTCTGCCGGCATCGAGGTACTTCAAGGACCATCCGGAGTGGTACGCGTCTATCCACGGAAATCGAGTGCCTTTCATGCTCTGCACTACTAACGAGGAGATGACGAAGGAGTTCATCAAGAACCTCAAGGAGTTGATCAAGGCCAATCCCAGCCAGACGTGGTGGTCTATCTCGCAGGACGACGGCAACTGGTTCTGCGACTGCGGTAACTGCAGAGCGCTGGACCCGAACCTCAAGGAAGTCGCAATGCCCGATCTGCCCCAGATCACGGACCGGCTGGTCAACTTCTACAACAAGGTGGCGACGGAGGTCGTGAAGGAGTATCCCGACAAGTACTTCTGCTTCCTCGCCTACATAAGCACAATCGCGCCTCCGCTCAGGGAGAAGCCCCACCCGCATCTTATGCCGATGATCGCGCCCATCTTTCACTCGTCATACCGGCCAATAGGCGCGCCGGACTGCGAGGACATGCAGGCGCTCAAGACATATGTCGAGGGCTGGAGTGGGATGTGCGACCAGATCGCGTTCTACGACTACGGCTTCAATCTCAACGATCTTGTCCTGCCTTACACGCGGGAGAGCCAGACGCGCCTCGATATGCCGTTCCTGGCGCGAAACAAGACCGGGTGTGTGTGTATTGAGACCTCCAACGTCTGGCAAAACCTGCTGCCTTATTACTACCTGCTGGCCCGGATGAATATCGACCCCGGGCTGGACGCCGACAAGGTGGTGAACGAGTTCTACAGGGACTTCTTCGGCCCGGCGGCGTCGGACATGCAGGCCTATATGACAATGCTCGACAGGGCTTACTCAACCTGCGAGTACGAGGTCGGGGGAGAGTGGATAGCGCCGATCATCTTCACGCCGCGCTTCATGAAGAAGGGAGACGCGCTGCTCTCGTCGGCGGAGAGAAAAGCCCGAGGAGACAAGGTTCTGCAGCGGCGGATCGAGATGTGGCGGTTTGGATTTGAAGACATCCGGCTGTTTTTCCAGCTTCGCAAGTTGATGCATCAGTTCAAGTTCCCGGAGGCGAAAACGGCGGCGGACGCCTTTTACGACCGGCACGTTCAGATGCAGGCGAGGAATCCGTTTGCCGCTGCCGCGGCGTCGTACGGGTCGTGGGGAATCCTCTGGAAGGAGCATATAGACTTCTCGGGCGAGAAGCTCAAGGGCGGGAGGATTCTCCACAAGTTCTCTGATGAGTGGTACGCCTTCCCCGACTACGCTGAAATCGGAGAGATAGGAAAGCTCTACAGCCCGGAGATTCCCCTGGCGAAGTGGATGAAGCTCAAGACCTACAGCAAGACCATCGGCGAGCAGAAATTGACCAGGTTCCGCGGGACCATTTGGTACAGAAACAGCTTTACTCTCAAGCAGGAGGACATGGGCGGCAAGATTCACATTCTGTTCAGCGGGGTCAGTAACAGGATCGCCGTTTATATCAACAGCAAACGGTTCGACCCTGAGCGGGGACTGCTGTTCGGGGCGTTCGATTTCGACATCACCGAGGCGGTCAAGGCGGGAGAAAACACAGTAGTCTGCTCCGTGAACGACGAAGGCTACGCCGTGCCCGGACTGGGCGGCATCATGCAACCGGTCGTCTTGTACTCCCCGGCAAAGGCGGAGGAGAAGTGAGCGGCGCGCTCTAAGCGGCCTTACGGACGTAACCCCGGCGTTTTCGCTTATGGGGGATCTATGATTGATAAGTAGAGAGGCAGATGCGCAGTGCCATTCAAAAAGGGAGATCCGGCATTACGAGAGGCAGGGAGAAAAGTCGCCAGGTTACGAATGGAGCAATGCAGCGCCGAAGTTCGCAGGGAGTGGTCAAGGAAAGGAGCCTTGGCGCTGATCGAGAAGTACGATATCGAGCAGAGGAGAGAGTGGGCAAGGCTTTCTTGGGCCGGACCCGAGGCTCGGGAACGAGCAAGGAGTAATGGAAAGGCCCAGGCAGCGAAGCGCCAAGCCAAGCTTCAGAAAGAGAAGCCCTGGCTTGATGCGATTAGGGCCGACATTCGCTTGGAGATGGCGAGCAGAGGATGGACTCAGAATGCCTTGGCCGCGCGTGTTGGCGTCCACGCCGCGCTGCTGATCAGGTTCTTCCGTGGAGATTGCGATATGACGCCCAAGCTGTTACGCGGCTTTTCCGTCGCCCTGCCGGAAAGGATGAGTGAGTGGCTTAAATGGAGATACGAAATGATCGGGCGAATGGACGATGAATGAGTAATACGAATGGGCCAGTTCCGACGGAGAGGGCGAAATACGGGGCGGCCGCGGTGGCGCACTTGACGGGGGAACTGCCGAATCCGTTCCCTCGAATAATGGGCCCGAATGCGATGAAGTATCTGCGGGAGATCGTGGACAGCGGCCTGTCGGTCGATATGCTGAGCCGCTTCGAATCCGCGTTCGCCGAGGCGTACGGCGTCAAACACTGCATCGCTACTCCCGGCTGCACGCCCGCGCTTGCCGTTCTCGGCGCCGCTTTCGGATTCGAGCCGGGTGACGAGGTCATCGTAAGTCCCGTCACGGACTACGGCACGCTTATGGGCCTGCTGGTCGAGAATTATATCCCGGTCTTTGCCGATACCGAGCCGGGCACGGTCAATGTCAGCGCGGCGACTATCGAACCTCGTATCACGGACCGGACCCGCGCAATCCTCGTGGTGCACAAAACCGGCCTGATTTGCGATATGGACCCCATCAACAGGCTGGCCCAAGAGCGCGGCCTTATCGTCTATGAAGATGTGTGCCAGGCCGTGTTCGGCGAGTACAAGGGACAGCTTGCCGGAACCCTGTCCAAGGCGGCCGGTTTCTCTTTCGACAGTGAAAAGACAATGGGGTCCGATGTCGGCGGATGCATTATCACCGACGACGATGATCTGGCCGGACAGGCGCGCTTCCTCGGCCACAGCCGCGGCGCCAGGCAAATGCCGGGATTTGGCCGGATTCACACAGCGCGCGGCTATGCTCACCGGATGCCGCAATGCACCGCCGCGATCAGTCTCGCGCAGTTGGAGATTATCCGCCCGAACGTCGCTCACCGGGACAAAATGGCGAGACTGCTTCTCGACCTGATCGGCCAAATTCCGGGCCTTACCCCCCTACCTATACCGGACTATGTGAACGTTTACTCGTGCTGGATGATCGGTTTCAGCATCGATCCAACTGCGTTTCGCTGCACCGCGGACGAGTTTGGGGAACAACTTGCCGAGGAAGGGATCCCCGGCGCCGGAACAGGCAGGTATTACCTGATGCCTGAAGCGCTCACGTTTCTGCGGGAAAAGGCGGAAGCTAAAGCTTACCCGTTCTCCACTCCGCCGGCATCGCGGGAGTTCAGCTACGGCGCCGACACTTGTCCGAACGCCCACGCGTTCCTTGAGAACTTCGTCCGCTGGGCCACTTTCTGCGAGAAATACGCGCCGGAGCACTGCGAACTCGCCGCAGAGATCATCAGGCGCGTGGCGGAAAGGAATCGGGATAGAAGTTAAAAGCTGGAAGTTAGAAGTTAGGAGTTAGAACTCCCACTGATTATGCGCAAAGAGAAGATCGATAAACCTGACGGCAGGTACATCATCTACTACTGGTTTGACGACGAGTCGTCCGACGACGATGACGCCGCCGATGCGTCCTGCCAAGCCGAACGTGACGAGGCCGGTGAGTAGATGTTCTCTCTCGACTCATACCTCATAACTCACACCTACCTCCGTCGGCCATCCGTTTGACACGCGGCCTCTCAGGCGCTAGCATAAAGACACAACTGGAGCGGGATTTACGGGGGAACTGCGGTATGCTGATGCGCTGTCAGTCGTGTAGTTCCCTTTGTTCATGGTTAGGAGAGCAATGAGCGTTCTATCAGCCTTATTCAGCACCAACGAGCGTGAGATAAGAAAGTTCTTTCACACCGTAGAGGAGATCAACGCGTTCGAACCGACGATTCAGGCGCTTTCGGACAGCCAATTGCGCGCCAAAACGGATGAGTTCAGGGAACGCCTTGTCAAGGGCGAGACGCTGGACGATCTTCTGGCAGAGGCGTTCGCCGTCGTCCGCGAAGCCTCCAAGCGCGCGCTCGGAATGCGCCATTTCGACGTGCAGATGATCGGCGGAATGGTCTTGCACCAGGGCCGCATCGGGGAGATGAAGACCGGTGAAGGTAAAACTCTGGTCGCCACTCTTCCCATATACCTGAACGCCCTCTCAGGCAAAGGCGCGCACCTGGTCACTGTGAACGATTATCTGTCCAAGCGCGACGCCAAATGGATGGGTCCGGTCTACCATTTCCTCGGTCTGAGCGTCGGAACGATACGAGGCCGCAGCGCCGAAACCGGCTCAGAGCGCGAGAGCTATTTGTACGATCCCGCTTACGTCCCGGAGGATGAGGACGAATGGCCGGAGCTGCGTCCCATCTCGCGCCGCGAGGCTTACTACGCGGATGTCACCTACGGGACAAACCACGAGTTCGGGTTCGATTATCTTTACGACAATATGGCGATGTCGAAGGACGAACTCGTCCAGCGTGAGCTCAACTACGCCATAGTTGACGAAGTTGACAGCATCCTCGTAGACGAAGCCAGGACCCCGCTCATCATCTCTGGAGCCGCGGAGAAGGCGACGGACCTGTACTATAAAGCCGACAAGGTAGTTGCGCGCCTCGTCGCGGAACGTGACTACACTGTGGACGAAAAGGCCCGCACCGCTATGCTCACCGAGGATGGCATTCATCACGTGGAGGAGGCTTTCGGCATAGGTAACCTCGCCGACCCGGAAAACCTCGCCCTCATGCAGCACGCCAGCGCGGCGCTGAAGGCCCGCGCCGTGTTCAAGAAGGACGTCGACTACGTGGTCCGCGACGGCCAGGTCACCATAGTTGACGAGTTTACGGGCCGCCTCATGTTCGGGCGTCGTTACAGCGACGGACTGCACCAGGCGATCGAGGCCAAGGAGAATGTGAAGGTCGAGGAAGAAAACCAGACCATGGCCACGATCACATATCAGAACTTCTTCCGGCTTTACGACAAACTGGCCGGCATGACCGGCACCGCCAAGACCGAAGAGGAGGAATTCCGCAAGATTTACGCCCTGGACGTGGTGGAGATTCCAACGAACCAGCCGATGGTCAGGACCGACCACGCGGATGTGATATATAAGACCGAAGAAGCCAAGTTTCGCGGCATTACCGCCGAACTGCTGCAGCTCTACGCCAAACAACAGCCGGTCCTGGTCGGAACGCGGTCCATCGAGGTCTCGGAACGCCTGAGCGAGCGGCTTATCAGCGAACGGCTGCAGCTTCTAATGGCGACAATAGTGCTCCGTCAGAAGCTCGAGGCGACCAAGGATGTAGATGGGGAGAAGCGCAAACAGTATCAGCAGTTGCTGAACGCCAAGTTCGACGAGTTGACGCTTGGCAGGCTCAGCGGCCTCGCCAAGCTGGTGGGCATGAACCTCAACATGCTGCTCCCGGATAACATCGAGGCGGCGCGCCAGGCGCTTGGAATAGCGGCGGAAGGTCGTCCCAAACTCGAAGAGGCGCTGCGCGATGGCATCACGCACAGCGTCCTGAACGCCAAGTACCACGAGATGGAAGCGCAGATAATATCGGACGCGGGCCACAAAGGCTCCGTGACGATCGCAACGAATATGGCCGGACGCGGCGTTGACATCATCCTCGGCGGCAAGTCGGAGAGCACGGGGATCAGCAGCGAGCGCTCCCGCGAGGCTATGGAAGTGGTCGCGCTCGGCGGTTTGCACATTCTGGGCACGGAGCGCCACGAAAGCCGCCGAATCGACAACCAGCTCAGAGGACGGTCCGGCCGCCAGGGCGATCCCGGCTCGTCCAGGTTCTACGTCTCGCTTGAAGATGAGCTCATGCGCCTGTTTGGAGACAGAAGCAAGTCCTTCCTGCTGTCGGCTTGGCAGGAAGATATGGCGATGGACGCGAGAATGCTCTCACGAATGATCGAGCGCGCGCAGAAGAAGGTCGAGGAGCACAACTTCGGTATCCGCAAGCACGTTTTGGAATACGACGACGTGATGAACGTGCAGCGCGAAGTCATCTACAACCAGAGGCGCAAGATACTGGAAGGCGTCGATCTCCGTCCGACGATCGTAGACTATCTCCACAAGACCGTGGAAGAGGCCGTAGAGGGCTTCTATCCGGAGGGTATACACCCGAGCGAGTGGGACCCCGCCGAGCTCTTTGAAACCCTCGACGAGATATTCCCGCTCTCTATCTACGCCCGCCCGTCCGAACTGAAGGGCAAGAGGCGCGACGAGCTCAAGGAGTTCCTCGACGCCGTTGTCGAACGCACTTACGCTGACCGTGAGGCCGAGCTTGGCGCGGACGTAATGCGCGACATCGAGCGGCACATAGCTCTTCGCATGATCAACGAAAAGTGGATCGAGCACCTGGACGCAATGGACTACCTGCGCGAGGGCATCGGCCTGCGAGGCTACGCCCAGCAGGACCCGCTCGTGGCCTATAAAAAAGAGGCGTTCGATATGTTCGCCACGATGATGCACAGCATTCAGGACGACATCGTGCGTCTCATGTACCGGGTCCAATTGCAAGCGCCTCCTCCCACGAGGAGGGCTTACAGCCATCTGCAGGAGGGTCCGCCCACAGGCGACGGCGGCAACGGGCCCACCGGCGGCCGAGCGCCGGCGCCGCACGGCAGAAAAGACAAAGTAGGCCGCAACGATCCCTGCCCCTGCGGCAGCGGCCAGAAGTTCAAAAAGTGCTGTCTGCCGAAGATCGAGGCGGGTGGAGAGGTGTAGGTTAGTGAGTCGAGAGAGTCGGACGAGTCGAGGGAACAGAGGTCAACGACCGCGTATGAAAGCCAGCGACCTGCTCCAGTCTGAGGTGGTAGGTCTGTGGGAGGATAGGACGGACATCCCGGACTTTGCCCGTCAGCTACGTGAACAGGCGCAGAGGAGGAAATAGTAGCAGATGAACGCTCGCATACAGATCGACCGATCTAAGATCGCGGATTTCTGCCGACGCTGGAACGTTGAGCAGTTGTCACTGTTCGGTTCTGTTCTGCGTGAGGACTTTCGCGCGGATAGCGACGTTGACGTACTCGTCCGATTCGGATCCGACGCGCACATCGGACTCATCGGATTCTCCAGGATGGAAGACGAGTTATCTGAATTGTTGGGGTGGAAAGTCGATCTCGTTACTGTTGGCGGCCTGAAAGCGCTTATCCGGGACAGTGTCCTCGCTGAGGCCGAGGTGTTGTATGCGGCGTGAGGCTTTGTACCTGGCGGACATGCTGGAGGCCTGCGACGACCTGTCAGAGTTCGTCGAGATGACCAGCCTCCAAGACCTGCCTCTGAACAAGCTTGTTCGGAGCGCGATTCTGCAGCAACTCATGGTTATCGGGGAGGCTGCGGCCAGGCTGCCTAAGGAGTTCAGGGACAAACACAGCGACGTTGAGTGGGCAAGGATCTCCAGCTTCCGTAATCGGATCGTGCACGGCTACTTCCAGGTCGACTGGTCGCTTGTTTGGGTAGCTGCGACCGAAGAAGTTCCCGTATTGCGCCAGCGAATCGCGGAGATTATCGCCCAACTATGAGGCGCGTCGGGTAGCGTACAAACGTTGAAGGAGGCAAATCCAATAGCGCTAGAAGTTACGAAAGATATTGAAGGTCTATCAGGCGAGCTGTCCGAGCTCGGAGGTCATCTTTGACCTCGCCGGCAAACAGGCGCAGATAACAAAACTAGAACAGCTCACCGCTCAGCCGGGTTTCTGGGACGATCCGCAGCAGGCGCAGAAGACGCTGCAGGAGTTGACCTCGCTCAAGTCGGAGATCGAGCCATGGCGGGAGGCTACTCGGCAGATGGAGGACCTCGAAGTCCTCGCCGAGATAGCCGAGGAGACCGGTTCCGCAGAAGACCAGCGCGAGCTCGAAAGGGAGTTCGACCGGCTCAGGCGCAAGATCGCGGAGTTGGAAACCTCCACGCTCCTCGCGGGCGAGCACGACAGCTCCAACGCGATAGTCGAGATCAACGCGGGAGCGGGCGGCACGGAAGCCTGCGACTGGGCGGATATGCTGCTTCGGATGTACCTGCGCTGGGCGGAGGATCGCGGGTTCCGGGCGGAAGTCTTGAGTTCGGTGCCGGGCGAATCGGCCGGCAGCAAGAGCGTCACGTTCACGGTCGAAGGCCGGAACGTTTACGGCTATCTTGGTTCGGAGCGGGGCGTGCACAGGCTCGTGCGGATCTCGCCCTTTGACGCCAACAAACGGCGGCACACGTCATTTGCTTCCGTCAGCATTACGCCGGAGATCGAAGACTCCGAAGTCGAGATCAACTCGGACGAGTTGAAAATCGACACCTACCGGTCCAGCAGCGCCGGCGGTCAGCACGTGAATAAGACCGATTCGGCGGTGCGTATAACGCACCTGCCCACAGGGATTGTGGTGACCTGTCAAAACGAGCGGTCGCAGCTCAAGAACAAGGAGACGGCGCTCAAAGCCCTGCGATCCAAGCTCTGGCAACTGCAGCGCGAGCAGTCGCAGGCCAAGCTGGCCGAGTTGCGAGGCGACGTTACCGCTATCGAGTGGGGCAATCAGATCAGATCTTATGTTTTCCAGCCGTACACGCTGGTCAAAGACCACCGAACGGGAGCTCAGACCGGAGATGTGATCGCGGTCATGAACGGCGAAATCGACCTCTTTATCCAAGCCTATCTTCGCTGGCAGGTCGGAAGTCGGGGTGATGGGCCATAAGTGAGATGACTCCCTCTCCCTGGTAGGGAGAGAGCTGGGGTGAGGGTTGAAGTCGATCGGGCGTTATTTGCAATGACGCATAGAATCCAGGGATTTGAAATCCCGCGATTCTGTTTCGCACGCGATGGCATATCGTGTGCGATCGATTCGAGGAGAGTCCGGTTGTACCTTATCGCTCCGCTTCAACGTCTAATCATTGGGCAAGAAAGAACCGGTGAACGGAGGTTGCCCGAAATGAGCAGGATCTGGCTGATCGTTATAACGGTTGTGCTGACTCTGAGCGCCGTTTTCGGGCTCGGAGGATTTGGCGTGTACGCGGCAACAACCAACTCCGAGCTGACCAATAAGGATTCGGGAACCTCCGAAACCGAGTTTGGCGATTTCGTCGCGGACGCCATAAGAGCCCAGGTGAAGGCCGAGATCGGCTTCATCACGGCCAGTGAGCTCAAGGAAGTCACTATTAGCAAGGGCGACGTCTCCACTTCCGACGTTGTCGCCGCCCTCAGCTACCAGAACGATCCGGTCGTACTTCTTACACTGAACGGAGATCAGGTCCGCCGCGCGCTTGAGCGCAGCGTTGCCATCTATCCGCAGAAGAACCTTGGGTTCCTTCAGGTATCCGGCATAAGGTTCACCTTCGACCCCGGCAAACCTAAGGAATCGCGAGTTGTGTCGGTGACGGTCGGCGGCAAGCCTCTCGATCCCTCAGCCTCCTATTCGGTCGGCGTCACAAGCTCTCTTGGGAACGGCGCCCTTGGGTACTTCCGCGTTTGGGAAAAAGACCAGATAACGTCGGTGACGAAGACCAGTCTTTCGCAGGCAGTCGCGAACTTCCTGCAGGCCACCCAGAAGCTGGACTACAAGAGAGATCGGATCACCGTCCTTAAATAGATGCGCTGCGGCATAATCTCAGACATCCACGGGAATCTGGAGGCGCTCGAAGCCGCGATCGATCGTCTTGGCCAGGTGGACGCCTACATCTGCCCCGGCGACATTGTCGGTTACGGGGCCAATCCCAACGAATGCTGCGATCTCGTGCGCCGCCTTGCGCAAGTCGCTGTCATCGGCAATCACGACGCTGCCGTTCTCGGCGTTCTCGACATATCCTGGTTCAACCTCAATGCTCGCGCTGCCGTAGCGTGGACCTCCGATATCCTGTCTGAAGAGAACCGATCTTATCTGACTCGCTTGCAGCCAACGTGGTCATCTGAAGAGCGGATCGTTGTCCACGGATCGCTCGATGGTCCCCTGGAGTTTCCCTACATCGACAGCCCCTGGGCCGCGATGCCGTCGTTTGACGCAATGTCGGAGGAACTGACAGTGTGTTTCATAGGCCACACGCACCTGGCGGAATGCTACACTCAGCGGCGCGGCGTGTTGGGTGTTGACGGCATATCCATGACCTCCGGCGGCAAGATCGAGCTGCGGGAGGGCTTCCGGTACGTCATCAATTGCGGCAGCGTCGGACAGCCGCGCGACGGCAATCCCGCCGCGGCGTGCGGCGTATTCGACACCGACGCCCGAACGGTAGAGATCGTCCGCGTAGACTACGACATCCCCGCCACCCAGCGCAAGATCAAAGACGCCGGTCTTCCCGAAGCCCTCGCCGACCGACTCTCTCTGGGTGTTTGACCCCCATCTACGAGGCTCTTGCCTGCTTTTGAACGAGAATCCGCTAGCCGAGATCATTCATAAACAACGTCCCGGAGACCGTCATTCTGATCATCCGGCCTCGCAGGCGGGGTTATTTCGGAAAGAAACCACCCCGTTGTTTCGGGATTTGAGGGTTGGGCGGCATACGTATGCTATAGCGGACTACTTCGGGTCCCAACCCGGAAATCCCGAAACGGGGCGCTTCCTTAGGAGCAAAGCGAAGAATCTACGCAGTCTTCACTTCTCGCCAGACGTTGCGCCATTGAACCGGACGGTCGGCGTCTTCGGTAAGTGGTTAGATCCTTCGCTCGCGCTCAGGATGACGTTTTCGCGGAGTGTCGGCAAAACAGGCGGCTCGTGAATAATGCAGGCCAAACCATTTCGGCATCAAGGGAACAAGCCGGGCCGTTATGTCTTCTATAAAGTAACGGGTTTTCACGACGACGGGAACAAGAGAAGACGCGCTTTGGAAAAGCGCCCGCTCTCCCACGGAATTTCCAGCTTTCTTATCTTTCCGTTTTCCTCGTTAAGAAGCCTGACATTACGCTATAATATTGGGAAGGAAATGGAGAACGACAAGTTGAACGGTAAAGAAATCAGAAACGCCGAATCGCAGCGCGCGCATGACGACGTTGTAAAGCTCATTGCCGGCAGCAGGTTCAATGTAGGCGACTGGAGCGTAGTAGTTGACGCGGCCGCCGAAGCCGAAGCAGTTCGGGATGACGGCGACCCGGTATGCGCGGACATTATCGCAAAGGTCGGGGATGAGATCATCGCCCTCGGAGAGGTTGAGACGAAAGAGAGCGTCTCCGATGAGGAAGCGGCCCAATGGCTTGAGCTTGGACGCTTGTGTTCGAGGCTCTATCTGTTCGTTCCCGAAGGAACGGAGCGGACCGCCGCGGAACTCATCGCAAAGCACGGTGTGCGCTGCGCGGGTCTGCGAGCCTACGCGATCGGCGAAAACAAAACAATCTCGGTCGAAAGCGTCTCCATCTCCAATGGTCATTCCAGATGGAACGACCATGCCTGGTGGATGAGCATCGGTAAGAACTAGACAACTATGTATTCGGCGCTGGCGCCGGACTGGCTGCACGCTGTCCGGCTGCTGATCACCTTCCTGATCACTGCTACGCTCGGAGCGCACGCGTTCTACAAGTTTCGCGTGCTGACCGGGACTGCGTCTCCCAAACTCTGGACCTTCTTCTTATATGCGATGGCGTTTATCCTCTCCAGCACGCTGAATTTCGTCGCCCTGCTGATCACCGTGGCAACCCGCTCGTACGGCCCCATGCCGAAGGTCAGCCTCGGCCCATTCACCGTTCTGCTCGTCATAACCTACGCCGCCCTCGCGGTCACCTCGCGCCCGACCAGAGCCTGAGCGACCTTAACCCCTCCCCCATTCAGGGGAGGGTCGGGGTGGGGTCGAGTCAGGTACCCAACTTCCAACCTCTAACTTCTAATCTCTAAACTGGGAGAGGGCTGGGGTGAGGGTTGAACGTCCGGATTAGGTGCACCGTCCCGGATAACAAAAGCAGCGCAGCCGTATCGACTGCGCCGCCATACAACCCTACAAACCTACAAACTTACAAACCTATGAGACTCGCCGCGCTCCCCTGTATCTCGATCTGTAGTACCTTGAGCCGAGGTTGTCCGTCCTGACCCCGCGGCCGTACGTGGAAGCGTGGACGAAGTTGCCGTTGCCGATGTAAATCCCGACGTGCGATATGCCCCGTCTGTACGTAGAGAAGAACACGAGGTCGCCCTGTTTCAGTTGACCGCGCGGCACGGGTTTGCCCACACGGGCCTGCGCGCGCGAGGAATGAGGCAGGCTAACGCCGTATTTGCGATAGATATACCGAGTGAAGCCGGAGCAGTCGAATCCCTTTGCAGACGTTCCGCCTCGCCGATATCTGGAGCCGCGGTAGGCCAGAGCCTTCCGCACAACCTGGTTGCGGCCGGTGACCTGCCGGTCGCCGATATCAGCGCTGGCGATACGGACATGGACAGTCTTGGTGTTCTTGCCAACTAACTTGCGGCTGTGTTGTTGGCGCTTACCGCACGATTTCTGCGCTGCGCGCACAGGAATCGAAAGGCTCCTTCCGAGCCGAAGCGTGTCGTTTTCACGCAAATGGTTCGCCTGAGCGATGTCGCGTACTGAGACAGAGCGCTTTCTCGCTATCAACCACAACGAGTCGCCTTTGCGGACATTGTAGGAAACCGACGCCGGCGCGGCTCTTACGGAGGACTTGCTGAGTTTCGCCTGCAGCTTGCACACGGCTTTGGCGCTCTTGACGTGTTTGGCTGGAGGTTTGATGTCGCAGCGCTTCTGAGGCGCTGAAATGGGTATAGTAAGGACCCTTCCGAGTTGGAGGGTCTCATCACCGCGTAAATGGTTTGCTTTCGCGATATCACGTACGTGGATATCGTACTTTCTGGCTATTGTCCAAAGTGAGTCGCCCTTGGTTATTTTATATTGGACCGAAGCCCATAGGGGTCTGACTGTCGTCAGCGTGAAGATGGCCGTTGCGCTCAGGAGCAAGGCCGTCAGGTTTTTCCTCCCCAATACATCACATCCTCTCCGGGCTCACTGCCCAAGTGTGTTCCGCGTCGTAAGGGCCATTGCCGAGATACATCAGCGCATGCGAAAGGGCGGATCGCATTGCCGGAAACGTACCCGAGCCATCCTTGGCTCTCACGCGCTGTTCGCTGGCGTTATGACCAGTGTCATCACTTCGCCGACCGTCAGCGACGGCCGACCATACCGTCGGCCATAATAACCAACCAGGCAGCTTTTGTCAAGCTATTTCGGCCAGGCGTGAAGATTTTTTTGGAAGTCGAGGGAGTCCGACCGGTCCGACAACCAACAACCAGCAACCGTCCAAACCGCTCAGTTTGTCCCTACAGCCCCCATCGGGTATAATTTATTTGTAAGACTTCCTCATCGCAGGAACTATAGTCTGGCAGTTAGGCGTAATTGAACTAGATGGAGGCCACGATTAGGTGGAACTGATTGAGAGCATCACAGACACCTGTCGTAAAGAGGAAAGGCAAGCGTTTGATGAGCTTGTGCATCGGCACCACAAGCAAGCTTATAATATTGCCTATCGTATGACAGGAAACCACACGGATGCCGAGGATCTGACACAGGAGGCGTTTATACGCGCTTTCAGGTTCTTCGGGCAGTACCGTCGGGAATTGCCGTTCGAGAACTGGCTCTACAGGATAATGTCCAACGTGTTCGTGGATATGCTGCGCAGGCGGCCGAAGGTCCAGATAAGGTCTTTCGACCAGCCGATTCAGACGGAGGACGGCGAGGCGACTATGGAGATTGCTGACCTCGCTCCCACACCGGAGGAAAGCGTCCTGTCCAATGAACTCGACGCCAGAATTCAGAGCGCTCTCATGACCATGCCCGAGGAGTTCCGGCTTGCGGTCGTATACGCCGATATCGAAGGCCTTTCTTACGAGGAAATCGCGGACGCCATGAGATGCTCCATCGGCACGGTGCGGTCCCGGTTGCACCGGGGCAGAAAAATCCTGCGGGAGCGACTTAAAACTTACGCGAGCGGTTAGATGAGGTGAACGCCAATGAACTGCCACAGATTAAGTAGCCTGTTTTCAGCTTACATCGATGGAGAGCTTACCGGCGTGGAGATGATCGAGATCAGAAACCACCTGGAAGGATGCCCTGCCTGCCGGGATGAACTCGATAATGTGCGCGCCGTTAAGAGACTGGTGGGCAGGCTCCGTACAGCGCAGCCCTCGCGCGACCTTAGTACCCGCATCTGCGCCAGCCTTGACGGCGTAGCGCCATACTCCTTCCTGCGAACTTGGGCCGCGCTGTGGCAGGGGACGTTCAGGAAACTGAGCCCCACTGCAATGGCTGTGTCCCTGGCGGCGCTTGGTATGGTGGTCTACACGGCCAGAGGCATCGATGAACAGATTACAGCGCGCGCCAACGCGCCCATCGTCGCCGCCGGTCCCAGCCTGACTATGCCTGTTGCCATAACCTTCAACCAGCCGGACTCACGCAATCTGCGGGTCGTTTTCGCCAACCGGGGCGCTAATAACCAGCCGAATCGGTGGATCATTCCAGCAAGTGACTAGGGTTACAGGGTTATGAGGTTTGTAAGGCTTATGAGGTTTTGCCTATGAGATCAGGCATCGAACCTGGCCTTTAGAACCCTAGAACCCTTATGACCCTTCCGCTTGTTTGCCCGCTTCCCCCTGCTGGGTATTGAAAAAGGTGAAACGTCGCGGCCTGTCAAAGCGTCCTAGTAGTACGGAAGACGTAAACGTACGTCGAACACATCTTCGCCGGGCGATTCTCGTCCGGCGGTTTTAGAATATACCGAAACCGGAGGTAGAACAGAATGAGCAGGATACGCAGCGTCTTGCCGTCGCGCGGAGTCCTCATTGCGGCCCTCTTGGCCGTTGTCGTGATTCTTCAGATCATAACACTGGTCGGCGGGTTCAATTCCAATCGCGCTGTCGCGGCCCCCGTGGTCTCCGATCAGGCGATGTCGGCGGTGCGCGGGCTCCAGGCAGCATTCACGTCTATAGCCGACTCCATAGAGCCGACAATCGTATACATCAAAAGCGAAAAGAAGGTCGCCGCGAACGACCCCTTCGAGGAATTCCGACGATGGGGATTTCCTGTTCCCCCAAGGGGCGATGGACAAGTGCAGACAGCCAGCGGGTCCGGCGTGATAGTGCGTAGCGACGGCTACGTACTGACTAACGACCACGTAGTCGGCGGTATGGACAAGGTGACCGTTATAACGAGCGACAAGCGTGAGTTCAAGGGCACGGTCCTCCGAGACCCGACGACCGACCTCGCGCTTATCAAGATAAACGCGACAAATCTTCCCGCGGCCCCGTTAGGCGACTCGGACAAGGTCAGACCGGGTCAGTGGGCGCTTGCCTTCGGAAATCCGGGCGGACAGCAGTTCACGAACAGTCTCACGGTCGGTGTGGTCAGCGCGATAACTCGCGAGTTCGTCGTGCCCGACCCTGATAGTCCCAACAACCAGCGAATGTACCCTGACGCCATTCAGACCGACGCGGCCATCAATCCGGGTAATAGCGGTGGTCCGTTGGTGAATATCGACGGCCAGGTCATCGGCGTCAATGCGGCCATCTGGTCGCCGACGGGCGCGAGCGTGGGAATCGGATTTGCGATCCCATCGAACACCGCCAAGTACGTGATGGACCAGTTGATAAGCAAAGGCAAAGTCATGCATGGACGCTTGGGCGTGAGGCTCAAGGATCTGGACGACAAGCTGGGCCGGCTTTACGGAGTGTCGAAAGGCGCGCTCGTGGAATCGGTTGAGGAGGGCTCACCCGCTGAGAAGGCCAAAGTCCAGGAGGACGACGTTATCACCCAGTTCAACGGCCGTCCCATCGACTCCGCGGCCGCCCTGATCAGCGCCGTCCGGAAAACGCCTGCTGGGACCAAGGCCGGTATGATGGTGATAAGGGAGAAGAAACCCGTTACTCTGCAGATCACGGTTGGCGAAGCCGCGGACGTGACGGCCTCCAACTCGGAAGTCGGCGGCGGCAAGATCGGCCTTACGGTCACTGAACTGACCCCCAGCCTTGCCAGGCAATTGAAGGTCCACCCTGCTACGAAAGGCGTCGTTGTTGATTCGGTCGAAGAAGGCAGCCCGGCCGTTCAGGCTGGAATTCAAGAGGGAGACGTGATCCGCAGGGTGAACGACAAGCTTACGCCCACGGTCGAGGCTTACGACAAGGCGGTGGAGGGTTTGAAGTCGGGGGACACGGCGATCATAGCCCTCCGGCGCGGCAAAATCGGACGGATTGTGGAAGTGGAACTAGATTAAGGAAAGGTTCTTATGTTCTTAGGTTCTTAGGGTTTTAAGGGCATTAAGGTACTTATGTCCCTGGTTCGCATTTACCCGCCCCTATGAACCTAAGACCCTACAAAACCTGATCTAATAATACCTCTTCACCTCAAACCTATACATCTTGCACACGTCGTCAGGCCCGATGCAGGCCTTACGCCGGGCTATCTCGATCTGATAGTCAACCGTATCGACCCCTTCGAGGTTCGGCAGCAACAGTCCCCGTTTGTAACCCGACTCCAGAATGACGCCGTAGCGGACAGGGTCGAGTTGGCACACGTCCATCACCGGCTCCGGCGACATCAGCACGTCCACGGAGCAGATCAGATGATCGATCTCATCCTGGGTTACAGGCTCGAACCTCGGGTCGCGCGTCGCGGCGTTGATGCCGTTGTGGACGATTTCAAAGGCGACGCTCGACTGTGTCGGCTCTATCGTGCCTATGCAACCGCGCAGTTGGCCGAGCTTTTTCAGCGAGACGAAACAGCCGGCCTTCCTGGTCATCTCGACCGGCAAATCCGGCGGTGGCTTATACACCCGGCGCGAACAGATGTAAACTCGTATGGCATCGAGAGCCAACTGGACGTGAAAACTTCTCTCGCCGTTGCTCACGTATGATCCTCCTATTCGTCAGGCCCAAATCCGCCCACGTTGTTTCGGGACGCCCTCGTCCCGAAACCGGCTGCCGGCCAAACGTCAACTCTTCTCTGATGCTTCGGCCTGTTTTTTGACGCCGAAACCCACCGCCATTGTTCCGGGACGCCCTCGCCCCGAAACCCGGCTGCCGGCCAAATCTCAAGTCCCCTTCCCCTATCCCTCCAGGTACCTTACCTGGAGGGGTCCGGCTACCGCACCTCAACTCTTCTGCCCGAACTTCGGCTCACACCCAGCCCGAAGCCGGGCCACGTTCGACCTATGCTTTATCAGTATGAACAGCGCCGCGGCGATAGCAAAGGCCAGGTACTCCCGCGGAACCGGTCTATCGAAAATAACGTCCGACAGCCACATCTGGACCGATACGGAAATAGACGCGACAATCGACGCGACAGATATATATCGCCAAATGCCCACCAGGCTAACCCAAAGTGCGAATGTGATAGCCGCGATCAGTGGATGAATGCCGATCACCACGCCGAGGCTCGTCGCGACGCCCTTCCCTCCCTGGAAACGCAGAAATACGGAGCAATTGTGCCCAAACACGCACAATAAACCTCCCGCTACTACCAACAGAGGATCGTGGGGGAAAAGAGCCATGCAGATCCGAACCGCCAGCAATCCCTTCAGGGTATCGCCGACAAAAACGACGGCGGCGGGCCCGCGGCCCAGCATCCTCAGCACGTTGCTCGCGCCGATGTTCCCGCTGCCGTGCCGGCGTATATCTATGCCGTACACCTTGCCGACCAGCAGCCCGATAGGGACCGCTCCCAGCAGATAACAGGCGACAAACGCCGCGGCGGTTTTCACTCGGGCTTCTCCTTATCCGCGGTCTTGGCGATTATGCGGATTGGGGAGCCCTCATAGCTGTATGTCTTCCTGATCTGGTTTTCGAGATAACGCCTGTACGAGAAGTGGAACATGTCAGGATCGTTCACGAACAGCAGTATCGTGGGCGGTTTTACACTTACCATTGTAGCATATTTTACCTTAAAAGCTCTGCCTTTTTCCGTACGCGGCCTCGCGTCCACCGCGTCGCCGATAATCCTGTTCAGCTCACCAGTGGAAATACGCAGCGCGCAGTTCTCGGCGACGTCTTTGGCCGTGTCGAGTATCTCGCTAATCCCCTTCCCTTCCAGAGCTGAGGCGAACGCCACGGGCGCGTAGCTGAGGAACTGCATCTCCTTGCGGACATGCGTCGTGAAGTCTCTTATCGTCGTCCGCCTCTCGCCCTGCCGCCTCAAGTCCCATTTGTTGACGACGATCACGCACCCTTTGCCCGCCTGATGCGCATAACCGCCGACCCTCTTGTCGCCATCGGTTACGCCATCCGCGGCGTCTACAATCAGCAGCGCCACTTCGCTGCGCTCGATCGCTCGAATCGCCCGCAGGACCGTATAATACTCGATCGACCCCTGAATCTTGCCCGCCCGGCGAATTCCCGCTGTGTCGATCAGCGCGAACTGGTCCTCATCACGCTGGAATACGGTGTCGATCGTATCCCTCGTGGTGCCGGGGATGCTGCTCACTATGCTGCGCTCTTCGCCGAGGATGGCATTCAGAATGGACGACTTTCCGACGTTCGGCCGGCCTATGATCGCCAGCTTGATTGCCTCTTCCGGAATCTCCTCTTCAGCCGGCAGGTGTTGAATATTGTCCAGGATTGCGTCCAAAAGCTCAGCTACTCCCCGGCCGTGCAGCGAAGAAACGGGCCGCACTTCACCCAACCCGAGCGAGTAGAACTCCGCGGCTTCGCTTTCCAGTTTGACGTTATCGGCCTTGTTCGCGGCCAACAGGACCGGTTTCCGCGTCTTGCGGAGATGGACAGCCAATTCCTCGTCGGTTGGAGTAACGCCTTCGGTGACGTCCACTATCATGACGATCACGTCGGCCTCGTCCATAGCGAGCTCGGCCTGCCGCTTCACCTGCAGCTTCAGCGGATCCTGCTCGTTGAAGATAATCCCGCCGGTGTCCGTAACAACGAACCCCCTCTCACGCCACTCCGCGTCGGCGTACAGCCGGTCCCGCGTTATGCCGGGGATATCCTCCACGATGGCTATCCGTTTGCCCGCAAGCCGGTTAAACAGCGTAGATTTGCCCACGTTCGGCCTGCCCACAATCGCCACAATCGGTCTTCCCATAACTCGTGCTCCTGTCCGACGCGCAAAATCGTACCACAAGGAAGGGGGCAAGTCAAACGCGCAGAGGCGGGTGTGAGAGTTCAGTTTCTCAAATCTACGGGAATGTCATTCCAAACGTATACCAAAAGAAGCCCCGGAGGACGTCATTCCGAGGAGGAACGACGAGGAATCTGCTTTTTCCGGAACTTACCACAGCAAGAGCAGATTTCTCGACTCCGCTGGCGCTCCGCTCCGATATGACAATTCCCGGTAGA
>JAUSGG010000016.1 GCA_030649165.1 Armatimonadota bacterium
GGATGACGTGATCGCGGAGTGTAGGCAAAACACGCACATGCTGAATAATCCGGGCTAAGCTATTGACACGTCCTGAAATATCATATATTATCTTGCCAGTGCGTTTTTAGCTGAGCATTAGGCTCGTGGGAGTTCGACGAGCCGGCTCTCCCGGGCCGCGGAGCGGCAAGATACGCCCTCCTTGCTTCCACGGCCTACGAGTTCCTTTTTGGCAGTCTGCCGATCAGGCAGAGAAGTCTATCATTGCGCGCCCGATACCTGGTATATTTACCGGGCAAATGGACGCGGTTTCTGACGATAATAATAGTAAGCTAGGTTCAGATTTGTAAGGGTGAGGCTTTTGCGGCAAGGAATCAGCAAAGCGATCATTCTCTTGATGGCCCTTTTGGCCGCCTCCAGCGCGTTTTCCGCCCCGACGCGCACCAACGTCCTGCTAGGAAGCAGGGCGTTCCAAGTGGATTCCACTCCGGTGACGATCGATGGGGCAGTCTACGTTTCCCTGGACGTTGTCAGTCAGATGTGCTCCTCTTACGTCAGCAGCGGACGTATTGTGGAGATCGCTCTCTCAAGCGGAGACCGCTACGAGCTTCCGGTCACACTACACAAGGGCAGGTCGCTGGTGAGTCTGACCGACCTGGCCAAAGCCACGGATGTGAACGCGTCGTGGGAGCCCGCGGCGAACCGGCTCCGGCTGATCCCGCACGTCACCGGCGTCACTTACACGAACGGCGTCCTGGCCGCTCAATGCAACTATCCCGTGCGGTTCAAAGCTCGATTATTCGAGGGGCTGAACGTTTTTGCCGTGGACGTGTCGCCCGCGGTTCTGGAGGGCCAAACAACCGAAATCCCAATCGGTGAAGGCAGCGTGGTGAAGGCGCGAGTCGGGCAGTTCGGCCCCAACGAAGTCCGAATAGCCATCGACTTGACCAGACCGGTGAAACTCGTCGCGGCGGCCGGGAAGAAGCCGAACGAGATCCGTATTCCGATTGCGCCGAAGCCGGTTTCGCCCAAACCGGTCGCCACAGCCCCGAAGCCGACTCCCGGGCAACCGCCCACGCCAGGCGCCAAGCCTGAAGTGACGCTGCTCACTTTCCAGCCTGTCGATGACGAGAAGAGCAAGCTGCTGATAACGACGACTGGTAAGGTGACGACTCGGCCTTTCGTCCTGAAGCAGCCGGACCGTGTCGTGGTGGACCTGATCGGCGCCAAGCTTGCCGCGGGGGCAGGTGAGGAGACGCTGGTTTCTCATTCGATCGTGCAGTCGGTGCGCGCGGCGCAGTTCCAGGAGAACCCCGACATCGTGCGGGTAGTCCTGGATTTGACGCGACCCGCCACTTTCAGTATCATGCAGGCGGAACCGACGTTGGTGACGGTCGAAATCGGCGTCGCCGAGGCCAAACACGGCATCCGGGGCGCGACAATTGTCATCGATCCCGGTCACGGAGGCAGCCAGAGCGGCGCGGTCAGCCTGGACGGGGTGTACTACGAGAAAACCATTAACCTGGCGGTCGCGCGGAAGCTTACCGATCTGCTGCAGGCGGCGGGGGCCTATGCGCTGATGACCCGGTACAGCGATACGGCGATCGGGCTGCCGGAAAGGCCGAGGCTGGCGACCGAGATGAACGCCGACCTTTTCGTAAGCTTGCACTGCAATTCAATCGGCGTCGCCGACAGAATCCACGGCACGGAAACCTACTATCACATGCAGGACGCGGTTTGTCGCGATCTGGCGGAGGCCGTCCAGAACGCCCTAACGAAAGCCGCGGGCACGACGGACCGAGGCGCCCGTTCCGATTCAAGGATTTACGCAAATGGCGGCTTCAGCGTTCTTCGCAATGCGACGGTTCCGGCGATCCTGGTGGAGATGGGCTATATCGACCATTCGGCCGATCGGAAGAAGCTGATCAGCGCGGAATATCAGCAGAAGTTTGCACAGGGCATTTTTGACGGGCTCAAAGCTTTCCTGGGAGGGGAAACGATTGGCGCGAGCGCGGAGATCGACACTAATACTTACCAGCCTTAAACTCCTGCTGTTCCTGACAGCGGTAGGAGCCGGGGGCTACGTGGGTGTGCAGGTCTTGAACGACAAGGGCTGGACGCCTACGCGGGTCGCCGCCAGACCGTCGGGCCAGTCGAATATCCGGCCGACCGGCCAGAACCAATCGAACTCCGTACGCGTGTATATCGTGAAGATTTCCGGCAACGAGGCGCGACTCACGCCCCTCACCTATCAAGTCGCGAAGTCTGCCGATCGCAGGAAGGCGGCAATCGAAAAGCAGATTGCCATAAGCGCCAGGGGAGGGGACTCGGCCGGCCTGATACCGCGAGGGACGCGGGTCCTCAGCCTTAACGTGGACCGGGGGCTTGCGACGCTCGACCTGAGCCGCGAGTTCGTGAACAACTTCCACGGCGGTTCAAGGCAGGAATCCCTCACGGTGGAAGCCATTCTGAGAACGCTCACCCAGTTCCGGGAGATCACGCGCGTCCGTATTCTCGTGGAGGGCCGCTCCGTCGATACGCTGGGAGGCCACCTCGTTCTGTCGGAGCCGCTCTCTGACAAGTCGCTCCGTTCCCCATCCGGAGTCTCGGATTGAACCCGGCCCCGATCGGCGTTTTCGACTCCGGCCTCGGCGGCCTTACCGTAGTGGCTCAAATCCTCAACAAACTGCCCGATGAGTCCGTTGTATACCTGGCCGACACGGCGCACGTTCCATACGGCGAGCGGCCCCTGGACGAGATTCGAGGTTTTGCGCTGGACATAACGGCCTTTCTTCACGGACTCGGGGCGAAAATGGTCGTAATGGCGTGCAATATGTCCTCGGCAACCGCCCTTGGCCCGGCCAGAGAAGCCTTTCCCGATACGCCTGTGCTCGGCGTCATTCAACCGGGCTCCAGGGCGGCCATCCGCGTCGCGGCCGGCAGGCCGGTGGGAGTCCTGGCGACGACCGGGACAGTGTCCAGCCGCGCCTATTCCACGGCCATTCGCGCGGCTGCGCCCGAGATCGAGGTTTACGAGCAGGCATGCCCGGAGTTCGTCCCATTGGTGGAATCGGGGGAGTCGGAGAGCGCGCGGGCGTACGCGGCGGCCCGACGCTGCGTCGAGCCGCTCGTGAAAGCCGGAGTGAGGACTATTATCCTCGGATGTACGCATTACCCATTCCTTTCCTCCGCGATTGCCGCGGCGGCAGGGCCCTCCGTACGCTTGATAGACCCGGCGGAGGAAACGGCCCTACAGATCGATAACACTCTTACTGAGCTTGGCGCACGGGCTCCTCTGGCCACAGCGCCGCGGCACAGGTTCTTCTGCACCGGCGATCCTGACGGTTTCGCGGAGATCGGCGGCAAGTTCATCCGGTCCCGGATCGAACGGGTGGAACGGGCGGTCTGGGGAGTCGATTTAGGGAAGGTTCTCGCATGACTCGAGCAGACGGAAGGGCGAACGACGAAGTCCGTCCCGTGAGCATCACTCGCCACTACATCAAGTACGCCGAAGGGTCGTGTCTCATCCAGGTCGGAGACACCAAGGTCATCTGCACGGCCTCTATCGAAGAGAAGGTCCCTCCGTTCATCAAAGGCTCCAATTCCGGCTGGGTGACCGCCGAATACGGCATGATTCCGAGGTCTTGTCAGGTCCGCACCCCGCGCGACGCCGGCAAAGGATCGATCGGCGGCCGAACGCAGGAGATTCAGCGACTCGTCGGCAGATCGCTTCGCTCCATAGTCGATCTGCACGCGCTGGGCGAGCGCACAATCTGGCTGGACTGTGACGTGATCCAGGCGGACGGCGGCACTCGCACGGCGTCCGTGACCGGCTCATTTGTGGCCCTGGCAGACGCGCTGAACGCTCTGAAGACCCAGGGCGTCCTGAAGCGGATTCCCGTAAACGACGTGCTCGCGGCCATCAGCGTCGGCGTGGTCTCCGGCGAGGAGTGTCTTGACCTCAACTACCAGGAGGACTCGCACGCCGCGGTCGATATGAACGTCGTTATGACGGCAAGCGGGCGGTTCGTGGAGATTCAAGGCACCGCGGAGTCCATGCCTTTTTCGAGAAACCGGCTCAACAAACTGCTCGATCTGGCCGAGAAAGGCATCGGCGAACTGGTCGCCAACATAAAGCAGACTATGGCCGACGCGCTGTGATCCGTCTCGTCCTCGCTACACGCAACCCCGGCAAGGTAAAGGAGATCGGCCGCATCCTCTCGGGGCTTCCTGTTGAGATCAAATCCCTCGTCGATTACCCATCTATTGCGGAAATCGAGGAAACCGGAGCGACATTCGCCGAAAACGCGATAATAAAGGCGCGTCATGTCGCGAGAGAGGCGGGGGAGTTGGCCCTCGCCGACGACAGCGGACTGGAGGTCGACGCGCTTGGCGGGCAGCCGGGGATACGCTCCAGCCGCTTCGCCGGCCCCGGCGCGACGGACGCGCAGCGTAATGAGAAGCTTCTCGGCTCGATGAAGGACGCGCCGGACGAAAAGCGGACCGCCCGCTTCCGGTGCGCGGCTGCGCTCGCGTCCCCGAACGGCGACGTCAGCGTCTTCGACGGTGTATGCGAGGGGCTCATCACTAGGGATCCCAAGGGCGAACACGGCTTCGGCTACGACCCCATCTTCTTCGTTCCCCAGTTCGGCAAGACTATGGCCGAGCTTCCGCCGGAGGTGAAGAACCGCATCAGCCACCGGGCAAAGGCGATTGCGGCGGCCAGGGAGGAAGTTTGTAGGGTTGTAGGGTTCGAGGGTTTCAAGGGTCTGAGGTTCCGATCTCTATTTGCTCGATCTGGTCAGCGCGCGGCGGGTGAGTTTTCTGATGCTCTTGCCGATGAATATAGCGGGGCGCTCGAAGGGCAAAGAGCGGGCGAGTCTGGCCTGTTCCTCGGGCGTGACGCAGGACGGCGAGAACCGCTTTTTCGCGAACAGGACGGCGAACCTGTCGGCGCGGCGGAACTCGCTGAAGATCAGGTTGATGACAGGGTTCAACCCTCTCCCCCTCAACACGCTGGAGGCGAAGTCGATGATGTAAGGTCTGCCGTCTTTGCCGACCAGGACGTTGCCTCCAGTTCGCAAGTCGCAATGGGCCACGCCGGCCGCATGCATTCGCCGGACAAGGTCCTGGAGTTGGGCGTAGAAATCAGCGCCCATCGTATCGTGTTTCAACTGGCGCAGCGGTGTGCCGTCAATGCGCTCGATCAGCAGCGCATGTTTGTCCAGCGCGCCGTGTAGACGAGGGATTCCCTCCACGCCGGCCAGTTTCCGCAGCGCGCCGAGCTCCCGCCGGATGAGCAAAGGCCCAACGATCTTACGGAACAAGGGGTCGGTGTGCCGGTAATCCTTTAGGACGAGCGTACGACCGTCCATCTCAATCAGCTTGAGATCGGGCCGCGTTCCCCGCGCGATCCGCACGTGGCTGATGCAGCGAGTGTCCAGTTCTTCTCGAGACGGCTTTTCCATTTAGCGCTACCATAGAATACTTAGCAGATGTGGTCGGGTTTCCCTCCGAGGGGCCGTTTGCTATAATGTTGGAGCTATGAACAGGCAGGAAGACGAGAAAAAGCCGATTGCCGCGAACCGGAAGGCGCGGCACGAATATACGATAGAGGAGACCTGCGACGCCGGGATCGCGCTGATCGGCACGGAGGTGAAGTCGGTTCGCGCCGGGCGCGTCAATCTCCAGGACAGCTTCGTCCGTATCGAGAACGGCGAGGCTTGGGTCCACAACTTGCACATAAGTCCCTACGAACAGGGAGGGCGATGGAACGCGGACCCCAAGCGTCGGAGGAAGCTCTTGCTGCACAAGAGGGAGATCATGCGGCTGATGGGTAAATATCAGGAGCGGGGTTTGGCGATCATTCCGCTCAGCGTTTATCTCCAGCATGGGCGCATCAAGCTGGAGTTGGGCGTGGGAAGAGGCAAGAAGCTGTACGACCGCCGGCGCGATATAGCCGAGCGTGAGACGGAGATGGATCGCCGGCGGCAGTTGTCGGAACGGCAGCCTTAGGGTTCCAGGGTTCCAGGGTTTCAGGGTTATAGGGTCATAGGGTTAAGAGGGTCGATGGGGTATAGGAGTTTGCAGAGTCAATTGGTTGGGGGGAAGCTGGAACGGGGATTGGTTCACGTTTATACTGGCGACGGCAAAGGGAAGACCACCGCCGCGCTGGGTGTCAGTCTTCGCGCGCTGGGGTGGGGTCTCAGAGTATGCGTCGTCCAGTTCATCAAAGGATATCTCGACACGGGCGAGATGAAGATCGCCGAGCGGTTTCCGGGGCAGTATGTGATAAAGCAGTTCGCGACCGACCCGATCTGCTACATCGACGAGACCAAGGCCAAACAGCGCAGAGAAGAATGCGAGGTCGCTATGCGTTACGCCGAAGAGGTGGTTGGGAGCGGCGAGTTCGACGTGGTGGTCCTCGATGAGATCAATAATGCTATGGCGTATAAACTCGTCGATATCGAACGAGCGCTTGCCCTGATCCGAGAGAAACCGGAGCACGTGGAGCTGGTTTTGACCGGGAGGCGCGCCCCAAAGGAAATCATTGACGCAGCCGACTATGCTACCGAGATGACACCGATAAAGCACCCGTTCGACAAGGATATCCCGGCGCGAGCGGGGATAGATTACTGAAGGTTTATGAGGTTTCGCCTATCCCGCGGGAACGGCCTCATAAAGCCGACCCATCGAATAGCGCCGAGGTCAGTTCCCGCGGCGCCACGTGATCTTGTCTGTTACCGCCTTAGAGGTCAGACTACGTTCTTGATGAGTTCTACCGTGGTCCCGGATTTGGTGAAGAAGAACTTCACCTCGTCCATTAGCACCCGCATGAAGAAGATTCCGCGTCCGCCTTCGTCCAAGGCGTCAACTGGAGGCGGGACTACCTCATCCGGGTCAAAGCAAGGGCCGCTGTCCTCTATCTGCACGCGCAGGCTGCGTCCGTCGTGCGCGCAGCGCACCAGGATGCTATCCGAAGTGTTTGGACACCCGTAACGCAAAGCGTTGGAACTGGCCTCCCCGACCGCGAGCTTGATATCCTCCACATCCTGTCTGGAAAACGGCAGCGCCTCCGCAAACTGCGCAACCTTGTTCCTTATCTCCGAGATCAACTCGGTCCTCGGAGGAAACTGGAACTGCCTCACCTGCCAGGTCATCCGGGGCGACGGGTGAGCGACGGGAGGCTTGGGCACGGCCGGCGCGCCGTCCTTGGGGGATATCGAGAAATAGGGAGCAAACCCGGATATAGTGAGAACGTGCATGAGCTGCGCGCCGGGAGAGAGCAGCCGAACCTCGCCGCCGCGCGCGTTGGCGGCTTTTGCCGCGTCGAGCAGGGCCGAAAGACCGCTGCTGTCGATGAATTCGAGATGCCCCGCGTCGATTACGAGACTATGCTTGTCCTTGCGCAGGATGGCAGCTACGGCATCGCGGATTCTCTGTGCGTTGTGGTAGTCTACTTCGCCGCGGAGCTTTATGGTGGGGGTCGGCGTGTGCGATACGGTTACTTCGAGGTCTTCCTTAGTCACGCGTACTTCTCCTGGCGGCGAGCGGCCCATCCACCACATCTATTATTATCCAAACAGGGGGCGCGCGAAACGCAGCCGCGCGGGCAAAATGGTGGAATGTTCTGAAAAATGTAAGACAGGTCGTGAGGCTTGGGGTCCCTGGCGGGAAGAACGACCTCTGCCGTTAGCCGAAAGCTGTAACCTTTTGATGCCGGACTGACGAGCGCCCGGCCCGGGGGAGTGTGGAACTCATCGAACATACTCACGCGGGCCAACTTCGGGCCAGCGCGCGCGCTTGCAAACTGCCAGGTCATTACTACTGAAGCGAACACACTTTCTTGAGGTCTCTATCAGCTTGAGTATAGCAGGGACGTGGCAGGGTGTCAACCGAGGGGAGAAGGTGTAAGAGTTCAGTTCTACGGGAATGTCATTCCGAACGTATACCAAAAGAAGCCCCGGAGGACGTCATTCCGAGGAGGAACGACGAGGAATCTGCTTTTTCCGGAACTTACCACAGCAAGAGCAGATTTCTCGACTCCGCTGGCGCTCCGCTCCGATATGACAATTCCCGGTAGA
>JAUSGG010000025.1 GCA_030649165.1 Armatimonadota bacterium
AGCAGGTCCGCCCCTTCGACAGCTTCTCTCAAACTATCCGGTCTCAGCGATGTGGCCCGCACGCTGTCCGGCGAAGTCACTTCGTTGATACGCTTCGCCAGTTCCTCTCCGCGCTCGACCGTGCGGTTCGCCACAACGACAGACGCGCCGTGAGTCACCAGGGCATATAACACTGCCCTGGCCGAACCTCCGGCGCCGATTACCTCGGCTTTCTTGCCTCTGACATCGGCTCCGGCCGCGCTGAGCGCCCGCATAAAACCTCTGCCGTCGGCGCTCTCGCCGAGCAGCCGTCCATCCCTGTTGATTATTGTGTTCACGGACCCGATCAGCCTCGCTTCGCGCGAGACCTCATCGAGGAACGGGATCACGTTTTCCTTATGCGGGATCGTTACGTTGACTCCGGTCATCCCGAGCGCGCGTATCGCGTGGACGGCGCTCTCCAGACGCCGGGGGTCAACGTCGAAAGCGAGATAAACGTAATCCAGGCCGAGCTCTCTCAGCGCCGCGTTGTGCATGACGGCAGACAGGCTGTGCCCTATCGGGTGGCCAAACACTCCCAGAAGTCTGGTTTGTCCTGTTATGCGCTTCAAGCTCGCTCCTTTCTTTCTGACTGCGGCGGCTTCGGCTTTGTTCCCATTAATCCCTTTCTCCGGAACCAGAAAAGAAGCAACCGCTCGACGATCCGGCTAAGCTTGGTGCCGATGAATTCCCGCGGATGCATGGGCGGGACGAGAATAGTGTAAAGCCCGGCCCTGTTGCCGCCGAAGATGTCGGTCAGAATCTGGTCTCCGATGACCGCCGTCCGCGCGCGCACGGCGCCCATCAGCTCCATAGCTAAGGCAAAACCCCGCATTCGCGGCTTCAACGCGCGGCAAATGGAGTAAACGCCTAGCCTCCCGGCGATACTCTCCAATCGCCTGCTATTTCTCGTATTCGAGGCGATACAGAGCTTCATGCCTCTGTCTTGCGCGCTTTTCACCCAGGCGGCCGTCGCATCGGGTATCTCGTACCGCTGCCATTCGGCGAGCGTATTGTCCAAATCCAGAATCAGGAAGTCGATGCCCCTGGCCCGCAGGTCATCGAGGTCTATTCCCGAAAGCGACGAAGCGAATGCGGAAGGGCAGAAAAGGCGGGTAATCATTGGGCGGTGGTATCCTGTCGCATCCTCTTGACTGCCTGTATGGCCTGGTCGTGCTCCGCCAACGTCCTGGTGAACAGATGCGAACCGTCAGGGCGGGCCACGTAGTACAGGTAGTCGGACTCCGCGGGCCGCAGCGCCGCCCGGATCGATTCGACCCCGGGATTGGCAATGGGACCGGGCGGAAGTCCCTCGTGGAGATAGGTGTTGTAGTCCGATGGCGTCTTGTAGTCTCGCCAGAACAGGCGCGACCTGTGTTCGCCCAGACTATACTGAACGGTCGCATCGACCTGAAGCCTCATGCGTTTCCTGAGTCGATTGTACAGCACTGAAGCTATCGTCGTTCTGTCTTTGTCGGTTTTCGCCTCGCGCTCGATCAGAGAAGCCATAGTCACGATGAAGTGGAGCCTGTCCTCGATGTTGGAAGGGCCGGCCGACGGAACAGCTTCCTCCGGCAGCGAAGCGCACTGAATTTCCCCTGCGAACTCCCTGCAGACCTTCTTCTGGAACGCGGCGAGCATCTGGATGATCACGGCGTCGGGCTTCTCATCGATGTTGAGCAGATAGGTGTCGGGGAAAAGATAACCTTCCAGGCTGACGGACGGCGCGGGCACGATATCTCTGAACTTTGGAGCGTCGTACAAGGCCGCGGTCAGGAAAGCCCTCTCATCGACAATTCCGTGCTCGGCGAGGAGCCGCGCAATCTGGCGAACAGTATATCCCTCCGGGATGGTGAGCCAGGCCGACGCGGTCCGTCCGCGAACGAGGGTGTAGATGATCCGAAGCATGTCCATATCGCGTCGAAGCTCATAGCGGCCCGGCTTTAGCCGTTCGCTCTGACGACGCGCGCGCACTGTAAAGTAGAACGCGCGGCGGCTGCGGATGACCCCGGCGCGCCTCAGCAGGGCGCCGATTTCCCTTCCCGATGCGCCGGCGGGTATCTTGACGATTACCGAGGTATGGTCATCGGAGACGGGCAGCGAGACCCACACCAGGGTCCATACTGATGCGGTGAGCATGGTGAGCAGGATGAGTATGTATATCTGGATTTTGGCCAGAACGTCTATGATCGTTTTCACGGACTATGAGAACCCCACGGAACCAGAATCGATCACGAAAGCACGAAAAGTGTACGAGTTGGGTAACAGCTCAGGAATAGGAAGCGCGTGTCGCTACGTCATTTCGAGCAACCGACCCCGCAGGCGTGGTTCTCTCGAAAATGAAACGCTGGCCTATCCTGCGGGAACGGCCTTTTCTAGCTGAGGTTTTGGCATCGCTACCTGTAGTTCCCGCAGCGCATTCGGCGTTTCATTAGGAGCGGAGCGCCAGCGGAGTCGAGAAATCCGCTTTACCCTCACTATGCTTCCGGAAAAAGCAGATTCCTCGTTCCTCGGAATGACGTCGCCCGTACGTGCTTACCGTTTCTGAATTGTTACCAAGTTGGGTGTCAGGTTCAACCCAGCGCTCTCCCACTCAGAGGTTAGAAGTTGGACGCCAGTTTCAACCCTCACCCCAGCCCTCTCTTCCAGGGAGAGGGGGTTACGCACCCCAGCCCTCCCCTAAGGGCAAGAGGACAGATATGAGTCCGATCACTTCAACCCTCACCCCAGCCCTCTCCCTTCCAGGGAGAGGGGGTTACGCACCCCAGCCCTCCCCTAAAGGCAAGAGGAAAGACATGAGTCCGATCACTTCAACCCTCACCCCAGCCCTCTCCCTTCCAGGGAGAGGGAGCGCCCGGATGACCCCACCCCAACCCTCCCCTGAATGGGGAGGGGGCAACGTGTTCCTAATGGCGAAAAGTCATCTATTAGCTCATTCCTTGTTCGCGGCCAGATAGCTGCGCAAAATTATCGCGGCGGCGACTTTATCGATGACTCGTTTTCTCTTTTCTCTGCTCGCGTCGGCTTCCAGGAGCGCCCGCTCGGCTTCGGCGGTCGTCAGGCGCTCGTCCCAGGTCACCACCGGAACCCTGGCGCGTTTGGAGAGACGCTCCACGAACTCGCGGACCTTCGCCGCCTGAACGCCTTCTTCGCCGCCCAGCATTATCGGAAGGCCGACTACTACCCTGGATACGTCGTACTGGGCGATGAGCTCCTCTACGGCCCGCAGGTCGGCCTTTACGCTCTCCCCGCGCCGGAGCACGGTGAGGGGTTCCGCCGTGATGCCGAGCGGGTCGCTTATCGCGACGCCGATTGTCTTATCACCAACATCGAGCGCCATTGTGCGGCTCATGTCGTGACGCGGCCCTCTTCTTCCATCAAGGAATACAGCAACGCCAGCGCCGGCACGCACAACAACAGGCTTGCCGCCACGGCGCCGGAATCGTTGAACAGGAGCGCCACGACTGCTCCGATCACGACGGCGATGAGACCATTTGCCATCTCGGGCCTGCCTTCGAGTCTCTCGTTGACGCGGCGCTGTACGCCGGCGAACCACAGCATGAAGAAGGGCGTAAAGCCCAGCAGGGCGGTCTGCCCCTGGCGCGTGCCCAACAATTGCAGGTTGAAGCCGAGCTTGCGGCCGATTGTCGCCCCAAGATACTTCCAGCCGCCCTGGCCGATCATCTTCGCCGTCAGTCCGGCGTGCGAACCCGATTCCGGGCGCAGGAGAAGGTCGAACAGGGCCAGCGCTCCGACAACGGCCCCGGCCACCGCAAACAGAACCGCTACCAGAGCGAATGTGATGCGCTTTCCGGCGGCGGCCTGGAAACAGAGTCCGAACGCGATCACGGCCGCGATGGCGCCGCCGACGTTGGCGCCCAAATCCGGCAGCGCGATTACAAGTAAGACTACGATCAGGCCGAGCGCAAAGAGCGCCCGGTATCGCCTATCAAGGGCGCCGGAAGGCAGCTTCTGCCTGAGCCACAAGGCGGCGACGAGCGCGCTGCCTATCAGCACGCCCATAAGCTCATTGCCGATTCCGTAAAACCTCAGCCCCGTTAGCTGGAAGGCGCCGATAAGCGAGTACGCCGCCAGCCTGCCGCCGGCGAATGAATCAACGACCAAGACGCCGACAGTGACAAGAGCTATGACGGCCGGCAGGGCCGAAATCGGACAATCGCCATTACAGTCGCCCACGAGCGCCGCCATCAGCGAGATCGCCGCGAGCGACGCCGCGGCCGCCACGGCAACGAATATCCCATAGGTAATGACGTTACTTCCATTGTACAGGCTCCCGATAAGCAACGCCAATGGAAAGACGAGCACAAACGCGATGAGCGCGCGCAGGGCGGCCCTCAGCCACGCGGGCGTTCTCACGCGAAAGGCGAGTATCAGCGAAGATGAGGTGACCGCCAGGGCGATGATTGTGGCCATGACTCCCAGGACCGGCCATTCCGCGCGCGCCTGCAGGCGCACGATGTTGTCCAGCCGCCGCATTTGCGCCATCCGGTCCGCGGGCTTTACCGTTTGGAAAGGCTTGCCGAGCGATCGAGCGGGAAAGGGGGCGCGGAGAATCGACGCAACCGTAGGGGCCACGTCTACCACGCTCACCAATCCGGGCGTGCGGGTAGTCGCGGAGGAAATCAGGAATGGGTTTTCCGGAACGTTTCCCTGAAGGTTCGACGGCGCGCCGTGATAGACGAGGACGGGCGACAGCCGATCGAGGGCGCCGTCTTCTTCGCGTGACAGGGGCGATACAAGTAGGATGAAGCTCCCGGAGGCGTCAGCCATGTCGAGAAGCCCGCCGATCAACTGGTCGAGGCGACCGATAGAGTCCCGCAGATACCGCGAGCGCGCCTGGGGCGAAAGCCTGGGCGCATATTCCTCAAGACGGCTGGTGTCGCCGAAGTCTATCACTATCAAAGACGACCGGGCCGCGGCGCTGCCCGCGAGACGCAACAGGAGGGGGACGTCGGTCACTTTACCTGTTGGACTGAGCGGCCGGCTTTTCAATATCCACGAACTGACAACTCCCTCAGGCACGATCCCCTGAGCGTCCATAGCGAAGGTGACGACCGGCCTTCTCTTTTTGTCGGGCAAATCCGAGTTGCCGAACACGGCCACGCGATTGCCGTTCAGCTTCAACGCCTCGCCGAGCGCGCCGGGGAATCCCGGCAGTCGTTTGGCCTCGTTGAGGGAAGCCAGGCTGCCGGCAGCGACGTTCACGACCGATCCGACCGGCGCGACGCGGCCTGTCCGCCGCTGATAGACGATCGAGGCCGGCGCGTCTTCAGTCATCTCCGACCAATCGTAACCCTCGTAAACGTCGGGCGACCCCATCAAACCGGAGCCCGCGCCCATCGCGACATAGGCGCCCTCAGGTGTGCGCCTGCCGGCCGAGGCCGGGTTTATCAGGCCGATCGCGGACCGCCGAACGAGGCGGGAGATGTTCGCGGGAGCGTTCTTGGTGAGGTCGGACAAGGTGAGGCGGTCGGCGACGACCAGGAAGACCTGTTCTTTCGCAAATGCCGGAATGGAGAGAAGCAGGATGAGCGCGATTGCCGCACAGATCGGGCGCAAACGGCGGGTATGGTCCACCAGGGCCGCGGACAAGGTTACGCCCCCGCCTGTGTTCGCACGAGATCGACGGCTTTCGCAAGGGCTTCGTCGATCAGGTTGGGATCTTTTGCGCCTGCCTGAGCAAATTCGGGGCGTCCTCCTCCGCCACCGCCGGCGACCTTCGCGACCTCGCGCACGAGATTGCCTGCGTGAAAACCTTTGGCGACCAGGTCCGGAGTCACCTTGCTGACGAACATGACCTTGCCGTCGCTGACACCGCTCAGCACGACCACGACCGACTTCAGTCGGTCGACCACGCTGTCGGCCATCATACTGAGCGCGTCGATATTAGCGCCAGTCAGTTTGCCCGTGACCAGGTTGACCCCGCCGATGCTCTTTGCGGATTCCGCCAACTCCTCGGCGCGCCGCGCCGCGCCTTTGGCCTGCAGTTGCTCGGCCTGTTTCTGCATCTCTTTAAGCGCGGAGGCAATGCGCGCGCTCGCCGGAATGACCTCCACGGGAGACACGCCCAAATTGTGCGCCACCTGGGCTACGCGGTCTTCAATATCGCGCATGTGGTCCAGCACGCCCTGGCCGGTCACAGCTTCTACACGGCGAAGTCCCGCGCCGATGCTGCTTTCCGATATGAGCTTGAACAGGCCTACCTCCGACGTGTTGTGCAAGTGCGTGCCGCCGCACAGCTCCGCGCTGTAGTCGCCGATGCGGATGACGCGGACCGTCTCGCCGTATTTTTCGCCGAAAAGGGCAATAGCGCCGAGCTTGCGGGCTTCGTCAACGGTCGTCTCAGTAACAGTCACGGGAATCTCTTCGAGAATCTTTTCGTTGACCATTTCCTCGATCCGCCGAATCTCTTCGTCCGTCACCGCCTTGTTGTGAGAGAAGTCGAACCTGAGCCGGCTTGGCTGGACCACCGAACCCGACTGCAGCGCGTGCTCGCCGAGGACCTTCCTCAAGGCGGCGTGCAGAAGGTGCGTGGCCGTGTGATTGCGCCCGATAGCCAGACGGCGTTTTCGGTCCACTTCGGCCCCGACGCGCATGCCGACGGCAATCTCGCCCGACTCCACATCGCAGTGGTGGAAGAATATCTCCGCGACTTTGAGGGTGTTGGTGACGCGCAGCACAGTGTCGCCGTGCGATATCCGGCCAGTGTCGCCGACCTGCCCGCCCGATTCCGCGTAGAAGGGGGTCTGATCGAGGACGACCTCGACGTTCTCAGCCTGGACCGCGCGATCGACCAGCTTGCCGCCCTTGAGTATCGCCGCAATCCGGCTCGTCGCCGACATCTGCTCGTAGCCGATGAACTGCGTGATTCCGACCTTGCGCTGCAGCTCGGAAAGCGGGCCTCCGCCTCCGGCGAACAGCTCGGTCGGGATTGCCGTGCCTTCGCGCGCGCGACGGCGCTGCTCCTCCATCGCGCCCTCGAACCCGGCGGTTTCCACGTCAAGCCCCTGCTCTTTGGCCAATTCCTGGGTCAGCTCGATTGGGAAGCCGTAAGTATCGTAAAGCGTAAACGCAGCCTCGCCGCTGATCTCCTTTGAGCCGGAGGAGACGGCCGACTCGGTCAGGCTCTCCAGCCTCGATATGCCGGCGTCGAGTGTTCTGCGGAATCTCTCTTCTTCGGACTTGAGGATATTGGTTATATAGCTCTGCCTCTCGGCAAGTTCCGGGTAGGGCTCCTTCATCAGATCGACTACAACCGGGATGATCTCATCGAGGAAATTCCCCTCGACGCCGAGGTTGCGGCTTCGGAGTATGGCCTTGCGTATCATCCGCCGGACAACGTACCCGCGGCCCGCGTTGGACGGCGCGATGCCGTCGGACGCCGCGAAGACCGCTCCGCGAACGTGGTCCGCGATGACTCTCATCGGGACGTCGATATCGGCGGAATTGCCGTACTTGGCTCCCGATATTTCTTCGACGCGCCTGATGACAGGCAGGAAGAGATCGGTTTCGTAATCCGTCTTCGTACCCTGCAAAACGGCGGCCGTCCGCTCCAGGCCCATCCCGGTGTCGATGTTCTTCGAAGGCAGCGGCTTCATCGTTCCGTCGGCCTGGCGGTCGAACTGAGTGAAGACGAGGTTCCAAATCTCGACGAAGCGGTTGCCGTCGCGCGCTATCGCCCAGGCCGGGTCGGCGGGCCTGCCGAGTTCGGGAGTAACGTCCAGGAAAATCTCGTTGCAGGGGCCGCAGGGACCGTTTGGCCCTTTGCTGGGCGCGTTGGCCGGCCAATAGTTCTTGTCCTCACCGAGCCGGACAACCCTGTCGGCGGGGAAACCGACCTCTTTGATCCATACATCCGCTGCTTCGTCGTCATCGAGGTAGACGCTGGTCCAGAGATTCTCAGGGTCGAGCTTCAGGACTTCGGTCAGAAACTCCCACGCCCAGGTGATCGCCTCGCGCTTGAAGTAATCGCCGAAGCTGAAGTTGCCGAGCATTTCAAAGAAAGTGTGGTGGACGGCGTCGCCGACCTCGTCGATATCGTCGGTCCGCAGGCACTTCTGGCAGGTAGCAATTCGCCTTGACGGCGGGACGCGCACGCCGACGAAGTAGGGCTTGAACTGCACCATCCCGGCGGACGTGAACAGCAACGTTGGATCATCCGGCGCGAGCGAATCACTAGGCTGGATCAGATGCCCCTTGCCTTCAAAGAATTTCAGGTATTTGGTTCTTAGTTCAGCGCTTAGCATACTAGCTGATCCCGCAGGTACCAGAAATCACATAGTCTCTGAACCCAGGGAACTCCTTGTCTATATCGATCCACACTGCTTGTCGGACGTCCTCATGGCTCCGACAGCCCTCTGGGACATTGCAGGGCGGAAACCTCTCCGCAGAAGGATAGCCCCAGTCACTCTCGGAAAAGAAGGCTTTGAACTTCTCATTGTGGTACTCCGCTAGCCAGCGGTACTTGTCTACTATTCGGGGTCGGTCCAGATTCTTGCGGATCTGCTGGAGAATCTGGTCCCTGTGGTCCCTCATGTAATCGCCCTGCCATTTCGACTCGGAGAAGGCCTTTGCAAATTCTAGATAGTCGACGAACAATAGACCGTCAGGAGCTTTCTCTAACAACGAAGCGGCCTCCACGCGACATCGGTAGTCCGGCTCGATGAATCCTTTGACCTTCTCTGCAACAGCAGGGTCAACCACAATACGCGGGTAGATAGCTTTTTCCCTCTCGAACTCGAAGGCCTCTACAAGCCCGTGGCTGAATATCATCAAGTCGTTTTCGAAGTGTTTGCCAGTCACGATGCCACCACGTACGAAGAATCCGCTGTGCGCCATCGCCCACTGCATGAAGGCCAGTTCGTAAAGCATATCATTCAGATGGTCCAATGCACACGAAACGACCACGCAGTCAGAGAACATTCTCACAGAAATCGGGCCAGGAAAGTACCTGGGCACGACCTCGGATATTTGTCTGAGTGTTCCGCTGAGATTCGCAATGATATGGCGTGCTCGTGCTAGATCGGACTCCGCGTCCTCAATGATTTTCTTGAAGCCGAGTATATCTATGAACGCGACCAAGTGTTCATCGTATGATATCTCCGAGTTTTGCCAAGGGTTCTCAAGAGCGCGTGTTGCACCCAGCGCGATCGCTGCCTTCACGTGCTCGTCGCTCACACTCGGAAACTCTTTCTGAATCTCACTAGCGGTAGAACCTTCCGCAAGACTGGCCAGGACGGTACGTAGAGTCACCCGCGTACCTTTCAGCACGGGCTCGCCTCCGCACACTTTGGCGTCACGCACGATGTAGTCTCTGTAATCCATGTGCCAACTCGACCTAGACCTTGCCGGGGTCTCTCAGTTGTGTGAGCACACTGTCAAAATCCTCCGGCGTTTCCTGTCCGCGCTCGATCTTCGCCAATAGGTCGTCCAATTCTTCTGTCAGTTTAAGATAAGCCCTATAGCCAATGACCACCGACTTCTTCCGCCCTTTGTCGTCAACTATGTACTGGATACTTCCTGTTCTTGGCATCAATCTCACCTCTCCCGAGCGCCTGTTCTCCCCTCACGCCACATACACCCGCTCCAGGTTCTCCAGAATATGCCTTCGACGGATGTAATTTTCGCTTTGTTCGACTGACTCCCGCTCGACTAGATCGACTTTTCTTCCGAGAAGACCGCTCAGTTCGTCCTCGACGCGCACGAGGTCGAACAGACTGTATCGCGCATCCGTAGCGAACGTGACGAGAACATCTACGTCGCTATCCGGCCTGAAATCCTCGCGCAGCACGGAGCCGAACAGCGCAAACTCGGTTATCTTCCAATGCTTGCAGAAGTCAGCGATCTTCTCATGGTCAACCGGAATGTGTAACGTCATCACTGTCTCCGTAAGGCGACTTCTAAAACTCACGATTCCTAAGAGAAGGCTGGTTTCGGCATTTGAAATGCCGAAACACCGGCGCAACTGACCAGTTGTTCTCCGTGCGCTCGTATACGACTACGTAGTCTTTCATCATTCTGCTGCCTGACGCGGTTTCCGCACACGCACTTTATGGTCGGTCACTATGATAAAACAACCAGCCCAACTCTCGACGTCCTCCGTGCCGAAGACAGTTTGAAGACGTTCGCGTAAAGTGATACGGCTCGGTTCGCGCAATCGCACGACCACTATTCCCGAATGAACACCGAATACGAACCGACGCAAGTCCGAGAAATCCATGTCTTGAGTAACAAACAGCCGACCGGCTTGCTGGGCTGCTGCCCATACTTTCTCATCGTCCGCCCCCTGACAGCCCTCAATGGGAACAGTATCCACATCGTGTCCGAAGGCGGCAATAACGTCACGAAGGGACGCCGGCAGGTTTTCGTCCAGCTTGATCCTCATACAGCCCCGGGCACTCCCGGCGCCGGAAGATCCTCCTGAGCTGAAGTCGCCGCAAACGCGATCGCCGCCCGGATGTGATCCTCGTTGAGGGTCGGAAAATCCTGCAGTATCTCGGCTACGGTTGATCCTTCAGCCAGACTCGCAAGCACAGTGCGCAAGGTTACCCGTGTGCCTTTCAGCACAGGCTGTCCGCCGCATACTTTGGCATCACGCACAATATAGTCTCTGTAGTCCATACGCAAACTCGAATCTACACTTTGCCGGGATTTCTCAGTTGTGCGAGGACAGTATCGAAGTCCTCCGGTGTTTCCTGTCCGCGCTCGATCTTCACTAGAAGATCGTCCAAGTCTTCCATGAGCCTGAGGTACGCCTTATAACTCATCACCACCGATTTCTTCCGGCCTTTGTCGTCGACTATGTATTCGATACTGCCTGTTCTCGGCATTAGTCTCACTTCTGACGACGGTCCAACTCAGAACTCAGCGCTCCTAAGGACAGCCGGTTTCGGGCCGGCGCTGGCTGCCTGCTTCGGCAGCGACGCTGCCGCTCTGCTACCGAAGGATCGGAAACACAGCTTTTCGATAGAGAGGCTTCGGCTTCAAAGAACAAGCCGAAGCATCGACACTCAGCGCTCAGAACTCCCTACTTGCCGGGCCAACTGCCCGGGCTCGCTATCGCTTTCAGCAGCTTGAGCCTTCCTGGCTCCTGATGAACATCTCCGTGGTCGCCTGGTCCTTTACGCCGGTTGTCGCGCCCAATTCAGTTACGCAAAACGCGCCGACCGCGTTTGCGAACTTGCCGGTGCGCTCCAGGTCCCATCCGTTGACCAGGCCCGTGAGGAATCCCGCCACGAAGCAGTCTCCCGCGCCAAGAGCGTCAATGGCTCGCACGTCAAACGGCTTTACAGACATTTCCGCCTCGCGGGTCCGTATGTAGCTTCCTTCCTCGCCCATCTTCAGGGCGACGGTCCCCACGCCCGCGTCGAGGAGCGCTTTGGCTATGTCGGCGGGCGACTTTTTCCCGGTCAGCATTTCGGCCTCAGCGATGCTCGGCAGGAAGTAGTCTATGTGCGGCAGGCAGGGGGCAAGGACCTTCATCCACTTGCCGGTGGCGTCCCAGCAGGTGTCGAGGCACGTGGTCACGCCAAGCGACTTCGCTTTTTTCAAGATGTTAGCGGTCGGTTGGCCGTCGATGTTGGGCATGAGGAAGCTGCCGGCCACGTGCAATATGCGGCTCTTGGCGACAAGGTCCATGTCCACGTCGTCTTCGACCAAATCCCTGTTCGCGCCGAAGTAATGGAGAAAGCTGCGCTCGCCGTCGCTGTGCACCATCACCATCGTGGCTGAAGTGTTCGAGCGGTCGCTGCGGACGACTCCGCTGGGGTCGATGCCGTGGCTTTTCAGGCGGGAGATCATGAAGTCGCCGAAACCGTCGTTGCCGACCTTGCCGATGACGGCGACGTCCACACCGATTTTGGCAAGAGCGATGCCGGTGTTGGCGGCGCAGCCTCCTGTGTGAAGCTCCATTCGATCGACAAGCTCCAGCTCGCCGCGCCCCGGCCACTTATCGACCGGCTTGCCGACAACGTCGGCCACAAGAATCCCCAGACATACTACGTCGGACATGATGCTGATCCCACCGAGTTACCTGTAGTCCCCAATGTGCCAGCCGTGATCTTCGACCACTTCCGGCTCGATCTCCACGAGACCGTACTTTCTGAGCAGTTCTCGCAGCGCCGTGGTCGAGATGACCGCGACGACTCCCATAAGCAAAAGAGCCATCCCGGGCCCAATGCACAGGATGGTCAGGCAGATTATAACAAAGAAGATGATCGTTGTAAAGAACAGGTTGTCCGCCACGAACAGGAACGAACGGTAGATGAGCCTGAACGTGGGAGGTCGCTGTTCCACTAGGAGAGGCCATTGGTACGTGGCCATCATCGCCCAGAAGACCAGCGCGTAGAGAGCGATGGCCCCGAAGATCAGGAGCGCGAAGTTCTTGCTCGGAACGAACATACCGTAGAAGAAAACCACATCGGTCAGGGCTACGGCGCTCAAGATCATCTGCGCGGCGGCGAGCTTCCACGCAGGGAGGAGCAGCCTTCGGGCGCCTGCGAGAATATCAGAAAGCGCAGGAGAATCCCTTTTGGCGATGTTGGCGGCAAGTTGGAAGACGCCTGCCGTGACGGGACCGGTCACGAGGATCGACCAGAGGAGAACGCCCGCAATCCAGACTCCGGCGAGCGCGCGGGACTTAACGAGCGCGAGGCCCAGGAAGAAGGGAAGCGCCGCCGTCACGAACCAGATAAAACTGGCGGCGGCGACCAGCCCCAGGTTGTCGTAAACGTCGCCGGCCGCGCGTTTCAAGGTCTTCCACAGCCGGGGAGCATATTCTGTCGGGGCCGAATCGGCGTTACGCTCCACTGTTGTGTCAGCCCCCCGGCTCGATGAGTATTTTGGCCGCTTCGGGCGTGCCGGCCAGGGAAAGCGCCTGGCCGAACTCGTCGAGCCGCAGCCTGTGGCTGATCAGTTTGTCGACCTTGACCCTTCCGCCGGCAAGCAGGCTTACGGCGCGCGCGTGGGTGAACGGGTTGATGAACGATCCTCGAATCGTCAGCTCGCGCAGGAATATATCGTACGGCTTCACGGCGGCCTCCAGCCCGGGGCTCGTGACGCCGAACAGGAGAATCGTGCCGCCGCGCCTGGCGAGCTCGACGGCCTGCTCGGCGGTCCGAACCGAACCGACGCACTCGATCACGACGCCCGCGCCTATGCCGGTCGCTTTCAGGACCTCTTCCTTAACGTCCTGGTTGAGCGGATCGATGGCGGCGTCCGCGCCCAGTTCGAGCGCCAGCCGCCGTCGGGGTTCGTGAGGCTCGCTTACGAGAAGACGCCCGGCGCCGGCAAGCCGCGCCAATTGCATTACGATCAAACCGATCGGACCGGCCCCGATGATCACGACATCATCGCCGATGGAAATTCCGGCAAGGTCGATGCCGTGCACGCCGCAGGCCAACGGCTCCACCAGGGCGGCCTGCTCCAGTGGAAGACCGGAGGGCAGCTTGTATGCCTGTTTGGCCGGAACGAGAGAGAACTCCGCAAAGCCTCCGTCCATGTTCACTCCGAGCGCGGTGAGGTCTTCACACAGGTGGATTTGCCCGCGCCGGCAGTAACGGCAAACGCCGCAGGTGATGTTGGGATCGACCGCCGCGTGGTCGCCGACCGCTATGTGCTTTACGTTCTCTCCGAGCTCCACCACCTCACCGGCGTACTCGTGACCGGGTATTACGGGGAACCGGACGAAATGCTCGCCGTGGAAGATGTGAAGATCGGTGCCGCACACTCCGCAGGCGTGGACCTTCAGCAGCAGATCGTCCGGCCCTATCCGTGGGATTGGACGGTCTTCGAGAATCCACTCGCCTGGTTGTGGGAAGACGATAGCCTTCATGGCGATCCTGGGTTTTGGGTGCGTGTCGAGTCCAGGGGAAGGTTATACGGTGGGGGCGGTTTGACCTTCTCGGTGTTCAGGGTGACTGAGTTGAAGGTTGAAAGTTGAATGAGACCCCACCCCTAGAAGGAGAGGGAGTTCCCCCTCCTCTTAGTTTTTAGCGCATTCGTGATCTTACTGTCCATGATCTGAGTTGAAGGTTGAAAGCTGAATGTTGAATGAGACCGCACCCCAGCCCTCCCCTAAAAGGAGAGGGAGCTCCCCCTCCTCTTAGGAGGGGGTTAAGGTTAGTATGCTTCGGGATCGCTTTGGGAGTGTTCAAGAACCGTCATTCCGAGGAGGAACGACGAGGAATCCGCTTTTTCCGAATGCAAGATCGTGCTCAAAAGCAGATTTCTCGCTTCGCTCCTAAGGAAGCGCCCCGTTTCGGGATTTCCGGGTTGGGACCGGAAGTTGTCCGCTATAGCATGCGTATGCCGCCCAACCCTTTGATCGCGCGCGATATGCCATCGCGTGCGAAACAGAATGTCGGGATTTCAAATCCTCAAGTTCTATTTCGGGCGTCATTGCAAATAACGCCCGATCAAGAGCATAGCGAACTCTGGGCGATCACGAGCATCGCCCCTACCGTTTCTTCTTGATTGGGGCGGCGAGTGGGGGCTTTTCGGTCCCGTTCGGGGTGAAGGTCTGTTTCGTGAGAAGAAGCGTGTCGATGGCCGCGTAGTACGGCGCGTCGGACTTGGAAACCTGCAAGGCTAACGTGTGCTGTCCGGGAGTCAGGCTGACGAGTCCTGCCCTGAACCAGGCTATGGAATCAGCGTACGGCGCTGACTCGGCGCTCGGGTCGATAGCCTGCCACGCGCCGCCGTCCACCGAGTATTCCAGCCCCGACGCCCCTGACCGGCCCGGAGGGGCCGCCGCCAGCCAGAAGGTGTAGCTTCCTTCGGACGGGGCGTTGAACGTAAAGGTAACGCCGTACGGCTTGACCGGAGGATCTTCAGACGTGGAGACCCGCAAATACCGCGCTCCGCTGCAACCGCCCAGAGCCGTGGCGCCGTCCAGATTATGGTCTCTTGCCGACTCAGCCTCTATCCAAACATACTGGCTGATCGATGGAGCCAGGGCGCGCAGTTTGGCGGACGCCGACTCGTACGCCAGGAGTGGGTGGAAATCCATCAAAAGCTGCCTGGCTTGTTCGACGGACGCGGCGTAGCCGGAAACGTTGACTCCGGCCCGCGCGGCCGCTGTCACGGCGGCTTCGAGAATGTCTATCTGAGACTCGGCGATCTCGGTCGGGAATAACTGGTCCGGCGGCAGGCCGTAGACTAGAACCGGGGTCTCGGACAACTGCAGGGTCAGAACGTCCTTTTTCGGAGAGATTTGCGCGGCGGCCTTGCTCGCCTCAGAGACGCCGAACGTCTGTCCCCTCAGCTTGATCGTCACCCTGGCAGGCCCCTTGGCGGACCACAGAACGACGCCGTCCGCCGTGATCGGGCGCAGCTTGTTCGGAGCGGACAGCGCCAATGGCGTCTCGACGGGAGATCGGGCGTCGCCGGCCAGGGTGTAGCCAAAGATGTTCTCGCCTATCTGAATCGGCTGACCATACCGAGAGGTGGGAAGCCACCACGTATTCTGATCGACCTTCCTGACCCCGGCCCCAGTCAGGACGGAGTGCGGGTAGAAAAGGACATCAGGCGCGTAGTCCTCAACGGTCGAATCCAGTTGCTTACCGAAGTCGGCAACGGCGCTGAGAACCGGTTGGGGAGAGGCGGAACCCGGAGCGTCTCGCGGCAACTGGGCAAAGAAGCCTTTCGCGCCAATATCTTTCAGCCGGGCGAGCGCGCGGGGGATATCCGACACGTCGGCGCCGGGCGCGACGACGCCGATGAACCACACGATCTTGCCGGAATCGAATGTCAGCGCGTACGCCTGTCCCGCGTTCGCGGTGTCGCCGTCCGAATCGCCGGACACGACCGCGCTCAACCCGTCAAATCCGCCGTCGTCGCGGTTGTTGGCGTAGATCGAATGATAGGAGTCGGCGGCGAAGACCACCGGAGCGTCGGCGCATCGTTTCAGGGCGTCGGCTATCGCGTTCAAAGCCTGTTGAATGGAGGCGTTGCGGAAGTCCAGGATGTCTTTCCACATCGCCGAAGCCGATATGTTGACTTCGAGATACGTATCAGTGGAGCGATCGAACGCAAGACCGAGTCCTCTGCCCTCCCACCAGAGGGGTATCAGGCGCGCGGCCTGTTCATAGGATGCGTCATCGCTCCGGCCTATTCCCCAAGCGGAGTACAGGGCCTCCGGGGCTCGATATTTCAGGCTCAACCAGCCCTCGAACTCAACATGAAAACTCTGAGAGGTGGGGATCGCATTGACCATGTCGCCCGCGGGAACGACGCCTGCCGCCAGCGGCGAATAGAAGAACCTGAAACCCTCGCCGAATTCGATCTCGCGGAAGAAGTCGATCAGCCTGTCCCGGTATTCGTCGGCGCCCTGCCAGAGATCCGGCATCATCCCGCGTCCCGTCGCGATTTCCTTCGTTGGAAACAGCAGGAGGGCCCGGGTCTGCTCCGCGTCAAAGCTGAGTTTGAGAGTGGCCTTGTCGTTCGCGGCGCGTAGATAACCGGAGTCGATGGCCGTTCCGGTGACCGGATCGGCTATGACAAAGAACCCGCTTTGCGCGTGTGGAAGGTCGATGGTAAGCTGACCGGACTCCGTCAGTCTTGGGATTCTATACTTTCTGGGGCAGACGACGATTCCGGTCGCGCGGACCGCGGGGCCGTCGTCAAGCTCGATCCCATAGGAGAACCCCTGCTGTTCGAGATGATCTATCAGCTTTTGCCAGCTCGAAGTAGGAAAACTCGTGGCGGGGCCGGGACCGCGAACAAGCAGGTCGGCTATACCGGCGGTCTTCAGTGAGACCAGAGCGCCGGCGTCTTTCTGCCAGTCCGACTCGGTCTGACTCGAAAGGAACGCGGAGGTGAACACGACGCCGGCGGGAATGTATGCCTGTTCGTCCCACATCAGCGCGCGGGATTCGTTCACGCGCCAGGGGTGACGGCCTGCGTCACGGTCGACGAAGACGCCCTTGGCGCCAGGTTGCCCCGCCGCCAGCGCAGCTCCGCGGGACGCGGCAAGGGCCAGGATAATTGTCAAAGCGAGCCAGTTTTTCATGATGGTTCCAAGGGTTTCAGGGTTTTAGGGTCTTAGGGGACGACGCGCTCTGCGGGAACTGACTTCGACGATGTTCGATGACTCAGCCGTACCAGGCCGTTCCCGCGGGATAAACCTTAAGACCCTTACAGCCCTTCTCTTCAATACAAACGACGACTTGCGGCTGGTTATAGTTCCCGGCTACATTCGTTCGGGCGCGTTTACGCCGAGCATCGTAAGGACATTGCGGAGCACGGTCCGGCTTGCTTCCACGAGGACGAGGCGGGCGTTGGTCACCGCAGGCTCCTCGCCCAGCACGCGGCAATCTCTGTAGAACGCGTGGAACAGCGCGGCCAAATCTCTGGCATAGGCGGTCAACCTGTGCGGCTGGTGGGATTCGGCCGCAATGCGAATCTCCTCCGGGTATTCGGCCATCTTCTTGACAAGCGCGATTTCGCTTTCGTGTCCAAGCGCTGAAAGGTCGGTCGCCTCGGCGGACGGCACGGCCAGTCCCTCGTCGGCCGCGGACCTGATAATACTGCAAATCCTCGCGTGCGCGTACTGCACGTAGAAGACGGGATTCTCGGAGGACTGCTGTGTGGCGAGCTCCAGGTCGAAATCGAGAGAGCTGTCGGCGGTGCGCATCAGGAGGAAGAACCGTGAGGCGTCTTTGCCCACCTCTTCCACGAGCTCGCCGAGAGGTATGAGCTCGCCGGCGCGTTTGGACATCATCACCAACTCGCCGCCCGAGAACAGCCGGACGGTTTGGTATATGATCACGTCGAGCTTGTCGGGGTCGTAGCCCAGGGCCGCGACCGCGGCCTTCGTGCGGGCTATATAACCGTGGTGCTGCGGACCCCACACGTTGATCAGCCGTTGAAACCCGCGGTCGAACTTGTCGGCGTGATAAGCCGTGTCGCTGGCGATATAGGTAGGTTGGCCGTTGCGCCTGATCAACGCGCGGTCTTTGTCGTCGCCGAACGCGGTGGACTTCAGCCAGAGGGCGCCCTTATCCTCGTATGCGTAGCCCCTGGCTTTCAAGGTGTCAATGGCGTTCCGGACTTTGCTCGACTCGTGCAGACTGCGCTCGGAATACCAGTTGTCGAAGACCACGCCAAACGCCTTCAGGTCCGCATTCTGAACGGCCAGCATCTCGCGTTCGCCGAGATCGGTGAAAACCCGCACCCGCTCTGTTTTCGACAGAGAAAGGTACTTGTCGCCGTCGCGCTCCACTATCTGCTTCGCGATTTGCGTGACGTACTCGCCCTTGTAGCCGTCTTCGGGGAAAGGCGCGTCCTGGCCGAGCGCCTGCAGGTATCTGGCCTCCAGCGACTTGCCGAAGTGCTGCATTTGAAGGCTGTTCACCGCGTCGTTTACGTAGTACTCCCGGCACACGTCGTAACCGACGGCCTCCAGCAGATTGGAGAGCACGTCGCCGATGGCGCCGCCTCGCGCGCTGCCTACGGTGATTGGGCCGTTAGGGTTGGCGCTGACGAACTCGACCAGTACACTCTCGCCGGTGTGAAGCGGGGCGTGGCCGTACTTCTCGCCTTCGGACTCGATTCGGCGCAGAACGTCGCCAAGCCAGTCGGGTTTCAGGAAGAAATTGATGAATCCCGCGCCGGCGACCTCAGCCTTCTCTATCAGTCCGCCGTCCGCCGGCAGTCGCTCGATCAGCTTAGCGGCGACTTCGCGCGGAGACATCTTGACCTGCCCGGCGAGGACCATAGCGATGTTGGTCGAGTAATCGCCGAAGGCCTTGTTCCGGGGCGTTTCCAGCTCCACGTGGGGAGCGTCGCTGAGGGGCAAATCCCCGGCCTCGGCCGCTCCGCGAAGCGCCGCTTCGATAAGCTCAACTATTCTGTCTTTGATCATATTCCCGTCCTAACGTAGCTCTCAGCAATCAGCTATCAGCTTTGGTTCTGTTAAGAGTAAACCACAGATAAACACAGATGAACGCGGATAAGGGATAGGCTGCTTCCGGTCCGCACGGGTGTGTTAAACGAGCGCTTCAACCCTCACCCCAACCCTCTCCCTTCCAGGGAGAGGGAGTTTCCGAACGCGCCGGGTTTTTCTCTCATCATTGGGAGCGACCCCACCCCAACCCTTCCCTGAATGGGGAGGGGGCTACGCTCGACTCCTCCGACTCTCGACTCCTATCCCCCAATCGCCCGGTTCAGCTCTTCGACGATGACGTCCGGGTCCAGGTTGTGCATCAGCGCGCCTTCCTCCACGGTCTCCATAGCCGCGCCCATGCAGACGAAACACCCCAGACCGTGGCCGCTGAACACGTCAGCCGTTTGCGGATGGTTGCGGAGCAGGTCGGCAATCCGCGTATCTTTATTGACAGGCAGGTTCATCTCCATCAGTGTTACACTCCCAAAAGCAGCGGGGTAAAGTGGAATATCCTGGACAGCAAATTCGACACGGCGAATACGAAGGCAAGGCCGCCCATACTCTGCAATATGCCGGTGTTCCATACTCTGGCAAGTCCGTAAGCCTGGTAGTTGGGCTGTTCCTGAAATCTGGCGATCAACTCTTTTCCCGCTCTGAGGCCGTTTTCGAGCTGCCGGCTGCTCGGCGGTTTTGTCGTCGCCACTCGCTGGATGTATCCTCCGACAGCCCGCCAGCCAAGGATGACAACCATAAAGGCAATCAGCACCGCGACGTCGCTTGAAAAGCTTCCCGTGATCACAAGGAATACGCTGGCGCCGGCCAGGAGGTTAGTTCCGCAGCGGGCGTGGACCCTCGGCATCTCGCTGACGATCTCCGGGGTGAGCTCCTCGCCCACCTCTATCGCGTGAACCGTCATGTGCTCGGCGGCGTGATAGCCGGAGAGCGGCGAGAGGCGTATCGCGGTCATAATGAGGACAATAATGAGAACCGGGGGCAGCCATTGCGCCGCATAGAACCAGTTCGCAACAGGGGCCCGTCCCTCCAACAGAGCGCGGGCCGGAATGTGAGTGAATGACTCGATCCCAACGGCCAGGCACCACACGACGACAATCGCCGCAAGCATACACAGCCCCAGCATAACGCCGCTGAGGAACAGGCCCAGGTTTCCCGCTCCGGCCCGGACGCTTCCGTTCGTCAGGTACACCCCAAGCGGCGTCGCCATGCCCGCGACGTTAGAGGGCCGGAGCGATCCTGCCAGGAATCCAAGAACATCGGAGCGCGTGACTACGCCGTAGAAACCGCCGAAATCATCGACGATCGGCAGCGCGTCCTCGTCGGACGAGGAAAAGACGTCAGCCACCTGGCCGATGGTCATATCCCTGTGCGCGAACGCGACCTGCGAATGGATGGCGCCGGCGATCGGAACTTCCGAAGCCGAAGCCGCCTGGCCTTCGCGAACGGCTTCCGCAATAGCGCGCAGCACGGAAGCCTCGGACACCACGCCAATGACGCGGCCGTTATCTACTACGGGCAAGGCGCTGACGCCGCCCGCCCGCAAAAGGCCGGCAGCCCGCGCCGCGCTGTCAGCGGGCGAAAGCGCCTTAACCGGCCTCGCCAGATTGATAATTGGTTTGTTCAGCATTTCAGTTGTCGGTTGATGGTCAGATCGGTCGGATCGGACCGATCCGACCGATCTCCCCACTCACTCTACTCTTTCTTGTCGGAACTGCCCCCCTTGACTCGTCCGACTGCTTTATGATACTATACCACTTGCTGTTTTTAAGCTACCTATGCTTCGGGATACGTCATCCCGAAGCCGCGAATTCTATCCCTCTCCAGGCGCTTTGCCTGGAGCAAACTAATGGAGAGACCCCGATATGGCAAACCGATGTGTGATCTGCGGCAAGGGGCCCCAGTTCGGACAGAACATCAGACACGTTCACTCCGGGTCCTGGGCTCTTCGCGCCCCAAGGACGAAGCGCAGGTGGCTGCCCAACCTGCAGAACATCAGAATTGTGCGGAACAACACGCCGAAGCGCGCGAAGGTCTGCGCCAAGTGTATGAAGGCCGGCAAAATCGTCAGGGCCACGTAGCCCGGAAAAAGCCCCATCAACAACAAAAGGGAGAACTCCCGATAAACCGGGACGTTTTCCCTTTTTGTTTGCCGGTTGCCGCAGCGAACTGTGTCAGCCAAGAGGATTATACATCAAGCCGGTTCGGTTTTCAAGCATTTGAGTCGGGGAATGAGTCGGAGGAGTCGGAAGAGTCGAAGGATTCCGCGGGATCCTCAAGCGCCGAAAGAACGCCAAGGAGGCCTTATCAATGAGTGCGAAGCGTTTCGCTGACGGACAGGCGCGTGAACTCCTAAGGAACTACATTGCTACTCGAAATAGGGCAGACGCGGAACCTCTGATCTCCAGCGCCATGCCACTTATCCGGTTGCTGGCGGGACGTTTTCACCGGCTGGTACCGAAGATCGCGCTGGACGACTTCATCGAGGAAGGCAAGATCGGCGCAATCACAGCCGCGGATCTGGCGGGGCCGGATTTCTACGATGTGGGCGCGTCCACGGACCCGCGGATGTATGCCGCGCCCTTTATCGCGGGGCATTTAGTGTCGTTCCTGCGCGATTTGGGGATCATCACCAGACCTTCCGAAACTGAGGATCGAGTGCGACACGTTGTTGACGCGGCGCTAGCCGATCTCGCGAAGGAGTTGGGCCGATTTCCTACAGATGAGGAGCTAGCGGCCAGTATGAGTGTAAGTGTCGAGCGATTGCGACGCCTGCTGTTGATCTGCTGCGCACACTGGAACAGTTCGTCATACTGGCGGGGACACGCGGAGCAGGAATCGCAGCGATTGCGCGACGCGCGGACGGTCGATCCCGAGTGATCGGAACCGGAGATTGCGGCTGAATGCCAGACGCTTCGCTCCTCTATCGCAGTGGACCCAGGAGCGCGTGGGGAAACCATTCGAGGAAGCGCTCGGCGTCCACGCAGGCGCCGGCGCGATGACGTCCGGACGGATCGGGCGTGAAAGTCGTGTATCGATTGCAGTCGATATGCATGAGGCCGGACTCGTACCTCACGAATCCCCGACCACATGCTTCAGCGGCCGCAAGCGCATCGTGAGGACACGTGCCCGTTATGGGCTTGTTAAAGCTCTCGGATCTGTGCTCCAACCAGACCTTGAGCATGCTCCCCACCAGCACGGCTTCGGGGGGGCCATCCGAGTCAGTCAGAGCCCGCACCGAGGAACCATCCCACCACACTTGCGTGGTGACGTCGTTGGTCACCGCGGATATCCGCGCCTCCGATTCGAAAACCTCTCTCGCCGCCCGCAAGTCCGCCCACACATTGTGCGAAGGCTCGGACCGATATTTCGTGCCTTGCTGAAGGTTTTCCGGCGCTCTCGCCGGAAAGGTCACTCCGCATCCCATGAAGTATATTGCCTTTGCCTTTTCGGCCACTTGCGGGTTTTCGCGGATGGCCATCGCGACGTTGGTCAGCGGTCCGAGGGCGACCAGAGTGACCTCTCCGGGATTACGGACCACCGTGTCCGCGATGAACTCGTTTGCGCGCGTCCCTATGCCCAGGTCGGTCAGATCGGCGCGACTCTCGTCGTCATCGAGGATACCCTTGCCCTCCGTGCCCGTGTGCCACACCTGGGGCCACCGACTGAGCGGCTGCGCGCTTCCGGCAAACACGGGAACGTTGAGGCCGCGCGCGTTTATGATCTTCTTGGCGATCTTTGCGCGCACGTCAACGCAGCCGTAAGTGGTCGTGACGCCAAGGATGTCAACCTCGGCCATGTGGAGCAGCAGCAACAGAGCAAGAGCGTCGTCGATGTCAGAACCGATATCGGTATCTATGAGGAGCTTCATGTCCGGGTAAACCAGCAATCTCTCGGTCGTGAGGAACCGCTGGTTTCGGGATTTCCGGGTTGGGAGCGAGGTTGGGCTGTAACCGCACGAGTGTGAAGCCCAACCCTCAAATCCCGAAACACCGGGGTGGTTCCTTTCCGATATAACCCCGCACGCGGGTCGGTCGCTCGGAACGACCACCTGCCCGCAGGGGAAACCGCAGGGGAAACTCTTGCCAACCTCTCCCGCAACGGGTATTATACCACAAACAAACCGCGAAGGGGGGTGTCCACATGGCCAACTCGCCAGGCGAAGGCGCCGATGTGCGTCTGACAACTCTGTCTCACGGAGCCGGGTGAGCGTGCAAGCTCAGTCCTGAGCAACTCTCGCAGGTCCTGCGAGACATGCCGCCGGTTCTGGATCAGAATGTGCTGGTCGGACTGACCACGGCCGACGACGCCGCCGTGTACAAGGTCAGCGATGAGTTGGCGATCGTGCTCACGGTGGATTATTTCACGCCGCTGGTGGACGACCCCTACGATTTCGGGCGCATAGCCGCGGCCAACGCTCTCAGTGACGCCTACGCGATGGGAGCAAATCCCGTAATTGCTCTGAACATCGTGGGGTTTCCGGTCAAAACAATGTCGCTGGAGTTGCTGAAAGACATCCTTCGCGGCGGGAGCGACGTCGCCGCCCAGGCCGGCGTGAGCGTTGTGGGCGGGCACTCGATCGACGATCCCGAGCCCAAGTACGGCATGGTCGTGCTTGGATTCGTCCACCCGGCGCAGGTATTATCGAACGCTACAGCCAGGCCCGGCGACGCGCTGTTCCTGACGAAGCCTTTGGGCACGGGGACAATCGCGACCGCTATCAAGAACGATATCGCGCCGAGGGAGGTTGTCGATCGCGCCGTCAGTCTAATGACCACGCTCAACAAGTCCGCGGCGGAAGCCGCGAAACGAGTCGGAGTGAGCTCGTGCACCGATGTGACGGGATTCGGGTTCCTCGGTCATCTGCATGAAATGACGTGGGCGAGCGGAGTAGGCGCGGTTATCCAACTGCCGGCGGTCCCGGCCATCGAAGGTGTTCGGGAGCTCCTGGCGCGGGACATGGCCCCCGGCGGCGCCTATAGAAACCGCGAGTTTCTGGAGAATTGCGGCGTACTGGAGTGGGGCGAGGGTATAAGTGAGGAAGATAAGCTTCTGCTGTGTGATCCACAGACCTCCGGAGGGCTGCTGATAAGCGTTCCTGAAGCCCGCGCGGACGAGCTGCATCGGGAGCTGACGGGCGCGGCGAGGGTCGGGCGCATAGTGGAAGACGCGGATAGAAAGATTCGCGTCCGGGGCGGTTGATGGTTGGTGGTTGGTCGTCGGTGGTTTGCCGGATTCGGAAATCGCCACCCGTCTGCAACCCAACGGGAGTTAGCGGTTGGCCATCACTTCAACCCTCACCCCAGCCCTCTCCCTGCCAGGGAGAGGGAGTTACCGGCGACTCCGCGGAACTATTAACAATGGCTGGAAAATATCTTGACAGACAGACGTAGGAGCGCTATAGTTATTTTAGATGACGCTCTGAACCAGCTATGCGAGCGTCCATAACGGCTATTGCCGGACCAGCGCTCCCTCATTTGACCGGCAGTACCTGCCCCCAGCCTGAAGACGGTGGGGGCTCTTTTTTGCTTTACCTGGATGACGCCAACAGGGGACCAACAACTAACAACCAAAAACTAAAAAAGCCTCCGGAGTAAACTCCGGAGGCTTAGCGTCAACTAAGTCAGAGACTTAGAACTTGACCATGAACTGAGCCACGGCAACATCGCCCTTGTAGTCGGAGCTGTCGTAGCTGTGGCCATCTGAACCGGTATCGAAATCAACGATCTGATAACCGATCTTAGCCATCATATTGGGGTTGAACTGGTGGCCGAGGCCGATGGTGATGTACTTCTCATCGGTATCGGTCAGTCCGCTGGGCTCCCACTTAACCCACTCCAGACCGAGGTCTATGGAGGTGGAGGAGCTCATGCCCCACTTGAGGCCGGCCGTGTAGTACTTGACGTCGTCGTCCTCTTCGTCGATCTCGCTGGGCAAGCCAACGACATCGTCCTTACCGGACAGGAACTCGGCGGCAGCAACCAGGCTGATGTTCGCGCCGAGACCGTACTTCAGGTCAACATAAGGACCCTCGATGTTGGTCGGGTTGGTCCACCGGCCCAGCTTATCCCAGGAACCGGGAGCTGTGAAGTTGTGACCGATGCTCTTCCAGCCAGCCTTCAGGCCGAGAGAACCGAGGCCGATACCAAGGTTCGCGTCTAGGGCTGTATTATCGTCATCCAGCACGGTGGTATCGGTCAGGGTGGTCTCTGCCCACTCGCCGCCGATCGTGATATTGCCGAGCTGGAAGTTCAAGTCGGCGCCAACTAACTGCGCCTGCTCGACGACGCCGTCCTCGGAACCGCGCAGATAGGTGCCGCTCAGGGTGCCCTTGAGCGGGGTGCCAATCGTTATGCGGCCACCAGCGATCTGGTTGATGGAGCCCAGTCCACCAAATGCCGCGCCACCATTGTCGTTGAATACGCCTGTGTCATAAAGACCGGCGTCGGACTGCGAGGTCAGACCATTGACAAGGAACGCGTTCATGTCGGTCTTGGCGGCAACAAGCTGAAGGCCCACGCCTCCAAACTTCCACGCGCCCTTGATACCGTCAAGCGGATAATCGCCCGTGTCGGTCTTCTGGTTCACCGTATAGCTGTCCACGTCGATCTTCTTGACAGTGTAGGGTGACCACATCATCGGGAATCGACCAACCGTCAGCGCTCCGGGACCGAGATTCCAGTCCAGGTACGCATAGTACGGGAACACGATCTGGCCTTCCGCGTCCGTGGGATCGGGCAGATCCGACTGTGTGGTAGCGCGCTCGCCACCGTCGTAGTCGTCAACCCCGTTCAAGTAGTTCAGATAATCGCCGGCGCTGAGTAGAGCGTGCGCCGTTGCCTTATCCGAAATCCGGGCGTCGATTGTGATGTCGATCTCCTTGACCATGGTGATGTCCTGGAGCAGATCGTCATCGCCGTGCAGATCGCGCTCGTCGCGATCAACCGCGGAGCCGTCTCTCTCTCTCTCGAAAACGCCAGAGACATTGACGGTGCCGCCGATCTTAACTCGGCGAACTTCCTCTTCCAACGCGGTCAACCTCTTATTGAGGTCGGCCACGTCTCTCTTCAGGGCGTCGATATCCACGCCCATCGCGGTCAGCTCGTCCTTGAACTCGTCCACCATCTTCTGGATGGCGGCGAGGTCTGCCTTTGTCACCTCGGGCTTCGCGGCCTCGAGTGTTGCGACTCTTGCCTTAACAGCGTCAACTTCCGCCTGGCTAACGCCGGCCGGGGGAGTGGGAGGTACGGGCTTGATGGCCTGGTCAACGATCACGGGGATCGCGCGAGCCAAAGCCTGGGCAAACTCGAATCGAGTCATAGCCCTCTTGCCGCCGAACGTCCCATCCGGGTAGCCGACGATGATTCCGTCCTTCACCAACTGGTCCACCGCCTGGTACGCCCAGTGATCGGTGGGGACATCGGTGAACGGACCCTGTGCGAATACCGGGCTGGCAAGAAGCGCCAGCATCACGATAGCACATAGTGTCTTCTTCATTTATTGTCCTCCTTGAATGTTTGGAACACTCGGCAAGGAGAACTACCGCTTCCGTCGCCTCGGCGGACGTCGAGTTACCACGTTGCCTCTTACGTCCACTTCTCGCGGCGGAGTGTGCGTTTCTCTCCTTGCCTATACTATCACCGCGCGGCCATAACAGGTCATTCAAGGTAGTTTCACCTCCTTTCGAACCTGCGCCGCCTGAGTGTGACAGCCTACTCGCTAGGCAGCCTAGCATAATTACCAGGTACTTGTCAATAGCTGCCGATCATATTGAGCAAAAAAACTCTGCCCGCTATATTGTCGGTTACAGGCGCGCTCGCCCGTAGAGCGGGCAACCAAGCAACATGACGCCACAGGCTGCCTGTTAGTTACGCTTCCGTATTGTCGTTCCCTCGGCAGCTTGCCGCGAAACCCCGGAATGGTTGGAGGTTCGTGGTTGCCCGATTCGGAAATCCGGTGTGAAGTTGTGGGGTGGCGATTCGGAAATCGCCACCCATCGGGCGGACTTGTCGGACTCCGACTCCTTCGACTGCTCGAAGTTCGTGTTGCCGACGGCGACGCTTGCGGGTATACTTGAGACAGTCGGACACGACCGTCCGATTTGGAGGCTCCGTTGTCCCGAACCTCGGTTTACGTCGAACAGATATCCCCGCGGTCAACTCCCGAACAAGTGTCCGAAGGAATAGCCCGCCTGCTCCATCCGTTCGATCTGGCGCGAATGGCGGATGGCAAGACGGTCCTGATCAAACCAAATCTTTCCGGCGAGTCGGGCCCGGCCAATACTGATCCACGCGTGATCTACGGCGTCGTAAGGGCATTCGAGCAGGCCGGGGCGAGCGCGCTGGTTGGTGACGGATCGATTATCGGCGTAGATACCATGTCCGTGATGAGAGAGATCGGCTTGATCGACGCGCTCAAGGGCACACGCGCGGAGATTGTAGACCTCAAGACCGGCAGATATGTGGAGACTCGGGTGCGCCGCGGCAGGTGCGCGAAGCAGGTCGCGCTTGCCGAAGCCGCGTCCGCGGCCGATCTGATCGTCAGCGTCGCCAAGATGAAAACTCACGACGCGACCGCGGTAAGCCTCTGTATGAAGAACCTGAGCGGCCTTATGCACGAATACGATATGCTGCATTTCCATCACGTCAACGTCAGCGAGTGCATCGTGGACCTGGTGGCGACGGTCAAGCCGGCGCTGAACATAGTCGATGGCTTGATGGCAATGGACACGTTCGGCGCGGGCCCCGTCGAGATGGGCTGCGTGATAGCGGGAACGGATCCCGTCGCGGTGGACGCAACAGCCTCGCGCGCGATGGGTGTGGACCCGGCGGGCATATACGCGGGCACGCTCGCCGAATCCCACATAAAACGAGCTCACGAACGCGGCCTGGGCGAGATGAAGGATATCGAGGTAGTCGGCGATTTGCCGAGCGCGCAATTCGCCCCGCCGCCGGCGAGTCTGAACGAGATATCGATTCCCGACGGGATAGAGATCATCGACGGCGACCCCTGCCCGGCGTGTATAGCTATGCTGGCCACCGTGCTGCAGAAGTCGCAGATCAGCAATAACAAGCTCGGCAATACGGTGATACTTGTCGGTCCGAACGCGCCGCCCCCGGAGAAGACGAAGGGCAGGACCATCATTATAGGCAACTGCCTTCACAGGCTGCAATCGACCACGCAGGGGAGCGTTTTCGTGATAGGCTGCCCGCCCAACGCTACTTACGACGTGCTGCCGGTTCTGGAGGCGTGAGAAAGAGTCGAAGGAGTCGAAAGAGTCGGAGGAGTCGGACGGCAAAGGGGCGGGGCTGACGTGACCAAGATCGCGCGGGAACCGTATACGCAGTGAGTCGAAGTGGATGGTGACAGGGGGCGTCCGCCGCGGGAACTGACTTCGACGATATCCGATGGGTTGGTTGTAGGAGACCGTTCCCGCAAGATAGAACCTTAGAACCCTTAGAACCCTGGAACCCTGGAGAAAGAATGGACCTGCTTTACGAGTCATTTATGGGAATGGGACCGAAGCGGATTGCGCATTACGAGCACTGGTCGTGTCCCGATGCTGAGACGCAAATTACCGGGGTCGATTATTACGATCACCCTAAGCTGTGTCGGGAGAGGATGCGCGAACTGTACCCCGTGCTCAACCTGGCTGTCCCCGCGGACGACACGCCCGTCCCACGACCCCAACTGGGGAGTGATGACGACAACTCCAGCGTGACGCGGGACGGCAGGCAGGCGGTGCGCTGGGGGACCGGCGAGACGTGGCACTGGGACTGGGGTCGCAACTTCAAGACGGTCGAGGAAGCGTTTGCCTTCTCGCCCCTGAAGCACGCTGATTTCACTAATGTCCCCGTCGTCGAATCACGCGACTACTCCGACGAAGAAAAACTCTACGAGTCCTACCGTTCCCTTTTCCCCGCCGAGCACGGCGACACGCCCCCTGATGGCCAGTTTACCGCCGCCGGCTTCTATAACACGATGTTCATGTGGCCGCTGCTCACTTTCGGGTGGGAGTTCTTCCTTGAGATGTGCCTGGAACCGCGTTTCGAGCGAATAATGGACGAGTTCGCCGAGATAAACCGCCGCGTCTTCCGCTCATTTGCTCGCCTGCCGGTCAAGTTCGTGATCTGCCACGACGACATTGTCACCGCGCGCGGCCCGGTCTGCTCGCCCGATTGGATGAACAAGTTCATCTTCCCCCGATATGAGGAGTTCTGGGGAATAGTCAAGGCGGCAGGGAAAGAGGTCGTTTTCGTCGCCGACGGCTGCCTGGACGCCTGCGCGGATGACATCTTCGCGTGCGGGGCCAGGGGCATCATCACCGAGCCCTTTACCGATTTCAAGGCGATCGCCCGCAAACACGAAAACTGCTGCCTTGCCGGCGAAGGGGACAACCGCGTCCTCAGCCGCAATGACCCCGATGAGATCCGCGCGATGGTAGAAAGCATGGTCGAGACCGCCCACATCAGCGGCGGATATATGATGTCCGTCGGCAACCACATTCCCTGGAACGTTACGCCGGAAGGCGTCAAGCGGTATCTGGATTTGTGCGATAAGCTAGCGCACCGGTAGGTTGGTTTTCGGTTGGCGGTTGACGCCAGGGGTTTGCAGGGGCCATCACTTCAACCCTCACCCCAACCCTCTCCCTTCCAGGGAGAGGGAGTTCTAGCCGTCGACTCCCCCGACTCCTTCGACTCCCCTGCTCGTTTAGCGCCCATTTGCCGGGGGTAGTACAGAAACGGCAGGCAAAGCTCGGGCCTCTGCGGTAAGAGGCGGTTTTGTCGCCCAACCAACCGAATGGAGGGGGAGAGATGACCAACCCATTTAGTCCACGGTTAAAGGCGCCGGTCCTGGTCCTGGCGCTGCTTGTAATGGCTTTTGCGGCGACCGCGGCCGTCGCGGACTGCGGCCTGGCTCGCGAATCGGGCAGCGCCGCGAGCGCAATGCCTGCGTCCAGCATGTCTACGATGTATTCCTCGGAGAGTTCCGGCAAGGTGGGAGTGAAGGCCGGAGCGACGTTGGGATTTGCCTCGGTATCCAGCCTTAACGAGAACGCATGGCTGGTGAAAGGTGGTCCCACGAGCGACACGCTGGCCGGCATTCACGGGGTGATCGGGTTTAGCGCGCGCGACCTCAGCGACGTTAGATCGGCCACACCGAGCGACTCAATCGAGTACGGGCTTGCCCGTATTCACGATCCATCTGACGATTCCGCCTACGAAGTTCGTTTCACCGGCATCGACAAGAGCGCCGACGCGAAGTTTGGCGGAGTAGGATTGCTCAAGCCGATTTTCGGCGGGACGGGCATCGGGGAAGCCGGCCTTCCCGAAACGGTAGCCTACGTAGCGGCCTGGGGAATGGCTGATATCTTCAAGAACGGTCAGAGAATAGCGTCGAACGTTCCGGCGCACGTGGTGGTGACCCCGGGTATCAGAGACACGATAAGCGGCAAGCTGCTGGCCGCGAGCGATCTGGACCTGAGCGCGCGCGAGATAATGCTCCACGTGCCGGGGCCGGTCAGCGGTCTGCCTGACGGCATGCTGATGGCGCTGTGGCCAAGCGCGGCCCTCGATCTGAACGGCATCGGCGGGCGTCCGCTGTCCCGGCAGGCTGTGGCAATGGCGCCGGTCAGCGGTTTTCCAGTGACCGGCAGGGTCCTTGGCGAAGCAGCGATGGTGACTCCGCGGCACGTGCAGTTCTCGCTGACGCGGAACGGGTTCATTTCCTACGTGCCGGCGGCGTTCTCCACGGGCTACACCAGAGTAACGGTCGTCAACAACAGCAACGTCTCCCGAGGAGCGATAATCAGCGCGAGGGACGTGATCGGGTCTCAGTTGATAAGATACACGCCGATTCTGCGTCCCGGTAAGTCCTTCTCGTTCTACACATACATTGGCCCCGGCAACTTCAAAGTAATGGAGTGTCACGGCGGGGTCATGCGGGGGTTGCGTCACTGGAGGTCCAGCTATCAGACCAGCTTCACCGTAGCCAGGTAGCGGGGTCGAAGGTTGTCTGTTAGGTTTATTGGAGCGGGCCGGAGCTTCCGACCCGCTCATTCTTATCTGCTGGGAGTTCTGAGTTCTGAGTTTAGAGTTCGATCCTTCGGTAGCAGAGCGGTAGCGACGCTGCCGAAGGACGCGCAAGCACGACGTCACCGGCGCCCGGTCCTATCCCGCGGGAACGGCCTCTCTTAGCTGACGTTTCAGCGTTGCGACCTGTAGTTCCCGCGGCGCCTCCGGCGTTTCGTTAGGAGCGCTGGGTTCTGAGTCTTCAGTTTCGGGTTCTGACTGGCCTCCCCGCCGCGGGTTGCTGCTTGAGACGGGACACTGAATCGAACGCCTTCTGGGCCAGAGGGCACGAGTCCTTATCCCCGAGTTCGCACGCTCTCTTAAGGGCGCCGGCCGCCTCGGAAAGCCTGTTCTGGCGCAAGTAGGCATGGCCCAAAGACCGCCACAACTGTCGATCCTTCGGCTCCAACTCGACTGAAGCGAGAAGCTCGACCACACTGGCGACGTCGTTTCCGATCAGGGCATAATCGGCCGCCAGAAGGTAGTGCGCCCCGGCCCCTGAGACGAGGCCGCTTCGGACGTCAGGCGCGGCTCTCTGAACCCTGGCGCGGGCCTGCTCGATGACGCCTTTGTCGGCAGTCGATATAAGCTCGACAGAGGGCAAATCCTTCGCTATCATCTGTGCGGCCGGCCTGGTCTTCGCCAGCTTCTGTTTCACAGCGAGCAGTTGGGTCGCGGCGTCGGACCGGGCGGCGGTCCACGCGCGGCGGGTGCGGTCATCGGACATCCGCCGCTCTATCTCCGGCGCGTACGCTGAAAACTGCGCGAGGGACCTTTCGTAGGTCCGTTCGGCCTCCGGGAACCTGCCGAGTTGACGGAGAAGGTCGGCCGCCCACTTGTGCGTGATGGCGGCCCCTGCCTTATCGGCGGACTGGGCGACCCGGGCCGCGGCCAGGTAGCTATCGATAGCTTTCTGCTTCTTTTCGGTCCGGCGGAACTCATCGCCGAGAGCGGAGCGGTAGACCCAGTTATTGGGGGCCACGCGAATGGCGGCGAACATGAAATCGAAGAAGCCGCGCGTATTCTTCCGCGCGCGCAACTCCTGGGCGGCGAGGAAGTAGACCTCATCCGGCGTGGGTTCGCGTTTGAGAGTCCTGCGCAGCTCGGCTTGGGCGGCGGCGACCAGGCCGGTCTCCATATCGGTTGGCTGCCGGTTAAGCCCCTGGCCGAGCTTCCGCGCCAGATTATCCATGTTCTCCTGGCGGATTATGGGGCCTTTGGGCTGTATGGACATCAGCCCGCCCAGCTCGGGAAGCGCCTGCGCGCCGGCTCGACCGCTCGCCACAAGCGGCAAGATGATGATTGCGGATAAGGTGAACAGAATGATCAGTCGATCTTTCAGGGACACGGCGGATTCTCCTCTCTGTTGAAGGATTCAGACTCGGCAGAAGTATACAACAAAATGGAGAGGTTTGAAACCGGGCGGAGCTACTCGTACGTCGGGACCGCCGCCACGGCTTTGCCCTGGCTATCGTAGACCACGTGGATGCAATTGTCCCGGAAGATGAAGTAGTAACGATATGCGCTGTAGCCTGGCCTGCTCCAGGCCGCGCTTCCGCGGTGGCTGGAGGGAAAGTCAGCAGCCGGAACTTTGACCTCGCGGAAGTGACGGAAGATGCTCTTGATCTCGGGGCGTCGGGCCTGTAGGCCAAGGCAATTTCTCAGCCAAGAATGCCGCCCTCTTGCCGGTCTGGAGGCAACACTAGGAGACCGAAGGCCGGCACCGTATCTCCTGCGTTCCATTCAGGCCGAACAGCGATAGGAGCATCTCCGCTACGAAGCACGGGAGGACGAGCAGGATCGGAAAGAGCAGGCTTAGCGGAAGATCGTAGAGTAAGGTCCTGACGTCCGATCGAACGACCCTTTGCCGGCGCAGAAGCTGATAGAGGAAGTTCCGCCTGCATCGCAAGACGTTAAGTATGCTCTGCAGCAGGCCGTAGGGATCGTATTCCGCCGAGAAGCTTCGTGAGGCGACGATTTCGAAGCCACAGCGCTCCGCGATGCTCGCCAAGGTTTCACGTGAGAAGTGCACGGTGTGGCGAGGAACATCCAAGTGGAACCATCTGGATCCCGACAGCCTCGATTGGACGCTGGCGATGTTGGGCGCTCCGATTATCAGCAAACCATCTTCTTTGATGACCCGACGGACCTCGCGAAGAGTCTCCAGAGGATTGCTGAGGTGTTCCAGCGCGTGGTAGATCGTAACCACATCGAAGGTGTTGTCCGGAAAGCCGCACTCGAGGACTGAACTCCTCCTGACGTCTATCCCGCATCCCATCAAACTAGACACCAGCGTCTCCGACAGTTCCGTGCCGCAGCATTGCCAGCCGAGCGACTTCAATAGGCGCAGGAATAAGCCTCTCCCGCAGCCGACATCGAGAACAGAGCCCGTTTTTCTGGCGCCAATTACCTTCTTCGCCCGGCCCCGGCGGAAGGCGAGGATCATTCTCTCGACCGGCGAACCGAACCGCTCGCCGGACTCCGATCCATAGTAATCCTCTTGAGGATAGTACCTCCCAAACTCGCTTTCCTGGTCCGGAACGGAGCCGGTGTACGCCATACCGCACTCGCCGCACTGGAGCACATCGAAGACTTCCTGGGAGATGTAATCCACGGATCTGAACAGCAGCTTTGCTGTGGAACCGCTGTCAGACTCACAAAGCGGACAACGCTCAACGGCTTGCACGGTCTCGTCCTCCAAGGGTTTGCCGGCGCATACAATGGCACAGTGTCATGCTTCGCGCTCGCAGTGAGGCAATCCTGCGGGCCGGTCCCCTTCCCGCGGGTTTTCGAGCCGGTTGTTGCGGCGTGGGGAGGGCGGGGATCGGGGAAGTGAGGGTTAAAGTTTCAGCGCGCGTCCAGATGTTCGGAGGCCCAGGCAACTACGGCCTCGGCAAGGCGCACGGCTTCTCGGTAATCCTCTTCCGTAAGTGGCTCCTCCTCACCGGGGTAGCGTGTTGAGACGGCGTAGTCCGTGAGTAGTGTGGCGTCCAGGATCACTTCGGGGCAAGGAATGTCAGACGGCAGCAGGTTCAACAAGCTTCTTCAAGTCGTGAGTGTAGGGGAACTCGATTTGGCGGCGCACCATCACAGCCTTGATGCTCTTTTCAGCCGCCTGCTGCGCATGGTAGCAAAGCAACTCATACAAGCCGTCCGGCGGAGGCAAGCGTTTCGCCTCGACCAGATCGGCCTTCGCGAACCTCATCCACTTTCGCCATGGGCCTTCGCTTGTGTCGTCAGGCCGCATATAGTTCCCTACCATCACGGATGATGTCCCTATAGACAAGGCCAATTGTGTCCTTGTGCTTCTCCAAGTCTGAGGGCGTGGCCACCACGAAATCGACGGGTTTTTCTATGCCTGGAAGGTTGCGATATAGGTTCTGGGCCGTATGACGTCTGTGCGTGCCGTCCGGCATGACCACCATTACATTGAGGTCGCTATACCGGCCTGCTTCTCCACGCGCGGCTGAGCCGAACAGGACTATGCGCAAAGGGTGGACGAGATCCACTATCTGCCGCACAAGTTCGTCTAGTTCTGATGTAACTTGGCTCATGTCTCCCGCTCTCCTATCTCCGAGCGTATTATACCACACGAACGGGCGGCTGTTCGTGCGGGTTTTCACGCCGGGTCTTGCGCGGGCGGGAGAACAGATTTGGGTTCCGAGAAGAAGGCTTCCTCTAACGTGATTGCACGTGGGGCACGTGCCAAGCGGCTGTCGCGCGTCAATGTGTACTCGCACGAGCCACCAATAGTGCCGTCGTCCCGCCGCCACATGAAGTCTGGCTTCAGCGAATAGAGGTGGCGCGTGGCCACATCGGCTGTGTTCGTGTTGAGTTCCGAAACCTTGGAACAGTTCGCGTAAAGAACCTTGGGCAAGAGCTTGTCGCTAATGAACAGTGCCAGATCGGTGTTCAAAGGCATCATGATCTGAGGCCGACACTGAAGCCGACTGCCGGATGGCCTTCGTGGTATCTCGACTGTGGGGAATATGGCTACTGGATTGTCCGAGCAGATGAAGTATCCCGCTCCATCCCGTTTGACGACTAAAGACCAGTTGAGCACGGATAGATCGCGAGCAAATGGTTCGAAATGATCCAAAAAGTCGAGGATCAGCCTGTTTTGCGGAACATCTATGCGGTAATTATCCCTGTCAACGAAACGCTTCATCTGCTCATAGGTCACGGTGGTTGACTCAACGAAGCCATTCCTGCGCGCCTGTTCGAGGGTGTTCTCCCATTCCTCACGTGTAGCCACCTTTGACCTAAGGTATCTCTTCGAATCCAGTTCATTGTAGGTGGTCAACTTCTGGCGGAAGTGAAGTGTCCTCCCAGCCTGGCCTGCGACGAAGTAGATCAGGTTGACGAAATCGTCTCCCTCCGGCAGGGTGTGATTCTGAGCCATTCTCCTAATAATGGGTGCCGCGTTGCTTTCGATCTGCCCCAGCAGGTCTTCTACGATATTCTGGTCGATGCCCGGCGCATTTATTCGGTTGAAATCTTTGCGAACTGCTTCATTGACTGGCGTACCGATCCTGGAACATCCATCATCTTGGAGGTCGAACACCCAGAATTTGCCATACTTATCCCCCGTGTCGGTGAACCCACCTAAGTAGAATTGCGATACGAAATGATTGCGGCGCGCTTGTTTAGCCATAATCTCCGTCGCTGTTCAGGCCGAAGATCCCATATCTTTCACGTACCTCTCAATGAGCTCGCCCAAGTGCGGTGCCCTTTTCGCGACTTGGAGACATACGTCTCTCAAGTTGTCTTTGATGATCTGGTGGTTCTCAGGCGACACACCCGGATCCAACGTCTTCTGCCAATAAAAGCGGGACTCTGCGATCTGCTCATTTAGAAAACCCACTTGCACTTTAATCTCCGCCAACAGACTCTGAGTAGCATGCCCCAGCATCGCGAGATGTCCCAATTGCGAATCCAGGTACGGCGTGTTGAGGCTCCTCAAGGAAAGCGCGCGCCGTTCGGCGTCCTCATCGCGTTGCATTAGAACGGTGAGTTCCGCGTCGGGGTACGCGAGCAATGCGCCGATGGCTTTGCTTTGCTCTTTGTCTGCGTTCGGGCCGTCGTATGCATCAAAGACCGACTTAACCCACTCTAGAAGCGGCCTGTTCGGAGCACCAAAGCGTTTAGCGATATGATATGTGGTTGCCGCAAGCTTGGCCTGGAGTGCCCGAAGTTCTGCACCTATGGCAGGCTTCACTTCAGCAATCTCTCGACGCCTTCGTATCCCGTCGACAATGATGGGAGAGAGTACGCCCAGCAGCCATCCCAAGAAGAGGAACAGAACGCTCGGAACCTCGCTCATAGCACCTTCACCTCGCGCATTCACGAACTTCGGCTTCGAAGAACAAGCCGAAGCAGCGCGTGCCGACATTATAGCAGAAAGCTGGCCGTGCGGGATCTTCAACCCAGCACGCCTCTTCGCGGGGTTTCGGGGACGGCGGGTGCGCCAGGATGGGGACGGGGTTACCGTCTGCAGCTCATCACAGGCAAGTCTAGAACCGCTCGTCCGGCAGCACGCCATAGTTCCCGACCGCTCTCACGATATCTGTCATCAGTTCAGCCGGAAATGAATGTCTCGGGTAAGTTGATGCCACGAACATGCTTTGCCCGCGGGGACTCTCTTGCACAGTGTAGTAATGATAGGAATAGTTGGTTACGAACACGGCATTGAAACAGTCGGGCTGATGGGGCGTCGGTTCGCCGAATCGCTTCATCATGGCAGCCATGTCCACCCACCAAGATACGTCGAAATCGCCAGGATCGCCAGGCGGAGCATTCAGATCGATGAAGACGGCTGCCGGAAGATCAGGTGGCAACTGCTCCAATGCCTGCTCAAGAAGGTCACCCGCCTCCTTTGTCGTGGCTTTCACTGCTGACGCAGTAACGGGCTGGTGCAGAACGCCACTCCGATGACGGCTCTTCGCCTCCACGGCGATCCGAGGTCCCGTTGGCCCATGAGTCGCCACGAACTCGGGGCGCCTGCCCTGCTGGTTCTTTCGTGGATAGTCCAATCTCCACTGGAGGCGGCAGAACATGGCTGCTACGGCCATCTCATACCTGGCTCCTTGAAAGCCGTCCCACTGCCTCAGACGGTTCAACGTACGCCGGGACAAACACTTAGTGTTTAGCAGTTGGTAGACGTCGTAGCCAAGGGCCATCATTGATTGGGCCTCCCCACTGGGGGCAATACGCCAACCTCCAGGACACTCGTTTTCTTCCGTCGCCGACTGTTTGATCCACTCGGAAGTGGCACGCCACCATTTGATAATCTGATGCTGGTCCTGCGGTGGTTTCTTCAACTCCGAGTTGCGCCAAGGTTTGCCGAGCGTTCGGAGGAGAAGCCAGAACAAGAATTCGTGAAAGGTTTCCGACAGCGGACGCGGATATATCTTGAGACCAACCGCACGGTAACGATGCCTGCTGTCAGCACAATCAATCTTAGGGCGACCTTGAGGATTCCTCTGGCCAGGTGCGTGGAGGGGAAGCACTGGCCATCTTTCCAGCGCTGCGTCGATTTCAGCTATCTTCTCGTGACAGCACTCGTCGTAAAGTCGTCCACTGCCGCATGGGCATGGCCTACCTCGATGTGTCTCGGACATAGTCGATCACCAACGGCCAGGGCACCAAGAACCCCGTGCCAACAACTCGTTGGCGATAGTATACCACACGCGCCAATGAGAACCGGCCCCATTTCGTGCTTTCCCAGCTTTCGTGTTATTCGTGATAATCCGCTATCCGCGTCTATCCGTGTCCATCTGTGGCTTTCCCTGAACCCCACTTCTTGCGATAAAGAAGTCCTAAAACTCCGGCGGCAATCCCCGTATCTGCGCGTAGGAAAACACCGGCCCGTCCACGCACACGAACAGATGCCCGATGTTCCACCGCCCGCACTTAACGATTCCGCTCATAGCTCCGAAAACGGAAGCGTTGTAACGCCCGGCGCCAGCGGCAGTCTGATGGAACCGGGGTGAATAACGTATCCGGGCCCGGCCCGGTCGCCGAAGTCGTCACGGAACGTCTTTATCGCAGACGCCATAGCGGGCCTTGGCGTCGCGGAGAGCTTCACCTCGATCGGCACGAGCCCGTCGGGGGTCTCCACGACGAAATCGACCTCCAGCCCGGCTGAAGTGCGCCAGAAGTAGATGCGAGGTTGTTCCCCCCTGTGGACGGCGGCCTTTGTCAGCTCTGACAAGACCGCGGTCTCCAGAATCGCGCCGCCCATCGGGCCGGAAGCAGCGTGGTCGGGGTCTTTCAACCCGGTCAGATAGCACAGGATGCCCACGTCCGTAAAGTAGACTTTCGGCGTTTTGACCAGGCGTTTCCCTACGTTGGCGAAGTACGGGCGCAGGATCACGATCTGGAACGTTGCTTCCAGGACCGACAGCCAGTTCTTCACTGTGTTGACCGCCACGCCCAGGTCTCGGGACAGGTCGTGGAGGTTGAGGAGTTGGCCACTTCGCGCCGCCAATGCCCCGAGGAACGCCTGGAACTGGGTCAGATCGCCGACTTGTCTGAGTCCGCGAACGTCCCGCTCCAGATACGTCTGTACATACGCCGAATGCCACAGACCGGCGTCGAGGTCCGGGTTGGCGACAAGCTCAGGGTATCCGCCTCGCAGGAAGCTCTCCCACAAAGCGGCGGCGCCGGCCTTCACGCCAACGGCGGACTCAGCGAACAGGGGCCTTTGAGGATCTCCGGCCGCCTCGCGGCGAGAGAGCGGAAGGAGCCGGAGGACCGCGGTTCTGCCCGCCAGGGTCTGCGTAACCGTATGGATCATCAGCAGGTTCTGAGAGCCGGTCAGGATATACTGGCCCGGCTGGTCGCGGTGATCGTCGATCCGCTCCTTGACGTAGGACAGCAGGTCCGGGGCGTTCTGAACCTCGTCAAAGATAGCGGGCGGCGGATAGGCCGCCAGGAAACCGCGCGGGTCCCCGGCCGCAAACGAGCGCGCGTCCATGGTCTCCAGGGACACGTACTTGTGCGTCTCGCCGAACAGGCGCTTGAGCAGCGTGGTCTTACCCGACTGGCGCGGCCCCGTGAGAGTTATCGCCGGGAACTGGCTCGCCGCCCGCCGGATGACGGGCTCCAAAGTGCGCTCTATATAAGCCATCGGACGCTCCGTGATTGCATATGTGCATTAGCATTATCGGACATTGTGCATTTATAATGCATGATTGCAGGTGAAATGTCAAGCGCCCAAGGCGGCATCGCCTTGCACATTTGCGTTTGCAGTGCAGATATTATGCATTTGAAATGCATGATTGCAATCGGTATGTTGAGTGGAGGAGCTTAGGCGCTGTCGTCGAAGCCAAGATAGCGGGCTGCCCAGCGAACAACCGCCTCAGCCAAACGAACGGCTTCTCGGTAATCCTCTTCCGTGAGTGGTTCTTCCTCGCCGGGGTAGCGGGTTGTGACGGCGTAGGCGCTTAGGCGAGCCGAATCGTCAACTTCGGGGGAACGCGGGATGTCCGCGGGTAGCAGGTCGAGGAGTTTCTGTAGGTTGTGTGTATAGGGGAAATCGACGCCGGCCGCCACGAGTATCGCTTTGAGGCTCTTCTCGACCGCCTGTTGGGCGTGGTAGCAAAGTGTCTCATACATGCCGTATTCGGGCAGAGGGCCGCGCGCCATAGCAAGATCGGCCCTGGCGTATTGCATCCATTGTTGAGGTGAGCCGAAAGCTGGACGTTCAGGCGGCATAGATCTCCTTGCCTTCGCGAAGGACTGCCCGGTATATGAGGCCTATCGTGTCCTTGTGTTTTTCGAGGTCCGTCGGGGTAGCGACTACGATATCGACGGCGACCGAGATGCCGGATAGGCGCTGGTAGAGGTCCATCGCCGTATGGCGGCGGTGCGTGCCGTCCGGCATTACGACCATAACGTCGATGTCGCTGTCCGGCCCGGCCTGGCCGCGAGCAGCGGAGCCGAACAGGATGATGCGCAACGGATGCGCGGCTTCGACGATGCGCTGAACCAATTCATCAATCTCTGCTTTGTTGGGTCGTTCCGGATAGGTCATGATGTAACCCGGCGATATTATACCACACGGGCGGGGAGGTGTTTCGCGGGGTTGGCGGATGAATATCCGCGGGAGTCAACCGGGATACATATCCCGGTGGATCGGTTTCCAGCCACATAATGCGAATGGAGACAGTGCAGTAAAGACGAGTTCTGGACTGTGGCAGTAAGGAGTTGTGCCGGCGATTGACAAAAACTGTCTCTTCTCTTATAGTTGAGGCAACCTGGAGCAGCCTTTGTCAATCGTGCAATGGTTGGCAGCATAGCCGTGGGTCCACGTACATTGCCTCCGAGGAGGAACAGGATCTGATGAATTGGGTGGAAAGGGCATTGAACACAGAGAAGTTGTGGCCGGCTCGTGTAGCATCATTCATAGCAAGCATTGTCACCTCCATCGCTAGCGTGGCGGGGGTCGTTCTCGCTGTGAAGTCCACTGCGGACGCAAAGTTTTGGTACGTTGCCATTTCCTCCAGCGTGTACATACTGTGCTTGCTGGTTATAATGGGTTTCTTCATGATGGCGGCTATGCGTGACGGACGACGGCTAGCCGAGAGAGACCTCACAATACAAATGTTGACTGAGCAGAAAGATGGTGCCGCTGCGGAACTGCAGGAGGCAGAGCAGCGTATATCAGTGTGTCGGCGATCGTTCGTCAGTATGCATGAGGTGGCCCATCTGTTTAGAGACGCAATGGCTCCCGCATTCATACACGACGGCTCCGCGACAATAGACGACATGTACTTCGAGAGGATTCTGGACGCGCTAAAATCCGTCCTCGACCAATGGACTGGATTCGACACAGCACTCTCCATAAAGCTCTTTGTGGATGAACATAAGACTCTCAGAACGCTCTGTCGCGATGGGTTCTCAAAGCCCATCAGGGGTATGGATGATGACGAAAACACCTTCAAGGCCGACAAGAACACGGCCTTCAACGTCATAATGAATGGAGAGCGATATTTTGCCTGCGGGGATGTGACCGTGGAGCCACACTATCTGAACGAGACGCCGAATTATGGCAAGCTCTATAGATCGACAATAGTCGTGCCGATAAAATTCTATGGGGGAGGGAAGAAGCTGCACTACGGCTTCCTGACGGCCGACTGGAAAGAGGCCGACGCCTTTGATCCGCAAACGGACCATTTACTTCTGGGTACCGTAAGTGATATGATAGTTCCACTTTTGGCCGAGTACAACAGAAGTTTAGGAATGGCCCAAAGTAGCCCAAAACCCATTAGCGCCAAAGTCGAGAATGAGGAAGAGGAGATCCTAGATGCCCGTAAAGTATGAGCCGCAGGTTGTGCAGTACGCAGGTGACACATACTACGTGGTAACGCCATTGCCTCCCGGTAACGGCAAAGCGAAGTCTGGGAACGCCGGAAATGCGTCATCCGTCCGCAATTCAAAGGGCGAAAACACGCAGCGGCGTGGCAAAGGCAGCCCAGGTTCCGATTCCAAAGTGAAAACATAGGCTATCTCGACCTAAGGGAAAGTGCTCCTACACGGTCTTCGGCTTCGCCTAACAAGCCGAAGACCTTCATCTACACTTCCACTATGTTCCTTTAGAACTCCGGCGGCAATCCCCTAATCTGCGCATACGAGAACACCGGCCCGTCCACGCACACGAACAAGTGCCCAATGTTGCAGCGGCCGCATTTACCGACGCCGCATTTCATCTTCATCTCGAGCGTGGTGTAGATCTGCTCGTCGGTGAAGCCCAGAGTCGCAAGGTTCTGGAGGACGAACTTGATCATGATCGGCGGGCCGCAGGTGATGGCGATGGTGTTGTCCGGTTTCGGGGCCAAGTCGTTGAGGTAGGCGGGGACGAAGCCGACGTTGTGCTGCCAGCCTTCCTCTTCCTTGTCGATGGTCAGGAAGAGGTTGGTGTTTTTGGAGTTGCGCCACGCGTCGAACTCGGTCTTGTAGCAAAGCAGGTCGGATGAGCGCGCGCCGTAGATCACGTCCACGCGGCCGTAGTCGTCCCGGTTGTCCAGGCAGAAGTTGAGCAGCGAGCGCAGCGGAGCCATTCCGATGCCTCCCCCGATGAACAGCAAATCCTTGCCCTTCCATTCCTGATACGGGAACCAGTTGCCGAACGGGCCGCGGATGCCGACGACAGCCCCCTCGCTCATCTCGTGCAGCGCGTCGGTCAGCGAGCCGACCTTGCGCACGGAGAACTCGATGGAGCCGGGGCGTGTGGGCGTTGAGGCGAGACAGAACGTGGCCTCGCCGACGCCGAAGACGGAGACCTCCTGGAACTGGCCCGGCTTGTAGGTGAACTTCTCGCGCATTTCCTCGTCCTGGAAAACGGCGCGGAAGGTCTTGGTGTCCCAGGTCTCTTCGACGATCTCCTCGATGGTCGCCAAAAGCGGCTTGTACGGGTTCTGCTTCATCTGCTCGATGGTTGCTGGTTGGGCGCTACTCATTGGGAGTTACCTCCGCAAGGGCTTGCCGGATGTCCAGATTGACCGGGCACAGCTCGACGCAGCGCCCGCAGCCGGTGCAGCCGATGATGTCGAACTGCTCCGGTTGATACTTGAACTTGTGGCTGAGCCGCTGCCGCATACGCATCTTCTTCTCCGGACGCGGGTTGTGGCTGGGCATCAGCGTGAAATAGCAGGTCTGGCACGTGTCGCGGCAGCGGAACCGCTCGATTTGCCCCGCCACGCGCTCGTCCTGGATGTCGAAACAGGAGCACGAGGGACATAGATACGAGCAAATCCCGCAGCCAAGGCACTTTCGGGCGTATTTCTCCCAGATGGGGTCGTCCCAGGCCAGAAAATCCTTAGCAAGCTTGTCCGCGAACGGCCTCTTGGGAATCGCGGCGAGCTTGTCCCAGGCGGCGACTTTGAGGTTCATCTGTTGGTCGGACGGATCGGACAAATAGGACGAATCCAGCAGGCTCTCTCCGACCGGGGTATTCGCCGTAACCACGAACCCGGCGCCGATGTCGGTGATAACGGCGTCCAAGTCCTTCAGCCACTCGACCGGCTCGCCGACCGAGGTGCAGAAGCAGCTCCAGCGGGCTTCGTCGCAGACGTTGCCGACCATCACCATGCCCTTGCGCCGCGCGGCGTAGTAGGGGTCCGCAAATGCGCCGTCCAGATAGACGTGGTCGAGTACGCGGATCGCCCTGGCGTCGCAGGCCCGCAGACCCAGGAGAAGCCGCGGTTTGTCGCCGGCCAACGGAACTTTAAGCGGCTCGGCCTGGTCCTTTTCGTCGTACGTGAACAGCGTCTCCGTCGGCGGCAGCAGGTAGTCCTTCGGCGGCATCAGCCACGCGGCGTTGTCGAGGGCGACCTCTATGCCTCCAGGTATGATACCTGGAGGCATCATGTCGATGTCCCTGAACTCCGGCGCGCCGTCGGGCCTCTTCACCGGGCCGATCATCTCGTACTTCTCCCGCAGGCTCCGAAGCCAGGCGGCCATGTTGTCTTTGGTTACTATCTTATCCATACGTCTTTGCTCTTTTTTCTAACGCAGATGAATGCTGATATCGCAGATAAACGCGGATGAAATCAGGTATTGGAATTCTCGGATTCGGAAATCCCCACCCATCATTTCCTATCTGCGTTCATCCTTTCCATCTGCGTTAATCTGCGTTCTTCCCTGAACCTAACCGCCGTGCTCGTTCGGATCGGGGTCCTCGGGTGTGAATGTGCCGAGGACCGGGTCGGCGTCCATGTCCATCCCCGCCTTGTAGTCGAACAGCTCGCCGACGAAGGTTTCGATCTCCCTCGCCAACAGGTGAACGGGAATACCGACCGGGCAAACCCGGCTGCACTCGCGGCAGTCGCCGCAGCGGCCGGCCTGGTGCATGGCGCGGGTGACGTGGAACATCCACGCGTCGCTCGCCCCGGCGCGTTTTGCCGCCCAGCGGGGGACAATCCGGTCGATGAAACACGTGTTGCAGAAGCACCCTGGGCAGGCCTGACGGCAGGCGTAGCAGCGGGTGCATTTCTCGAACTCTTTGGCCCAGAAGGCGCGGCGCTCTTCGAGTGATTCGGGCAGCGCGGGATCATCGGCCCACTGCGTCTCGTCGGGAACTTCGATGACTCGCACGGCGTCCTTGTCCAACTGATGCTCCTGAACGAGCATAACGATCGAACGCGCGTCGCAGTCCCTGGCGATAATCGCCACGCCGCCGTTCTTCGCTTCCTGAATCGCGTACGCCGCGAGGTTGTTCACGCAAGTAGCGTCCCAGATCAGGCGGTCGACGTCGTCCGGCGATTCGATAAACGCGGGGGTGGATTTGGACTCCGTAGAGCCGCGCTCATAGCCGACGACGACCTTCACCTCTCCCGATTCCAGGAGGCGCTTTGCTTTGTTTCTGATCTCTTGAATATCCATTTCTTTTAACCACAGATGGACACAGATGAACACGGATATCTGGAGGATATGGCCCGTATCATCTCTTTATCTGTGTTCATCCTCCGCATCTGTGTTTATCTGTGTTACTCCCTGAACAACGCTAACGCCGGAGAATGGGCCGAGGTCTTCTAGCTTTTTGGTCATCTTAGCGATTACTTCGGCGAAGATGATGCCTTCGGAGGCGGAGACCCACTCGAAGTGGAACCGCTCGGGCTCGATACCGAGTGACGGCAGGAACTTCTTGAGCAGCATCAGCCGCCGACGGGCGTAATAGTTGCCTTTCGCGTAATGGCAGTCACCCGGATGGCAGCCCAGCACCAGCACGCCCTCGAACCCGCGCTGAAAAGCCTTGAAGATATACTGCGGGTTGACGCGCCCGGAGCACGGCACGCGGATTATCCGCACATTCGGCGGGTATTGCAGGCGGCTCGACCCGGCCAAATCCGCCCCGGCGTAGCTGCACCAGTTGCACAGAATGCCGAGGATGCGGGGTTTCCACACCTTGGGCTTCTGCTCTTCGGTTTGCTGTTCTATTGTTGTTGTCTCTTCTGACATGTCGTTTGTTCCTGGCGGTCAGCTATCAGCCGTCAACTTCTTTCGCCATCTCAGTACTAATGAATGGCCAGCCACGATGCCGAGTACGGCGGCAACTGCGCCCAGGGCGTAGTTGATCGTCCCTACGGAGCCGAGGTAATCACCACTCGACATAGCTATCCAGCCTGCCATTTGGATTGCCGCCAAAGCGGCCGCAAGCCAAGGCATGGCTCGAACGAAAGCCAGCCCCCCGGATTCGCCGCAGTTCAATGCGATGCCGAGCACGGCGCTTATGACGACTGCGGCGCCGTAAGGGCTCAGCAAGAAGCACAAGGCGAAACGCGCCGAGTTAACGGCGTCGAAATCTTCCAACGCGCCGCTGCGCACAGCCATAAGGTTCGGAAGGTACTGAGTTGCGCCAATCGCGGCAGCTACGGCTGCTATCACCAACGGTAAACGGAACTGGGTACCCTTCGTGTTGTCATTCACGCTACTCATCTCCCTACACGTCGTTTTTGGTGTTTCGGCATCATATGCTGCGGGAACGACATCTCAAAATCGACCCCTCGCATACCGCCGGCCTAGTTCCCGCAGCGCCCCGTGTCGCCGGTGCGCGCCGTGCGGGAACTGACTTGGCTTATTACCGCAAAGTAATACGCTGACACCGTTCCCGCATGATAGGTTATCCCTACCCATCGGTCGGCTTCGGCTTCAAAGAACAAGCCGAAGCATCTTCTCTCCCTATCTGTGTTTATCTGTGTCCATCTGTGGTTCAAAATCCCGATGTTATCTCCGCCAGCGCCTCTATCTCCGCCAAAATCTGCGTGTCCTCGAACCCGCGCAGTTTTGCGCTCTGCGAGCGGCAGGCGGCGGCGCAGGTGCCGCAACCGTGGCAGATGCCGGCGTTGACCCGAGCGACCATCTTAGGCTTCTTCGTGCGCGGGTCCGTAACCTCGACCATATCGATCGCCGTGAACGGGCAGACCGAGGCGCACAGGTGACACCCGGCGCAGGACGATTCCTGTATGTAGGCGATCATCGGCTCGGATGTGATCTCGTCCTTGGAGAACAGGACCGCCACCTTCGACGCCGCGCCGGACGCCTGCGCGACGGTGTCGGGAATATCTCTCGGATACTGGCACGCGCCCGCGAAGTAGACGCCGGCGGTCAGGGCTTCGACCGGGGCCAGCTTGGGGTGCGCTTCCGTGAACCAGTTGTGCTGGTCGGTCGAAACGCCCAGCTTGCGCGCCATTTCCTTGGCGTCGGTCTGAGGCTCCATCGCGGTTGCGAGGACGACCATATCGGCCTGAATCTCGACGGGAACTCCCGCCAGCGTGTCCGCGCCGCGGACGATCAGCTTGCCGTCGGACTCGAATATGCGCGAGACGCGGCCGCGCAGGTAAGTCGCGCCGTAGTCCTCGATGGTGCGCTTCACGAACTCCTCGTAGCCCTTGCCGTTCGCGCGGATGTCCATATAGAAAACGTAGGCGTTGGCGTCGTGGACCTTATCTTTGAGCAGAAGCGCCTGCTTGGCGTTATACATACAGCAGACCTTGCTGCAATACGGGTAGCCGTGGTTCTCGTCGCGCGAGCCGACGCAGGAGAGGAACACCACCGTCTCCGGCGTCTTGCCGTCACTCGGGCGCGCGACCTTGCCTTCGGTCGGCCCCGACGCGTTGGTCAGACGCTCGAACTGGAGGCTGGTGATCACATCCTTATACTTGCCGTAGCCGTACTCGCCAATCGCGGAGTGGTCCCAAGTCTTGAAGCCGGTCGCAACGACAATCGCGCCGATCTTCTCGGTGAGGATTTCGTCTTCCTGGTCGTACTCTATCGCCTGGGACGGGCAAAGCTTCTCGCACGCGCGGCACTTCTCTTCCTTGAACCAGCGGCAGTTCTCGCGGTCGATGACCGGCACGTTCGGGACAGCCTGCGGGAATGGGACATAGATCGCGCGGCGGTCGCCGATCCCCTCGTCGAATTCGTTCGGAATCTTCCTGACCGGGCACTTGCTGTAGCAGATGCCGCAGCCGGTGCACTTCTCGAAATTGACGCTTCGGGCGCGCTTGCGAATCTTGACCTCGAAGTTGCCGACGAAGCCGGAGACGTCCTCGACTTCGGAATAGGAGAGGATTTGGATGTTCGGGTTGGAGGCGCAGTCGACCATCTTGGGAGTCAGAATGCACGCGGCGCAGTCGAGGGTCGGGAAAGTCTTGTCATACTGTGCCATGTGGCCGCCGATGCTCGGTGTCCGCTCGACCAGCGTGACCGGATACCCCGCGTTGGCGATGTCGAGGGCGGCTTGAATCCCCGCAATTCCTCCGCCGATCACCAGCGCGCGCTTCGTCAGAGGCAGCTTGGTCGTGTAGAGCGGCTCGTCACTTGCGACCTTTGCAACGGCCATGCGGAGCAGGTCAATGGCCTTGTCGGTCGCCTTCTCCCGGTCATCGTGGACCCAGGAGCAGTGCTCGCGCAGGTTGGCCATCTCGACCATATATGGGTTGAGGTCCGCGCCGCCGATGCACCGCTGGAAGGTGGGCTCGTGGAGTCTCGGGCTGCAAGAACCTATGACGACGCGGTCCAGTTTGTGCTCGCGGATGGCGTCCTTGACGATGTTCTGGCCGGGGTCGGAGCACATATACTTATAGTCAGCGCTGTACACGACGTTGGGGAAGCCGCCCGCAATTTCGGCCGCTTTCTTAACGTCGACCATCTTAGCGATGTTCGACCCGCACCAGCAAACAAAAACGCCAATCCTTGCCATAGTACTATTTCCCGGTCAGTTTGGTTCAGTATAGAACGCAGATGAACGCTGATTTACGCGGATAAACGCGGATCGGATTTGGAATATCTTCGCTATCAGTCCCATCTCGGCTGTTTGTCTTCTATTGTCTTGCGATCAATCTCGTTCAGCGAAGAACGCGGATAAACGCAGATTCAGAGATGATTGGCTACTCGTTTTACCTCTACCTTCGGTCTTCCGAAGTTCACGACCAGTCCGAGTTTCAGCTCCGTCGCCCTGAGATAGTTCAGGCACTGAGCCGTATGAGACTCAGCGAGAAAATCGACCGCCTTCAGCTCAATCAGTACGCATCGATCCACCAGCAAATCGGCGAAGTACTCACCGATGATCTGGCCATCATATCGAACGATCACGCTCTTCTTCTGCTCGACAATCCGTCCGCATTTCCTCAGTTCGTGAGCCAACGCGTTCTCATAAACCTTTTCAAGGAAGCCACTGCCCAGTGTATTGCTGACCTTGAAGCAGCAGCCAATAATCTCCTCTGATATTTCATTCAATCTGCGTTTATCTGCGATATCAGCGTTTATCCGCGTTCTCCCCTGAACCAACCGTAATGGGAGCGCGCAAGACTTCGTCCGTTGCAACCATGTGTCTTTTCAAGCAATCCTCCACGGGCAGGTCCATTGCCAGGGCCAGGAGTTCGGTGAAGTAGAAGATCGGAAGGTTGAACTTCTCGCCGTACTTCGCTTCAACGTCCTTCTGCCGCGTGTCGAGATTGGCCTGGCAGAGCGGGCAGGCGCAGACGATGCAGTTGGCGCCGGCCGCCTTCGCGTAACGCAGAATATCGTAAGTGAGCTTCACCACGATGCTCGGCTTAGTCAGCGCGAAGCTCGCGCCGCAGCACTCGACCTTGTAGGGCCAGTTGACCGTCTCGACGCCAATAGCGGAGACAATGTTGTCGAGCGAGCGGGGGTCTTCGGCGTCGTCGAATCCCATCACCTTCGGCGGTCTGACAAGAAGGCAGCCGTAGTAGCACGCGGCCTTGAGCTGCGAAAGCGGCTTTTTCACATTTTCCCTGATCGACTCGGCCAAATCCGGCGCGCCGATGATCTCCGGCAGGGTCTTGACCGAGATGCCGCCCTCAAACGGGGCAGAGAGTATCTTGTTGATGCTTTCGCGCTCGCTCGTGTTGCCGCGAAGCTCCTGCTCCGCCGCGCGCATCCTGTTATAGCAGGCCGCGCAGGGAACGGCGACATCGAGGCCCATCTTCTCGGCGATGCCCAGGTTTCTGGCCGGCAGCGCGAGGCTGAGCTTGTGGCTCAGGCTGTGCGCCGACGAGGCGCCGCAGCAGTTCCAGTCCGGAATCTCTTCGAGCTCGACTCCGATTGTCTCGCAGACGGCCTTAGTGGAGCAATCGTATTCCTTGGCGGTCGAGTGGAGCGAACAGCCGGGGAAGTAGGCGTATTTCATCGGTTAACCTCCCCCCAACCCCCTCCGAGACGGAGGGGGAGCCGCGCTCCCTCCCCGTTTCGGGGAGGGGTGGGGAGGGGTTTCTGTAGTGTCGCGGATCAGTCTCCGGACCTCATCCACGCCCTTGATCTTGTCCGGCATGAGCTTCAGCTTGCCTTTGAGGAACATCCGGAGGCCGAGTCCCATATCGCTGAAAAGGTCGCGCGCGGCCATCTTGTATCGGGCGAGCATACCGACCTCGTGCACGCGGCCGTCGCGGGCAACCGCGTCGATGAAAATCTTGTGGAACCTGGCAACGTTCCGCTCCCGCGCCTTGCCTTCGGAGAGAGCGATCTGACGCAGCGCGTCCATGATCTTGCTTAGAGAGACGAGCCGAGGGCAGCGCGCAGCGCAGGTTTCACAGCCGGCGCAGAGCCAAATTGTGGAGCTTTCCAGGACCGGCTTGGATACGCCGAGTTGGACCATACGCAGGACCTGGTTGGGCATGAGGTCCATCGCGAAGGCCATCGGGCATCCGGCGGTGCATTCGCCGCACTGGTAGCACTGCATGACCTTCTCGCCGCTCAGGGATTCGACGCGCAGGCGGAAATCCGCGTCCGTGCGGACGCCAAGAATGATTGTGGGAGATTCCGTATTATGCTCTGAGGCTGCCGGTTGTTCCATGCGTTTGCTTCGATTTCTTATGGCACAGCGAGGATGCGCTAAGAGAACTCTCACCCTAGCCCTCTCCCTCAAGGGAGAGGGAGCTGCCGCTCGGTACGTGCAAAACTCGGCGATACACTCCTCGCCGAGTGGCTTGTGAACTAGTACACTAATTGTAGCCGAACCGTGCGGACTATGCAAGTGGAATTTCGCCGGAATTCTTAAACTGAGCTTTAAGGGGGAAGGAGTCGAGGGGGTCGGAATCGGGGGAGAACGGAGACCTTCGGTCGACTATAGTGCGGGGTCGGAGACGCGCGCACAGCGTTGTGCGCTCCGACACGTCCGACTTGTCTGACTGGTCCGACAAGCCCACCCCGCCCCGACAGTCATCCCTGCTGACAACTGGCATTAACCGCTCCATCCGTGTTTATCTGTGTTCATCGGCGTTCATCTGCGTTCTTCCCTGAACCACCGTCGTCGAGGGAATTGGAGACCTTCGGTCGACTATAGTGCGGGGTCGAAGACCCGCGCACAGCGTTGTGCGCTCCGACACGTCCGACTTGTCTGACTGGTCCGACACGCCCACCCCGCCCCGACAGTCATCCCTGCTGACAACTGGCATTAACCGCTCCATCCGTGTTTATCTGTGTTCATCGGCGTTCATCTGCGTTCTTCCCTGAACCACCGTCTCTACTCCCAGTGTCGTTCCGCCGCCTCGAAAAACGCGATCACGTTTTCGTCCGGGACGGTGTCGTCGAGGCCGAGGATTGAGATCGAGAGCTTCTCCAGCGGTGTTCCGGCTTCGATGAGGGCTTTGACGTCCTTGTCGATGGTTTCAGGCGAGGCGTCGCGCATCTTGACGGGGCTGTAGCGCGCATTCAGGTGAGTCTCGGGGAGCAGGCTTCGGACAGCGGCGACGTCGGAGCCCCAACCGACCTCAAGGAAATCGAGGCCGCGGACCTTCTTGTACTCCGGCGCCATCTTCGCCAAATCCATCCCGCAGTGGTGGATGCCGAACGGCGGCAGCGCGTCGGCAAGGGCCCGATCGCACTCCAGCAGATACTCTCGATAGGTCTCCGGGGCGATCATGGTCGTGCTGCAGTTGCTGGTAACCAGAAGGCTGGGGTTGACCTGAGCCACTATGTTGGTGACCGAGATCGAGCTCGTGCCGGTCCGGCCCTTGATATAGCTGATGACCTTAATCATCGTGTCGGTCACGATATGGAGGACGCGGCGGGCAAGCTCAGGGTTTGTGATGAAAAGCACGAATATCTCAGCGTCGGCGACGCACATCGCGTTGTTGAGGACGCCCTGGGGGTTAATGTCGCCGATCACGCGGCCATATTCCTTCTCCAGCCAGTCCATGTCCTCGACGAGCTTTTGCATGACCGGAGTATTCATCACGTCCGGCGGCCGCAAATCCTCCAGCTCGGCCTCCCCGAGGCGCAGCGGGATCGTGCAGGGCGTGTTTCCTTCGGAGAAATAGGTGCCGCAGCCGAAGACCTCGCCGACAATGTAGTTCAGCGGGGTCATTTGCGTGGAGATGACGGGCACGGGCTCATCGCTCTCGGAGCCCAATCCGACGGAGCCGAACCGCTCGTACAGCGCGCGCCGCATCTTCCCCTCAAGCTCCGCCCGGTATCTCGGATGCGCGCGGACGTAGTTCTCGTCGAACGAAATCCCGTAGAGCTTGCTCCACCAGGAGGCGTCGAACATCACGTCTACTTTGGCTGTGCCGCCGGTTCTCAATCCGTTACCTCTTGTTTCCGCTTAGTCTGGTTCAAGGGAGAACGCAGATGAACGCGGATGTACGCTGATGAACACAGATAGGGTTAGCAGTTTGCAGTCGTCAGTCTTCGAGCAGTTCAACCCTCACCCCAGCCCTCTCCCTGCCAGGGAGAGGGAGTGGCACGGTTTTCGTATGCTCCGGGACTTGATCGCGCGCGATATGCCATCGCGTGTGAAACAGAATGTCGGGATTTCAAATCCCTGAGTTCTGTTTCGGGCGTCATTGCAAATAACGCCCGATCAAGGCCGTTCCGCAGGATAGAATCCATCGGCGTTCATCAGTGTTTATCAGCGTTCATCTGCGTTCTTCCCTGAACCTACCTGATCAGGTTCACCATCAGCCGCTCCGCGACGGGGTCGAACATCTTCCCCTCTGCCAGGCGCTCGGCGATGCGGATTTGGCAGGCGAGGACCACGCCTTTGCCCAACCGCAGCCGCAGCAGGGCGCGCGCGTTCAGGCCCTGCTGGTCGGACGAGCCTATCGCCAGCGTCTCGCCTTCACTCTTTTTCGAGAAGAAGTGGGTCAGGCCCTCAGCGCCGGAGCCGTTCCAGTTTTCCATATAGGCATCGGCTATACCACGCCAAAGGGGATCGTTTTGTTGCCCCTTCTCCTTAAACAGGTAGGAAACGTCCCGCTTCTTGGTTATTTCTACGCCAAACAGTCCTTCCGGCCAGCTTGTCTGGTCCAAGATTATGAGCTTCCCGCCGGAGTTGGCCCATTCCTTTATCTTGTCCATTCTTTGGGTCACAGCCTCGGAGCCAAGCGCGTCTTTGCCGATGATGAGAACGTCGCAATCCGGACCGTCCGCGGACCTCACTTCCACGCCGGCCGACTTCGCCCAGTCTGTAAGAGCGGTTCCCTGCTCTATGATCGCGACCTTCGCTCCCTTTACCGGCTGGATTGAGACGCTTCTGTCGAGCACGTGAATCGGACGCTTGCTGATGACGGTCTCGCGGCCTTTGACCTCCAGCGTCGCGTACAGCCAATAGCTGCCCTCCTGCTCCGGGAGAGGAAGCGTTACGTCGTGCGGCGTCGCGGAATACGGCGGTATGTTCACCTCAAGGGTGTTCTTCGCAATCGGCGCGGCGGGCGGGGCGGCGAAGATGTAGGGAGGGTCCTCGTTCACGAGGTAGACGCTGACTTTGCCCTTCTTCGCCTTCTCCAAATCGTTCATCGTCCAGACCGGCAGCTTTAGCTCCGAGCCGGCGGCGAAATGACGATCGACCAGGTCTATGCTCACGGCGACCGGGGCCAGGGAGTTCTTCAGCGCGTAGTACGTGTCCCACTTCTTCTCGGCAATAGTCTCACCTTTGGACATGAACATCCCGTACCAGAACGGAAGCAGGCCGTCGAACCGCAGCCTGCGCTTGACTTCCGTCTGTTCCATTGTGAATAGCGCATGTGTGAACTCCGCCCGTTCGAGGGTTACGTTGTAACCCATCCACTTCTGGGCGCGCCCATTGTCCGGCTTGCCGAATCCCTTGACCGCAGTTTCGAGGTACTCTGTGTCGCAGAGGGGCTTGTCCGGGTTGTGGTCCTTCAGGTAAGTTGCCGCGTGAATGTGGTCTCCGATCGTCCCGGTCCAGAATCCCTCATAGTTGTGCTGGTCGGCGATATCCGCGCTGACCGCTCCCGCGCGCATCACCGGCCTGGTGGGATCGAGCTTCTTAAAGAATGGGACGAGGACCTTGTTCTCGTGCTCGCTGTAGTCCCCGTAAGGCTCGTTGCAGGCGGCCCAAATGATGATCGAGGGGTGGTTCCAGAGACTCTCGGCGATCAGCTCCATTTCCGAATAGAGCTTATCCGCGAAACCCGGTCGTTTGTAGTAGTTCGGACCTCCCTCCGGGGGCCAGTTGGGAAACTCGGAGATCAGCATTGTCCCGCACTCGTCGGCTATGTCGTAGTACGCCTTGTACCAGGGTCCCATGTGGGTGCGGAAGACGTTGGCGTTCATGCCGCGCGCATCGGCGCCGAGGTACTTTCGTATCCACTTGCGGTCGGTGAGTATTTCGGCGGCAGTCCCCCAACTCGGGAAGCCGGTTATCGCCAAATCCGTGGCGCCCCGAAGGAATATCTTCGTACCATTCAGGTAGAAATCGCCGCCCTTGCAGACGAACTCCCGCATCCCGAAGGTCTCGTCGATGTGGTCGCATACGGCGCCGCCTTCTGCTTTTGCGGTGACGTTCAGCGAGTAGAGGAACGGGTCATCCGGCGACCAAAGGCGCGGTTTGCCGATCTTGACCGTGTCGCTGACTGTTGCGGTTTCACCCCGCTCGATGACGACAAACGCCGAATAGTCGTCGGAAGCCTTCCGTTTAGACTTCCTCTCACTGGCCGCGAACTCCACCGAGACCTTCTGAGGCGCTTTTCCCTGGTTAGTCAGCCGGATCGTGACCTGCGCGCTGCCGTTGTGGATATTGGGGTCGATTTTGATCCCTGAGATCGTTACCTCCCGGAAGAACCGCAGCTCGACGTCGCCCATAATGCCGGACGCGCCCTGCGCCCAGCCTTTGTTGCCGAACGGGATTTTCGGAACGCCGTCGTCGTACTTGGGTATCGTATGACCGCCGCCCTGTCTGATGTAGATAAGGTTGTCTTCGCCGGGGCGGATGGCGGAGGTCGCGTCGAACTCGACCGGTCGATACGCTCCCACGTGCTCGCCGAGTCGGACGCCGTTAAGCCAGACCTCTGCCGACCATCTCACATCGACAATGTGCAGCAGGCAGTTCATGCCCCGGAGTCCTTCATCAACACGGAAGCGTTTGCGGTACCAGCAGTGATTCTGCTCGTGCAGCTTCTTGTTCCCCTCCTTGCCGGGCTCTTTGGTCCACTCCGGGCCGAGGCCCTTCGCGTTTCCCCACAGCGCGGGGACCAGGATCGTCCCCCATTGGTAGCGGTCGCCGTCCTGAATCTGCTCGTCGTCGTGAGCGGGAAGAAACTGCCACTGGCCGCTCAGGGGCAGAGTCACGCGGGGGCGAACGACGCCGGCGGAGCTTTGACCCGCTGCCAGCGCCACGAGCGCGCATAGCGAGATAGCAAGGCTAAGGATGTCCATTCTCATTCTCCGACCTCCAGGTTTGCGAGTTTCACTCTGCGAAGGATCTAACCCGTTAAGGCGAGCCTACAAGCTATGGGGGCATTACTCCAGGAGCATCGTTTGTAGTCATTAGCCACAGAAGGACCTCCCCCTAACCCCCTCCCACGGGGAGGGGGGATTTGCTCCCTCTCCTTTCAGGGGAGGGTTGGGGTGGGGTTCAAACAGGGTGAGCCTTCCACAAACGATGCTCTTGGGCATTATTCCCGACTGCACGTGGCTCTATGAACATAACTGGTTAGATTCTTCGTTCCTCAGAATGACGTTCTTCGTAGTGTGACTCATTGATAATGCGTGCCAGGCTGTCTCGCGGAATCGTTGTCAGGGCTTTACCTTTCTGTAGAGTATCAGCTCCGAGCTTCGCTTTGCCGGCAGAATGAGGGCGAGTTTGCGCTGAAGGTCTTCGCCCATGATTTTGGCGGTCTTACCGGAGCCGTAGGAAAGCTCGTAGGTCGCCTTCGGGTCCAGGCCGCGCAGCGATACCTCTACGGTCCGGTTGGGGCTTTCGGCGCGCCGGAACGCCAGGATCATCCCCTCGTCGAGATCCGGTCTGTGGTACTGCGAAGCTATCCAGTCTTTCGGATCGCGCGAGTAAGGCAGAAGCGGGTACCACGCCCCTGTCAGCAGATGACGGACCTGCTTATAGCGATCGACCAGTTCCTTGCCCCGCTTCGCGTCGAAATCCGGCGCGTCGGCTATCCAACCAAGGCAGAGCGAGGAGGCCAGAGTCGAATGAAAGGAGTATTCATCCAGATTGTTCAGATGCGCCACGAAAGTGTTGTTCGGCAGATACTGGCTGAGGCCCCAAAGCGCAGCCTGATCGACGTCGTCATGGAACCAGTAATCGGTCTTTTGCGCGATGTGCAGCCGCTTGACGGTCTCCAGGTCCAGGCGATTGCCCCCGCTCGCGCACTCCTCACGGAAGCTGTCCGGCCAGGTCTTCGCCAGGCGGTCCCAGAAGGCGTAGAGACCCTCGATGTACTTCATCTCCGTGATCCCCTGCCGGTCCGGCGGGTCATTGTACTGCCAGAAAGGGAGCGGGTCCATATTGAAATCCTGCCGGTAGACTCGAAAGCCGGGCAAATCCATAAACCCCTTGACGATGTTGAAGAGATACTCTTGGACCTGCGGCATCCCGAAGTTAAGAAGGTAGGTGTCCTGTGGCCCCGGTTTCGCGGCGAGGCACCAGTCCGGATGCTGTTTGTGCGTTGCCGTGCCGGCGATGACGCGCTCCGGCTCGAACCAGAGTCCGTAAATCCCTCCCCGCTCCTTCGCGGCCGCGGCCACGGGGCCCATTCCTTCCGGGTAAGCGTCTTTGCGCACGTCGAAGTTTCCCGCGCCGTTCGGCCATCCCCCGGTGAACCACCCGGCATCCGTCATGATAACGTTGACCCCGAGTTTGGCATAGGCGTTGATGAGCGATATCTGGTTCTCCGCGTTGCACTCGTTAAGCCAGCCGCCTCCCCGAGTGAAGCACGTGTTGCAGAAGGCAGTGGGCAGCGGAGTCTTGTCGTCGAGTTTGGCCGCGTAGTGTTTGTATATCAACTGGCGAAACCGGGCGTTGCTTTCACCGCTGTCACCCTGCCAGTCCATAAAGAGGATCCTCGGCGACCGTACCTTCTCGCCCGGATGGAGAATGAAATGCGTCTTTCCCATCCCGGCGGTCACGTGCAGATATTGGGCATCAGAGCAGTCCAGGTTCGCTTTCCAGAACCCGGACCAGCCGATTGCGACGATGACGGCCCCCTTGCCGGTGTCGATCCTGAAAAATGGGAAGTCCTTTGCTGACGACCTGCCGTGTCCGGAGTCGAGCAACCGAGGGTTCTTGCGGTCAACGGCCTCGATTCGCGGCTCGAACTGCATGGGATCGGGCGTGCCCCCATGTGTCCGGTGCAGGCGGTACGGCTCATGGCCGTTCATTGGACAGTTCAGCTTTATATCCAGGGCCTGCACGTTCTCGATCATCTTGGTGTCTGTCTTGCCCGTGTTTTCGAACCAAAGGACCCAATCCTGTGCGGGAAAATCCGAGAACTCGCTCAGTTCGCACGTGAGTCGGAGGCCGCTCTCGGGGTCGCGCCATACGGTCGTGGTGATCTTGCGCCCGTTGGCCTTCCGCGACTTGCGCTCGGTCTTCCAGGAACTCAGCAGGGAGTCAATCGGCTTGCCGCCGTACACGAACGAGAACGGACCATTGCAGGGGTCAAAGCTCGGCATCTTCTGTTTCCGGCTCGTTGCGCTCACACTTGCCTCCGTAAGAACGAGTAACGTGATCAGCCAAACGACTGCGTGTTTCATCCAGCGCGCTTCCCTTAAAAGAATATAGGCCGCGTCCGACATTTGACCTGCGTCAATGTAAGTCTCGATCCGAAGCGGTAGAAACTAATGGAGAGACTCGGAGCCCGGCGGCCAGCCCTCCCGGGCACTTCGAGAATACACGCTGAGAGGTGAATTTGCAATGGCAAAGACAGTGCGATTGGACGTTCGAGAGCTTCCGCCTTACGAGAGGCATCCCTTGATATTCGAGACCTGGGAGTCGCTGGAGGTGGGCGACACGCTGGAATTGGTCAACGACCACGATCCGCGGCCTCTGCATTACCAGTTTATGATGGAGCACGAAGGCGAGTTCGAGTGGCATTCGGAGGAGAAGGGGTTCAGAGAGTGGGTTGCTGAGATAAGGAAGCTTGGCGCTCCGAAGGCGGCGGTCTGATCTTCACGTCGTTGGCTCAAAGATCGAATGGCGCGTAGCGGATGAGGCCGAAGACGCGGTCGAAGTCAGTGTCCGCGGATGCGAGGGCGATCAAACCTCGCTCCTCCATCGCCGCGACAACCATGCTATCGTTTGTCAGCAGACCGTACGCAGCGCGAATCGCGTTCGCCGCTCGCATCCGCGCTTCATCGGCAGGAACGATAATCAGGTTGAGCTGCAAAATGCGCTCGACTTGATTCCAATACGTGCTCAGGCCACGTATGCCCTCCGGGTGTCTGGCGAGCGAAGCTGCGCTCTCTCGTGTGACAATCCCCGTTGACAGCGCTTCGGCCAGCATCAGGCGATGCGTTACCTCGTTCAGCACTTCAAACGTCGTCACGCCGTAGAGTTCCTCGCGCGCACACCGGCGAAGCATTCGCATACATTGGGCTGACTTGACGCAGGCCGCATAAATGAACACGTTGGCGTCGAGGAAGACTTCCTGACCTGTAGACAGCTCATCGAGAGGGAGACATGCCGCATCAGGCATCTTCGATATCCTTATCCTCGGCAATCCACCGCACGGTTTCCGCGTCGAGTGGATAGTTCTCTGTCGCTTCCTCCAGCGCTTTCAATGCGTTCGCGATTCGCTCGTCTCGGCCCTCCAGCCTGAAGTGGGCACGCTTCAGACGCTCAAACCTACGTCGAGCCAGTTTCCTGTGATCCTCAACCGCCATATTCCTATGCTCCCAAAAACGAGCGGCATCCCGTCAGCGGCACGCCTTCTCCACTGTCCCTAGCATACAACGAGCACAGCGCATTAGCAAGCCGGAAAGCAACCGCCAGCTAATATGTAATGCTCATAGTGGCCGCACAACCCATCTCACCCTATGACAACATCAGGACGGGCGGCAGCGCTGGGTTGTGCCGGCCTTTTCCGACCCGTTACAGGCTGGGGGTCAGTCCGGCTCCTTCGCGGGCGCATCCGGCGGCGCGGTTTCCTCCATTACCATCGCCGCTCTGGTGGCGACGATCGAGCGGACTATGAGATAGCCGAGCAGAACGGCGGCGACCAGGAGCGTGACCCAAAGCGCCCAGGGGTTCTTCTCCAGCCAATACTTGGTCCCGAACGGTTGGATGTATGCCGCGTTGCCGACCCCCGGACCCAGCTTCAACCGCGGCGCTTTTTCGGTCGACAAGTATTGGAACACCGTCTGAATATCGTAGGTAGGAGACTCGGCCTCCGGGTTTCCGTAATAGAGGCGGTAGTTCTCGCCCGGTTTGTAAGGGAAGAATACCCTGCGCCGGTAGCAGTACACGCGGACTTTTGAAATCCGAATCGGGGGATCATCGAAGTTGCGAATCCGCAGTCTGATGTACCGATAACCCTGGATACCGACATCGACGTTCGACTTTCCACCTCTCACCTTGTCGGTCGCGAACTTGTAGATCTCCCCCCAGTGAAGAGAGCTCCAGACACGCAGGTTTTCGCTCCCGGCGATCTCGACCTGACGGTGGTAGTTGACATTGGGTGATTCGATCTCGACACGGTCGACCGGCGGACCTACTCCGCCGATATCCAGGACTACGTCCGTGCTCTTGTCCCGCGCGTTCTGATAAACATCACCGAGGCCGGCGTAAGCCAGATATCGTACGGCGGGCTTTCGGTTCAGCAAGAACACTTCGGCTGAAATCGACTCGATGGGTTTTTCGCGCAAGTTCCAAATCCTGACGCGTATGTATCTCTGGGAACTCCGAGGGTAGTCTACAACGACGCTTTCGGCGAAGTAGTCCCGGCTGAAGTTGAAGATGTACCCGTCGTCTCTGAGGACCGCCCATTTGACCCCGTCGCCGCTTGCGTAAATCGACACCTTGCGCGTGAAGTTGCTGCTGGTGGTGCGTATTTTCACGCGGCTGCTGAGGATTCCAGGTTTGCCGAGGTCAATAACAAAGGAGCTGTACTTCTTAGGCACGGTCATGCTGTCTTGTATGCGCGAGGTGCGCTGAACCTCCGAGGTCTCGTCCGAATCTATCAAGAGGTTGAAAGGAATCTCCCTCGCGCCGTTCGCCACAACTCGAAGATCGGCGTCGTTGGGATCGGCGCGCAAGTATACGCCACGATCCAGTGTCACCTGCGCGTACTTTGCCTTGACACCCGCCGGAGCTTCGATGGGCGAGTAACGTTCCCAGCGTTTGGGATTGAAATCCGAACGCGCCGCGCCGCCGAACACTCCCGTGAGTGCGACCATTGCGACCAGTGCGCAAACGCTATTCCGCATTTTGTTCCTCCTCTCCGGATAGAATCCGGCGTATCCGCTGCCCCTGGACCTGGTAGACGTAAGAAGCCAACAAGAGCAGCGCTCCCAGGCCAACGAACGCAATGATCCGGTACAGCCTCTCCAACAGCCAGACGTCGTTTAGAAAAGCCTTTACTATTACTATTCCGAACAAGACCAGGGCCATTATTCTCGCGGGGCGATATCTCAACGCGATGCCCGCGATCAGCATTATGGCGGCGTAGACCGCCGGGACGGCGGAAACGGCGAGGGAGCCGGCCCCCGTGCCCGCGAGACCCAACTGCTGAAGCCAGATAAGGACCTCCCGGCATAACGCAAATAGCAGGAGTCCGTTCGCTCCCAGAACCAATACAGCATTGATAGCCTCGTCAGACCGCGTGAGAATACGGCGATACCGAGTGGACAGCCACGCGACTCCGGCCATCATCGCGACAACGAACAGGAAGGTCCCGAACACAACGTTCACAAAAGGAGTCGCCGTCAGACCCTCCGGGTAGTCTATCAAGTCGATCAAGAGCAGGCGGAATATCGCCAATCCGAACAAGCCGACCGCCACGTACCGCATTTTCCGGCTGTTGACATAATAGCCGACGGCCGCTACAACCGCGGCTTCCGCCGCCCAACCGATAACGACCCAGTGTTGCTTCAACTGGATCGGAACCGCGACAATGAGGAAGCCCGCCGCGATTGCGAGAAACAACAGTCGCAATTTGCTATCCTGATACCGCAGAACCTGTACCCGCTGGGAGAACCACAGGTACACCGCGCACATCGCCAGCGCGAACAGTCCGAGGTAGACGTAGTATTGCGGTTTCAGGAGTGAATAGCTCGCCCAGAAATAGAAGACGGGCGTAAGAATAACGAGCGTCAAGTCCGCGAGGTTCATCGGCCGCCGCGCCACCACGTTCTGCACGAAAGACTGGGCCGCGAATATCGCGTAGAAGATCGTCAGAAATAGCATGATCGCGCCCGTGGTCATTGGCGAGCCGGTCCAGTACCAGCCGGCGAACAACAGCAGGGTCCCGACTCCGCTCAACAGATTGAGCGTCCGCCAGTTCTTGTAATAGGTCACGCCGAGCACGCCGAGATCCAGGACAGCTACGTAACTGAGGAGTTCGGCCCCTGATCCTCCACCGTCATTCCCCTGCCCCTGGGTCAGAACCGGCGTCAAAAAGCCGCCGATGATGCCCAGGATGGCGATGCTCAAGGCGTTGTAACGAACCGAGATCGCGCCGGCGGCTATTGTGACAAGGGCCATGAACCCGAACGCGGGACCCTGGGGAATGAGACGGTAGAAGCTGAATGCCGTATATACGCTCAGATATAGTATGGAGACGCCGGCGCCGGCGAGTCCCTGAGCGTAACCTCCAAGTCCGCGCTTCTGCAGCCGTTCGCCGCCGAATATGAGACCGAGGCCGACGACGACACCGAGGATAATCCTGCCGGTCTCGTCGATCCATCGATTATCGATCGCGTATTTCAGGAAGAAACCCGCGCCGAGCACAAGAGCCACGGCGCCGATCCGATTCAGCCAATTGCCGCCGATCTCGGCTTCGAGGTCCCTCGATGGGACGGGAGCCGCGGGTGGAGGAGAGGGAGGGGGCGGGCCGGGCGGCCTTACAGCCGGGGCCGGCCTTGGCGGGGGTTGCCCCGGCTGTGTCCTGTGGAGCTGTTCCAGCTCGGCCACGCGCCGGGCAAGCCGCTGCACTTCTTCGTGCAGTTGAGACAGGCGATCTTCTTCCACGTGATCACTCCTTCCGGGTCGGCGAATGATTCAAATGGCCCGTCGTCTGCCAAAGAGTTAGACACTGAGCGCTGTGTTTCCTTGCTATGTGATTGTACGCTACCAGAGCTCCGGCGGTGGTATGTCGGAGCTCTGCAATATACCCGGATATGAGTCGGTCTATCTACCGGCGACGGCGGAGAAACACCATTGCTCCGCTTAAAGCGCCCGCGAGGGCCAGAATTCCGCCTGGCTCCGGCACCGGCGACACGTCTAGCTCAACGTTATCGGCTTGCGCCTGGAACGAGTCGCCCTGCCCTCCGAAGAACACGCCGGTTATCCTGGAGCCTGGACGATCACCGAAGAAGGAGGTCAAGTCCCACGTGACGGTCCGCGTTTCGTTCAGAGGAATCTGGTCGGGACTTGGATCGGTTCCGATGCGGAACCGTTTCACCTCGAACAGGCTGTTCCCGCCGTAGCTGTACTTGACGCCCATTAACCCAGGGTACCAGTCGGGCCAGCCGGAATTCACCCAGTTCTGCATCATCAGCGTTATATCGGCCTTGAACACGACGTCTCGGCCCGCGGTGTCTTGTCCGCTCGTTCCACCGATTTGCTGTTGCGCGCCCACCGCCAGCGCGGCCGGATAGATGAGGTCGTGGTCCCATCTGTACCAGGTCAACGCGGGATTGGTCGTGTTCCGCCCCTTGACGATATCGACCGTAGTGTACGTGGGCGCGCCGGGATAGGCGTTCGTGAAGTCGCCGCAATCGCCGGCCCAGGTTTCCCAGGTTCCGGCGAGCTCCTCGTTAAACTGACCGTTCGCCACGAGGTTGACAGTGGCAGCCGGCCCGACGGCGTAGTACGCGAGTAACAACGCCGCCGCAAGCGGAAGCTTGGCTCGTCTCACTTTATCACCTGATTCTGTTTGGATTGACTTCTACTGGAAGAGAGAGATTGCAAGTTTCGTGCCAAAGGGAGGAGTCGGAGGAGTCGGACGGGTCCGACAACCGGCAACTGACAACCATGCATGAAAAAAGCCGGACCTGCGAAGTCCGGCTTTTCTCGGTTATGCGGCCCGGCTTATTGCCGGCGCCTATCTCTCCTGTCTTTCTCCCTTCCGAAGTCTTCTCCGAGCCGCTCCAAGAGCGGTGAGTATGCCGATGGCGACGCCTGACAATGTCGATGGCTCAGGCACGGGGCCCGGACGGACAAAGGCCACTCCTTCGGGATAACCGAAGCCCGTCAGCCGGTTCACGTAGCTGAACTGGTCACCAGATATGTTTATCCAGGACAGCGAATTCTGTTCAGCGCTCGTCACCAGCAGTTGAGTCCCGTCGGGCGAGACGGAAAGACGATGAAAGGCGCTGCTTCCCGTGAGCTCCACAATGTCGGTGTGCGTCAATCCGGTAGCTTTACTTAAAGTGTATCGATGAATCTTGTTCGTGCCCTTTTCGGCAATAAACAGGTGGTCGGCCACGGCGGCCAGGGAGTCCGGTTCGACCGAGCCAATGTCATAAGAGGTCAGGTCTGCTATGCCGGTTTCGGGATCTATGGCGGCGAGTCTGTAGGCCCCGACGCCGGATCTGAAGTCCGTGAAGACATATCGGCCCAGGTCGGTTTCTGACAGCGCAAGGTCCGTGGGGCCGCCCTCAACTGAGACGTTCATTCTCCCTCCGTCGCCGAACACCGTAACGCCCGAGACGCCGGTGACGTTCCGGTAGTTGATCCCTTCGTTGGCAACGAATACCTTGTCGGAGCCGCCCTTCATAGATCGAACGACGAGAACCCCTTCGGGATTACGGGAGGCGGTGTGGTTAGGAGGAACGGACTCGCTGTCGTCCCAGGTAAGCGCTTCACTTCCATAGTACATCCAGGCGTTATTGTTCTTCCGGAGTTCCCACATGGTTCCTGTTCTACGGCCCGTAACATACAGCCAATCGTCCCCGCTCCCGACGGCCCCCCATTTGGCCGACCCAACTCCGTTTGGAAGGTTGATGTGCTGCTGGACCTCCATAAGTACGGCCGAGGTTCCGGTGTCAACAGCTTTGAGGATCGACACGTAACCGCTGTCGTTGACTACGTAGACATTCTGGCCGAACGTCGTTACGCCGCGCGGCCTTCCGCCGACGGAGTACGGATTGCCCACTGTTGTCCAACCGCCGCCTGCATACTTGAGAAGTGAGACGGTTCCGTTACTGTAATTGGCGACAACCGAGTATTGCTGGGCGAAGCCTGGGATGTGGAAACCAAATAATAGAATAACAGCCGCGGCAGCGACCGCTGAGCAAAGCTTTGCCCGCCTGGCGGTAAGCATTATGCGCACCTCGTGAAGATAACGCCTTCTCGTCCCTCAAGGAAGGTTGTGCACAAATCGTGCCATTGGGGAAGAGTCGAAGGAGTCCGACGGGTGGCGCCGCGGGAACTGACTGGGCGAATTGCGGATCGTTTTGCTTGGGGAGACCATTCCCGCGGGATAGGGAGGCGGGGCTCAGGGAAGAACGCGGATAAACACGGATGAGCGCTTGAACGCGGATGGGGAGAGGGAGTCGGACCGATCTGACGGATCGGCCAACCGTCAACCGTCAACCGCTAACCAGCAACCAACAACCAACAACTTACCACCGCAGCGAGATCAGGTGGTCCCCCGTGGTGAGACTCTCGATGGTGACCTCGTAGGCCGCGCCCAGATCCGTAACTGAGAAGTCCACGTTGCGCCCGTCTACCATCGCTTCGTTGGGCGTGACTTTGGTGATAAAGGATATTCGTGACCGGGTGAAGGCCGAGATGTCGGCGCGGCCGGCCCCGTCAACGACGGAAACGACGTAAACCGCATCGACGATGTCGTAGAGTTTCGAGCGTTTGCCGACCCGTCTGAACAGCCGGAACGAGAGCGGCTCCAGATCAAGTGTGGAACTGGAGTCCCGCGGCAGCAGTTTGCCGTTGACGACGTCCCACATGACGCAGATGCCGTGCGGCAGCGTCGCCCGTGTGGGCGCGTCCGACGCATTGGCGACTACGACATACCCGGCCCGCGTTTCGCTCCAGAGCAATCCTTCGCCGACACCCTGAATCGCCGGCGGCGAGGTCCCCAGTCGGTGAAGCGCGTATTTGACTATTTGCGCGGCGATCCCCGCGGTGGATTCGGAAAGCCCCAATCCGCAGAAGATACCGAGTCCGTCAGCGCCGTTGCTCTTGATGACAACCGGCGTTCCCGTGCGCTCATCCGCGTAAATAACGGCGCTTCTGGAACCGAATATGCGCTCAACGTTAGCGATCCTGTCCACCGAAACCTCGACTTGCCGGCCGAGGAAGGCGGTCCTCGTGGCGCGCGATACGTGAGTGAGCTTGGCCTGACCGTTGGGCAATTCCACCCGCGGCTCGGCGTGCTGGCGCACCCCTATCGTCCGGAGGATTTGGGGGAACGCGTCGGCCAGCGGCTGCTCGCCGGGAGTCTCTTCGTCGGCGGAGAACCCGAGTCCGCCGCCGAATACCAGCACTGCCCGCCCGGGCGCGGCCTGCCACCACTGCCGGAGTATCCGCGCCTGCGCAATCGAAATCGGGAAGCGCTCGTCAAGAATGACGACCCGCGTCTCCGGCGCGCTTTCCAGTCCCTTGGCCAGCGAATCGGCGTACAGCGTGCGCATCGGCAGCTTTTCGTTGAACATGAGCTGCTTCGCAATCGCCCAATACGACCGCCATGCCGTTTCGTACGTATAAGGCGCGGCGTGCCGGCCTCCTCGATAGGAAAACAGGAAGGCGACCGGCGAAACGGGGTTGCCCAGGCGGTTGACGAACCGGTTCACCGGCGTCATGAACTCCATGTGAGCGCTGTCGGCGCCGTACCGCTGGCCGTACCAGTGCCTGGTCATGCCGTTTGGCGCGGCGGCCAGTGACGCCAGGAGGGCCTTTTGGAAGAACTCCAGTGGAATCAGAGGAAGCTCGGACGTTGCCGCCGATACCCGGAATTCCCAACTATCGGGATTGTTCGTGTGCTCGTCTACGGGATTCGTGACGGCCATTACCGGCTTGCCGGTCGCATGGGCGAGGACCTCGGGATAGTAAAGAAGAGGCGATCTCTCCATATCGTCACCCGTGCGCATTGTGCCCACGTAGACGTTGTCCGGCTGCATTCGGACAACCAGGAAATCGACATCGTCCAGACCCGCGATCCGCCCGATGTCGCAGGACGTGTTCAGAGTTCCCTCGGGGGTGTTCTCAATGGTGGGGATGAAGAACCAGGGCATGATACCTGTCTTCGTGGCTCCGACTGACTTGGCATGAGCGGCCAAATCTTCATAGAAACGGACAAGCACGTCGGCCTTCAGCTTTTGGACTTTCAGATACCCCTCGGTCTCATCCCGTTCCAGGGGATAGTCAACGTTCGGATATTCCTCTTTGAACAGCGCGTAAAACCGGTCCTTGTGGCCGGGGATATCCACCCTGTACATAGGCTCTTCGAACACGACCCAGTCATAGCCGTAGTCCTCGACGAAGACACGGGTTAGTTCCTTGAGAAAGGCTTTCCACTTTTCCGATGCGAACGACGCGAAGAAGCTGCCGTCTACAAACATGTCGGGGGCGTTGTCCAGGTGGTACTGGGCCTCGTCGATGTCGACGGCCTCGGGGTGAGCCACGGTCGTCTGTATTTGCACGCACGCGGGCAGACCGCGTTTGTGCGCATCCTGGGCGAAAGAGGTGTAGGCTTGTCTGCACTCGTCGAACACCTCTTTCGGTGGTTGCGCATAATAGGCGGCGTAGGCGACATCGAAGCCCCAACGGTCCAGGTCTTCGAAGTACTGGGCCCGATATTGCTCGTCCTTCAGTCGATTACAGCCAACAGGCAGTGCATTCATGTATTCCCCTCCCATAGTTTGCGCGAAAACAGTAACCTTCCCAAAGCGCACCGGCGGGCTCTTCCCGTTTCCGTACGTGGAACGTAGCGCAACCTTGCGCTGGGGAGGGGAGGGCAAAAGGCCAAATGAGGCATCCCTGCATCCTACTTCTAAACTACATTGTGGCGGAGGGAGTGGGATTCGAACCCACGGCCCCGATGAATCGGGACGACGGTTTTCAAGACCGCTCGATTAAACCGCTCTCGCATCCCTCCGCGTCGATACATTATACAAGCGAGCCCACTTAATGTCAATTAGTGTCAGCGGAGCGGTTCTCGGTTGTCGATTGACGGTTGTCAGTTGGTCTCTACTCGTTCCTCCCCCGTTTTTTCGTTGACATCCTCCCGGTCGAGCCTGTATAACATGTTTGGTCAGCGCGTGAGGTTAAAGCCTCACGCTATCATAATAAAAGCAAGCTAAAGCAAGCTTCGGGCGCCGAATCCGCGCAACAGCGCGATAATTGTAACAGTTCAGGAACCGAGAGAAGATTCACCCTCACCCCGTTCGCTTCGCTCAGGGCAGACTCTAACCCTCTCCCGTCAAGGGAGAGGGGATTGCGCTCGTGCTCTCTCGAAAGTGAGCGTCGAAAGAAACCGTACTCGCCATTTCTGAACCGTTTCCGATAATTCCCGTTTTTCGACGAATCAGGAGAACAGATTATCATGATTGATAACAGGCCAGTGGATGTGGCCGCCGCGGGTCACATCTGCCTGGATATTATACCCAAATTTCCCGATGGAGCCGGCAAGACGATCGAGGAGATCATGCGCCCCGGCAAGCTGGTCAACGTCGAAGCGGCCGCCATATCGACGGGCGGACCGGTCTCCAACACGGGCATCGGTCTTTCGATACTCGGTATGGACGTGGAGTTCATCACGCAGGTTGGGGACGACTACTTCGGGGAAGCGATCATCTCCCGGTTGCAGAAGATCGGCCACAGCGAGGGCGTGAGGATCGCCAAGGGACAGCACAGCTCCTATACAATCGCCATCGCCCCTCCCGGAATCGACCGAATCTTCCTGCACAACCCCGGCACCAACAACACCTTTACCAGCGATTCTTTCGACATCGAACCGGTTCGCAAGGCCAGGATATTCCATCTCGGCTACCCGCCGCTGATGCGCGGGCTGTACGCCAACGGCGGCGAGGAGCTGACCAAGACGTTCAAGAAGGCCAAAGAGGCCGGCGCGACCACATCGCTCGATATGTCGCTGCCCGACCCGGCTTCAGAGTCCGGGCGCGTGCAATGGGATTCGATTTTGCAAAATACGCTGCCTTACGTGGACATATTCCTTCCGAGCATCGAGGAGGGCATGTTCTTCACCCAGCCCGATCGCTACCTCGATATGCGGCAGAAGAACGGCGGCAAGGAGATTCTCGACCTCCTGAACGGCGACGATTACACTGAGCTTGCGGAGAAGTTCCTGGAGTATGGCTCTCGGATGGTCGCCTTGAAGAGCGCCCACCGCGGCTGGTATCTCAGGACCGGCTCGAAGGAGAAGCTGGCGGGAATCGGCCCCGCGCAGCCCGGCGACATAGACAGTTGGGCAAATCGCGAGCTTTGGTGCCCGGCGTTCCACGTGGAGAAGATCGCCAGCGCAACCGGCTCCGGCGACTCGTCCATCGCCGGTTTCCTGTCCGCCTACCTGCGCGGCGAGCGAATCGAGAGATGTCTGCAATTCGCCAACTGCGTGGGATCCCAGAACATCCGCCAACTCGACGCCCTCAGCGGCATCAAGACCTGGGACGAGACGGTCGCTATGGTCGCAGCCAATCTGGAGCAGAACAAGCTCGATCCGGAGACGCCGGGCTGGGAGTGGGATGCTAGTTGGAGGATGTGGATTAGGAGCTAGAAATATTGACGACGGCCCTGAAGTCTGTTCCCGGACCGGTCTTTGCGGATATCCGGTCCGCAATATCGGCTGTCGAAAGCTGTGTCGGGAACAGAGCCCCCAGAAGAGGCGTTCTGGAAGGGATTTCTAGGACGATCAGGTTACTATATATGTGGCGGAGAGGCATGCCTGCCGGTGAATCCCACACGCATGGGATAGAGCATGTTTTGGGATTTCGCTCAGATCCCGAAATACCGAAGGTGAGTCTATAGGTGTGATGATGGGCAAACTCGGCAGTATAGGTAGTTGGATAGTGGGATTCCGCGCTAGGAGGTTCATTAACAGACTAACCTGGTCTTATGGCTTCCACATAGAATATAAGAGCCGGGCTGCTGCAGAACAAGCTTGGTTGTCTTTGGTTCGCACTCCTGATGAAGCCCAAAAGATGTTCCATGCGATAGCGAGGGCCTATTCAGCGCTCTCACAGTCCGAAAAGGACAAGGCAGCAATTGCCCTAAGGGACTTAGCCGCCCGCTGCCCGGAGATCGACGATGATACAGTGCATTTCTTCCTAGCAATACCAGATAACGAGGTTAGCGAGTGGACGGCACATGTCTTACGTCAGAAGGCAGGCGATTCCACACGGCTATTACCCGGGAAGAGGGAACTGTCAGATGAGCAGACAGAGCGTGTGGAGTTGGTCGTCGACAAACTACTAAGAGTCGTGGATGCTTCCACGAATACCGAAGCTCGGCTTGCCGCGACGTACCACCTCAGTGGGTTTGCGTTTCTGCCACAACTGATGAAGAAGATCGAAGCCACTTTGGAACGCGTCATGGATTCCAGTGACGGACGATTGCTGGACGCGGCGCTAGATGAGCTCGTCAGTCTCAAACCCGCGGGGGACACGTCATTGATCAGGTGGTTCGACGCAAGAGTTAAGAGAACGGACATTGGCTTAGTATCGGCGCCTTTGAAGATGAGATTAGCGCGACAGCTCGGCTCACTCGGGGACAAGAGATTTCTGGACGTTTTGTCCACCATGGCACAGGACTCGGACAGGGCGGTTCAGATGTGTGCCCAGGAGTCCATACAAGAGATCCACGAGAGTAATAGGAGTACGCCGGAGTAGTGCCTTGGCTTGGTCATCCAAGCGGGGGCGCGCAGGGCAGGTGTCCCGAAAGGACAGAATCCCGAACATATGGGACCGAGCATGTTCGGGAATTGCGCTTCGCCCAAATCCCGAGACACCGGAGAGGAGGCTGGACGGGAAATGACTGGCAAGGTTGAGTATGAGGCAAGAGAAGGCTGGTTCGGGCGTTTGACGTGCGGGTACTGTGGGGGGGCGAGTGAACAAGACCCGAGATGGACGGACAAAGACAGTCGTTGAGACCGTAAAGGCTCCGGCACCGCCAGGAGCCATCGACTGCGGAAGAACGATAACCAGGCAATACGAGAAACCTCTCGAAGCACTCGCCAGGTGCACCAAGTGCGGGGCCTACTACGAGTTCAAGTGTACCTGGGAGAGTAATCATGGTCCGTCGTCATTTGCGTGGGTAACGATATCAGAGGAAGACTATGTGACCCAGATGAGCGAAGGTTAGATCATTTTCTTGTCATTATTACGGCGCACTCTTGAGCCGAGCCCATTGAGGCCGCCCGTCAGAAGTAGGAACGAAAAGGGGACGCCGAGGCGTCCCCCACTCATGACTCATAACTCACCGATGGTCCGGGAAATCAGTTCCCGGACCCTGCTTCGCGGATATCCAATCCGCAACACCCCTCGAGTACTTTGTGCCGGGAACGGAGTTCGCGGAAGAATCGTCCTGGAACGGACTCCCAGGACGATCGTCTTGCCGCTCTCTCCACCCCTTCAATGCAGGAATCCCCGCTACCCGCACATAAGGTCAATCAGGTGTAACATCAACCGTCACGCGCAATCCGGCTGAAAGCTGATAGCTGACGGCTACAAAGAATAAGGAGACCAAATGCCCACAGAGAAGAAAACAACCAAACCCGCGGCCAAAGCCAAAACCGAAGCCGCAAGCAAGAACGGCAAGCCGTATGAGATGCACGTGATCCCGAACACCCATTGGGACCGGGAGTGGACCTACGGCTATCAGGAGACCAGGATGCTCCTGATCGACTTCATCGACGATCTGCTCAAAATGCTGGAGTCGAAGCCGAACTATTGGTATTTGATGGACTCGCAGACAGTTCCGGTCGAGGACTACCTGGAGGTCCGGCCCGAAAACCGCAAGAAGCTGGAGAAGTTCATCTCCAACGGACAGCTTGAGGTCGGCCCGTGGTACACCGCTCCCGAAGAGCACAACATCAACGGCGAGTCGATCGTGCGCAACCTGGTCATGGGTCATCGGCTGGCGAAGGAGTTCGGCGGCAAGCCGATGAAGGTCGGTTACAGCCCGTTCGGCTACGGCCAGGCGTCGCAAATGCCTCAGATTTACCAGGGGTTCAAGATCGACACCACAATTTTCTACCGCGGTATTGGAACCTGGGACACGCCTCGTTCCGAGTTCATCTGGGAAGGCCCCGACGGCTCGCGCGTGCTCGGTTCCCGGCTTGGCTCGAAGGCCAGATACAACTTCTACTTCAACGTGTGGCGGCCAATCGCTTACGGTATGTACTGGGGCGACCGGCAGTATTTCTGGGACATGGAAGGACTGCCGTTCCACCTGTGCAACGACCAGGATTATATGGGCCACTTTTACCTGGTCGATCCGCAGAAGAAGTACCGCAAGGAGAAGCTGGTCGATTTGATCCTGCAGGCGCGGGACGACGAGAAGCAGCATCACTTGACGCGGCACCTCGGCTTCCTTCACGGTATGGACAGCACCGCGCCCGACCCGATCGAGTTCGAAATCCTCGCCGACGCGCAGAAGGAGATCAAGGACGACAAGATTTACTTCAGCAGCCTTTCGACTTTCATGACCAGGGTGAAGGAAGAGGTCGATTGGGACAGCCTGGAGATCAAATACGGCGAGCGCAGGCATCCGGGTCCGTCCAGCCCCGGCGCGCACATTTGGGGCGACGTTGTGTCCAGTCGGCCCATCATCAAGATGCTGAACACGCGCACGGAAAACGCGCTGCAGCGATGGGCGGAGCCGTTCACCGCGTTCTCCTGGCTGCTCGGCGCGGAGTATCCATATAAGATCCTCGAGATCGCCTGGAAGAACCTGCTGATCAACCACCCGCACGACAGCATTTCGGGCAGTGGCGTCGATCAGCTCGAAAAGGACATGGTCTACCGGTTCGAGCAGGTCCAGGGCATCTCCGACGGCGTTCTGCGCCGCGCGCTGCAGAACATCCAGTTGAACGTGGATAACTCCGATTTGGACAAGCGGGAAATCGCGCTGACGGTCATCAACCCGAGCCCGTATTCGCGCACCGAAATGCTGACCGCCGTGGTGGACATCGACGAGCGGCTTCAGTACGGCGACTTCTCGCTCTTCGGCACGGACGGCAACAAGGTCCCGATTCACGTGACCGAGCGGCATCGCGACGAGCAGGTCGTTCGCAACCTGATCGACGTCACGCTGGCTCTCATCGGGCAAAGGGTCACGTTCCAGTTCATGGCTGAGAACATACCCGCTCTTGGCTACAAGACCTATATCATGAAACCAGAGGGCCGCAGGATGGGGACTCCGGTCACGCTGACGCCGTCGCTGAACACGCTTGAGAACGAATATCTGAGAGTCTGCATCGACGACGACGGCACCCTCGAAATGCTCGATGAACAGACCGGCCAGATATACGAGAATCTGCACTACTTCGTGGACGAGGGCGAGGCCGGACATGCTTGGCAGCACTTGGCCGTTCCGCACGACAAGAAGATCAACAGCGTCGGGTGTCCGATTGAGATCACGCTGGTCGAGTCCACCCCGTTCAAGGCGACCTACAGCGTTACCTATAAGCTGCAAATCCCGGCGGGCGTCGAGTATCTGCACAAAGAGGCCAGCGAGGACCCGACACACGGCTGGCACGCCGACAAGCGGACGAGCGAGATGAAGGAATATCCGATCACCTCGTTCTTCACGCTGCGCAAGGGAGCGAAGGCCCTTGAGGTGAAAACCGTTTGGGACAACAACTGCCGCAACCACAGGCTGCGCGTGTTCTTCCCGACCGGTATCGCGGCCAAGACCTCCAACGCCGAGGCGGCGTTCGACGTGGTCCAGCGCGACATCGACCGGCCCGAGGGAAGCCCGTTCTACGAGACGCCGAACCCGACGCACCCGCACTATCGGTTCGTCGAAGTTAACGACGGCAAGGCCGGATTCGCCGTGCTGAACGACGGTCTGCGCGAGTACGAGGTCACCGACAATGAGGACCGCGCGATTGCCGTAACGCTGCTGAGGTCGTATATGATGAGCCTTTGCACGGTCACGGCGCGCTGGGAAGTGCATCCCGAGCAGGAGCTTGCGCAGTGCATCGGCCCGCAGGAGCGGCGATACGCGATTTACCCGCACGCCGGCGACTGGGCGAGGGGCGAGGTTTTCCACGCGGCTGAGAACTTCAACCTGCCGGTCAAGATCGCGCAGGTCGGGCGGCACAAAGGCAAGCTGCCTAAGAGCCTCAGCTTTATGGAGCTGGAAGGCGCGGGCCTGGTCTTCTCAGGCGTCAAGCAAGCCGAGAACGGCAAGGGCCTGATCGTCCGCCTGTTCAACCCGACCGACAAGGCCGTCAAAGGCAGCCTGAAGTTCTTCAAACCGATCAAGAAGGCGCAACTCGTGTCGCTTGAGGAGATACCAGAGAAGGAGATCAAGCTCACCAATTCCAAGACCGTGCCGTTGAGCGTGGCGAAGAAGAAGATCGTGACGTTGGAGTTGGAGTTCTAGACGGGATCGAGCGACAGCGACCTGCTCCCTCCCCGTGCCGGGGAGGGTTGGGGAGGGGTTCTGGAGTGCGGCGTGACCCGCCGCTCTCCTCGACGCAGCGACTCAAGCGCAAACAGATGGCCCCGGACATCCATGTCCGGGGCCTTGTCGTCACTCTTATCTCTTGTCAAAGAACGCAGAGGCAGTCATTCTGAGCGAAGCGAAGAATCTAACCACTAATCGCAGAACGGAAACTGGTCAGACGGTCAACCTTGGGAGGCAAACCTATGGACACGCAAGAGGCTGGAGTTGCTGAGTTCACCCGCAGTGGCCTCGAGGCCGCCGGTTTCTCCGGTTTTGTGGATATCGCGCGCCTGAGAGCCAGTGGTTGCTCGCTGGTACCCAAAGAGCCCGGCGTGTACGCTTTACTCCGTAATACAACAGAGCCTCCCACTTTCCTTCAGAGCAGTATCGGCGGCCACTACGATGGCAGAAACCCGACGGTCCAGGTGGACGAGCTGAAACAGAATTGGATAGAAGGCGCGCGTGTCGTATACATCGGAAAAGCTGGGACCTTTGGCAAGAAAACCCCCACCCTCCGTCGCAGGTTGAGCCTTTACATGAGGTTCGGGGCCGGCAAAGCGTGTGCCCATTGGGGTGGCAGGTATATTTGGCAACTGGCCGAATGCGACGATCTGCTCGTGGCATGGAAGCCGCTATCACTGAATCATGATCCTCTTGCCGTCGAGCGGCATCTGATCGGGCAGTTTGTGATGTTATACGGAAAGATGCCTTTCGCTAACCTGCTGTAGCCCTGCGTGCCAACATGAACGATTACGAGCAGAATATCCTCCGGAAGCTGGCTGCCGCCTTGCCCCCTCTCCCTTTCGATGCTTCGGCTTGTTCTTTGAAGCCGAAGCCCACCCTCGGTGTCAAGCAAGCCTAACATGCGATGACCTCGGACTGAACCCGGAAGTTTGTTCGTACCTGCAAAAGGGGTTGTTTCCGAACAAACTTCCTCGTGGACTGAGCGTGGCGAAGTTTGTTCGGTTGAATTCAGGGGCCCCAGTCAGATTCAGATTTCATATTGCATATTGCCTGATTGCTGATTCAGACCGCCCATTGTTTGCGCTCTCTTCCGTCGGCTCGCAATCCTCAGTTCAGAACTGTCTCTTGGGTTGTCAATGTTCGATGGTTCAAGGTTGCATGGCTCGTAGTTCATTGGTTTCCGCGTCTCCGGACATGCCCGGTTGGGCTGGGAACGCCTGTTCGTTATTCTACTGCCGAGGGGCGGGGGTTGTCAACTAGTACCGGCGGGTTTCTTCCGGTATTTTGTGCAACCTCATGTGCGTATGTATTGGGCGGCGTCGGGAGAGCGAATGGATTGTGCGTTCGGTGGCTTCGGGGGCGCCGCTGCGCTCTGCTGCCGGAGCATCGGAAAAGGGCTCCGTCCCCTTATGCCGTCCCCTTATGCCAAAGGCTCCCGCTTTTACTTCCCTTCCTGCTGTTTATTATACTCATCAAGGAATGTATCTGACTTTTCGGTATTGCCGTTTTCTTGTTTGTCTTTGAGTTGCATCTGGTACTGCCAATTATCCTTGCCAAATGAGTTACTGTCTTGCTTCTGTTCTGTATGCGATGACATAAGAATAGCTGCAATTATAATAACGATTATAACAGCCAAACAACCACAGCAGCCGTCATTACCAGTGCTCTTTTTGGCTGGGGGAATATTGCTAGTCATGTTCGCATGGTTGACCGGTTCTGACGTGGAGATGCTTAAGGCGGTGCCGCACTTTGAGCAGAATCTGGCATCGGCATTAACCTCCTGATTCCCACACTTCGGGCAATACACACTCGCCGGTTCCATGGTAATATCTCCTCCTGAAGTGCCTTGGTTCTCCAATAGCTCAGCTTGGCTGGTTCATTATACCACTTTTCTGTGTTGGAAATCCTTCACCATGTAGCGGGAATGGGGTGGGGGGTAAGATCGATGATACTTCTTAGGGAACCCAGTTTTGGGAATGTACCCAAAAATAATTCTTTCGGCGGGGATTTCTTCCATTACTTGCAGGTGGGCGTACACCTGAACTCAGAAATTCTCTATATTGTGGACGGTCTTTTCGTCCACAGGGAATTCAGGTAAAGGAGTGGACGCTCATGATGGCAAGGAATTTATATTCTCCGCTAAAGGCAATAAAGAGACGATTCGATCTATCAGACGAAAGAACACAAGAGTTAATCGCCGCTGGAATAATCATACCGCACAGGTTCAACTGCAGATTGCCTATAAAAGTATTCGGATACTGCCCCAAGGAATTGTGGGACATCATTGCTTGGGAATCAGGAACCAGGCGGCTAAACGGCGCCGCGGCTGCAGCGCTTTTCCTATCCGCTGTTGCTAGTAGCGAACTGATGTTCGTTATTCTACTGCGGAGGGGCAGGGGTTGTCAACTAGTACTGGCGGGTTTCTTCCGGTATTTTGTGCAACCTCATGTGCGTATGTATTGGGCGGCGCCGGGGGAGCGAATGATTGTGCGTTCGACGGCTTCGGGAGCGCCGCTGCGCTCTGCTGCCGGAGCATCGGAAAAGGGCTCCGTCCCCTTAAAACCCTTAAACCGTCCCTCAAACCCGTTCATACCTCCTGGTCTATGGTCGGAGACGAGCAGGCATTGCCTGCAGAAGGTACGAAACCTTTCAGTACCATCCAATCTGGTATAATGTACGGGCGAGCATGTATTGTCAATGGCAGCTTTTTGAGCCTGAGCCGACTGGACACGGCACAGACTTGGAGTCGTGGCGGCCAAAGCACCGTGACGATGCGGCTGTCCGGGCTGCGGGACCTTCGGAAGCGACCGGTCCTTGAAAGGAACCAAACGGTGTCCATCAGTCGTGAGCAACTCATCCGTAAGTACGTCTCTGCCCTGCACAAAGGCGATTCCGCTCTGTTCGTCGGAGCCGGCTTGTCGAGACCGTCGGGCTTTGTAGACTGGCGAGCCTTAATGGCCGAATGCGGTGAGGAGCTCGGCCTGGATGTCAAACGCGAACACGACCTGGTTGCCGTGGCACAGTACTATCTGAACAGACGCGGGAGAGACCGCTCCGGCCTGAACCAGTTGCTGCTGGACGAGTTTGGCAAGCCCGGATCACCAAGCGACAACCACAAGATCATCGCTCGACTCGCCATCCCAATCGTGTGGACCACGAACTTTGATACGCTGTTGGAGGATTCGTATGACGCCGCCAAGGTACGCGCGGATGTGAAGAAGACGGATGCAAGTATAGGTGTGAGCTTACCGAGCCGGGATGTAGTCTTATACAAGATGCACGGCGATATCGCTAGCCCTGAGGAGATTATCATCTGCAAAGATGATTACGAGCGCTATGCTGTGCGGCATCAAGCCATGCAGAACACCTTAGAAGCGGACCTCCTAGGCAAGACGTTCCTGTTCCTCGGGTTCAGCTTCACCGATCCGAACCTTGACTATATGCTTGGTCATCTAAGATCGTTGTTAGGCGACAGCAAGCGCGAGCACTACTCCATCATGCGACGAGTATTGCGTTCTGACTTTCCTTCTGGTAACGACGGAGAGGACGAGTTCCGATATGAGGAAAACAAACAGGGGCTCCAGATTGAAGACCTACAGCGTTATAGCATTCAAACTCTGCTTGTCCATGACTACAGCGATATTACGGAGGTGCTTACGGAAATTGAACAGAGTTACTATCTCCGGAATGTGTTTGTATCGGGCAGTGCGCACGAATACGGAGTCTACGGGGAAGACGCCATTCACAAGCTGTGCCATAATCTTGGTCAACGGCTGATGGAAGAAGGGCTCAATCTAGTGAGTGGTTTCGGGCTGGGTATTGGCAGCGCAGTGATCATGGGCGCATTGTCAACATTATATCAAGCTGAAGGCGCGGCACATCTTGAGGATCGTCTGGTGCTGCGGCCGTTCCCGCAAGGTGTGCCCACCCATGAGAGGCAAGCGTTCTATCGACTATATAGGGAGGACATGATAGGCAGAAGCGGGTTTGCGGTGTTCATCGCCGGGAATCGTTCTGACGCCGCAATCGCTCCCGGGGTCATACAGGAATACGAAATATCAAGGCAGTTTTTCAAGACACCCATCCCTATCGGTGCGACGGGGTATGCTGCGCGGCAGATATGGGAAACGCTGAGGCCTAAGATCGAGGGGGTTTACTCTGGAGTCGTGTCGGCCCACCTCTATGACGAGCTCAACAACAGCAGCTTAGATCCAGAAGCTTTAGTGAACAGGGTGATCGACATCATCAAGTTGGTCCGAGGGACATAGGCCGGCCCCGTTTCTAGATACGCTCAGATCCGGGCTTCAACCCAGAGGTCGCAATATATGGGGAGTTACATTGCGAGATTACATGGAATGGCTTTTTGTGAGCGATCCTGTCTTGCCATTGCATCTGCCCTAGAGGTGATGTAGAATGATGTCGGAGCCCAGCATTATCGGACTTTCTTAAGGCATGACAGTAGTCTCGATGACCACTGTTCAAAGGCATCGCAATCTAAGGAGGGTGGGCAAACACAAATGGCAGACGCTGTAAGGCGCAAGTGTTTTATCTCCTACCACAAGGACGACCGGAAAGAAGTCGAAGCGTTCATCAAGAAGTTCGACGAAGAGGAGAAGGTGTTCATCTCACGCTCCGTCGGCGTCTCCGACGATGACCAGGACCTCATTGACAGCGAGAACTGGGACTACGTGATGAAGCGAATCCGTGAGAAGTACCTGACGGATTCCACCGTTACGATAGTCTTAATAGGCAAGTGCACCTGGTCAAGACGATTCGTGGATTGGGAGATAGCCTCAACCCTAAGAGACGACCCCAACAACAAGCGGAGTGGGCTGATGGCGATTACACTCCCCTCAATAGCGAATTCAAGTGACAAGAAACTCCCTCCTCGTCTGGATGACAACGTGGACGGCGAAAAGGGGTACGCTCGATGGTGGAAGTATCCAGGAACCGCCGACCAGTTGCGAAATCTGATCGAGATAGCCTTTGACGCACGAACGAGCAAGGAAGACCTGGTCAACAACGGCCGGGAACGCAAGAAGCACAGCAGCCATTGTGAATGACGGGCGTGGCACGGCTCCCATGCTTCGTGTGCGTCGGGACTCGCTTTGGGAGTGTCCAGAAACTCCGAAACCAGTCGCCAACGTCATTTCGAGCGACGCGAGAAATCTGCTTTTGAGCACTATCTTCCGTTCAGAAAAAGCAGATCCCTCGTCGTACCTCCTCGGAACGAGGGTTCTTGAACACTCCCCCTTTTCGTCCCGAAGCGCAACCACCGCCGACAACACTCCCCATCCTCACTCCCAAATCCTGTAAAAAAAATTCCTGTTGTCAAATAACGCTTGACAACCTCCCCGTCATCCGATATAATCGAACATGCGTTCGTTCACCATTATCTGACGACAGCGAACAGTGAACAGTGAACAGAGAGCAGTGAGCAGTGAACTGAGAACCGACGAGAGGAGCGCCAATGGAAACAACAACCGACCAGCCGGCGGACGCCGGCTCCGATCCGTCTCACTACGACCAACGCGAGGCCGTACTGACGCAGTTGATCATGTCCCTCCCCGAGCTGCTCGCGAAATGCGAGGAGTTCCAGGCAGCGACGATCGTGGCGTAGTATTGGGGACAGAGCGGGACAGAGCCCGGTTTGCAGGGAAGGATTAACGAGGACTAACGGGTTGCGTTCGACGGACGTCGCCGGGTGGATTTGCCGGACCGCGGACTGAGTAGATCCTTCGACACGCTCAGCATCCTGGTTGCGGCGGATAGCAATGAACATTCGGGCGCTTGCGGATTCTGTTTGACCGGATGCTATTCAGCCACGCGAAGAATGCCTTCCACGTGCTCAACCAGCCGGGTCACCTGCGCCAACACGGCTGATCGATCCATGCCGGCGTCGAGTTCGATTTC